>JAWXCM010000056.1:0-5899 GCA_034408745.1 Bryobacteraceae bacterium
CCTTTGGGTGGGGCGGCGGCGCGGGGGTATCGCGATGTGCCGGAGCCTCGGATTGCTTTCGGTAAGAAGCTGCGGGGACGGGCTACGGCCTGCATGGACTTGAGCGACGGACTCTCCATCGACCTGAAGCGGCTGTGCGAGGCGTCGGGAGTTGGCGTTCGGCTCGACACGGTTCCGGTGGCGGTTGGTGCTACTGAGGATCAGGCGCTGCATGGCGGCGAGGACTACGAACTGCTCTACACAGGGCCCGAGGGGCTGCCAGGGATCCGTATCGGTGATATCGTCCCGTCCGGGTTTCCACTTGAGGTGAGGGGATGGGATCATTTCGCGTAATGGCGGTGCTGCAGTGACGGTTGAGAAGACGGAATACAAGGGCTGGCCGAATTGCTATCGCATCAGCAACGGCGAGGTTGAGCTGATTGTTACGACGGACGTCGGTCCGCGCGTAATGCGGTTCGGGTTTGTCGGCGGGCAGAACCTGTTCAAGGAATTCGCCGATCAGATGGGCAAGAGCGCGGAGCGCGAGTGGATGCCTCGCGGCGGACACCGGATCTGGTTCGCTCCGGAAGATTCGCAGCTCACGTATGCGCTGGATAACGCGCCGGTGCTGGTGGAAGTCAGGCAGGACGGCATCGGGCTGGTACAGCCGGTGGAGCCGGAGACGGGTCTGCAGAAGACCATCATTGTGCAGCTTGCGGCGTCGGGCACGGCGGTGACGGTGCAGCACCGGCTGACGAATAAAGGCGCGAAGCCGTGGACGTTTGCTCCGTGGGCTCTGACGATGATGGCGCCGGGAGGGCATGGGATCACGGGGTTTCCTCCTCGCGGAAAGCACCCCGAGGTCCTGGCTCCGACTAATCCGCTGGTGATGTGGGCGTTCAGCGATCTGAGCGACCCGCGGTGGACGTTCCTGAAGAAATACCTGGTGCTTCGTCAGGATCCGAAGGCTACGGGTCAGCCGACCAAACTCGGGCTGTTCAATCCGCATACGTGGGGCGCTTACCTGCTCGGGTCGGACCTGTTTGTGAAGCAGTACACGGCAGTCGCTGGCAAGCAATACCCGGACTATAACTGCTCCTGGGAGACGTTCACGAATGCCGAGATTCTGGAGCTGGAGACGCTGGGTCCGCTGGAGACGGTGGGCGTCGGCGATACGCTGCGGCATGAAGAGCGGTGGTCGCTGCACAAGAACGTGAAGGTGGGCGAGTGGACGGATGCCGAGCTCGACCGGGTAATCGCTCCGCTGATCAAGTGAGCTTCAGGCGGCGCCCGAGGATGTACCAGGCGATCCAGCCTGCTATTCCGACGCAGAGGTTAGCGACGGCGTAAGCCGGCTGGTACTCGAAGAGCAGGAAGTGGAAGCCGTTTTTGCCAACACGGAAAGCGAACGGCAGCAGGGTGCACCAGATGGCGAGGGCCATGAGACCGGAGCGCACGTTCACGACGATCCGGGTGCGGCGCAGTGATCGCATCTCCAGATCGGCTGGCAGCGGGATGCTGGCGGCGGCTTCCGACCACTGCGAGCGGAGTTGCGCGGCGAGTTCGCCGTCCTGTGCCAGGTACGTTTCCACCAACGTTTTGGTGTCTGGGCTCGCCTCACCGGAGAGATAAACGGGGAAGAGGTCGAGGATGACTTCACGCGTGACTTTCATGGGCATTCCTTTGCTTCTGCAGTAAGAGCCGGGCTCGGTGAACCTTCACTTTGGCCGAGGCTACGGAAATGCCGAGGGCCTGGGCGATGTCTTCGTACGGGACCTGATCCCGGGCTCGCATGAGGAGCGCGGTTCGGTCGATTTCGGGTAGCCGCTGCAAGTCGGCGAGCACGGCGTCGAGTTCGGCGCGAGCCTCGGTTTGGTGCAGCGGACCAGGTTTGTTGTCGGGCAGGGCCTCGTCAAGCTCCGCGGTTCGGCGGCCACTTCGGCGCAGACCCTGCAGGTACAGGTTTCGGGCGATGGTGAAGAGATAGCCCTTCACGGTTGCGACGCGGATTTGTTCTGGCGCGGTCCAGACGCGGACGAAAGTCTCCGACGTGATGTCTTCGGCGTCGTGCGGATCGCCCGAGAGGTAGAGGGCGAAGCGGTAGACGTCCGCCGAGTATTGCCGGAAAAGACTTTCAATATCGGGCTGCATTCCGTTCCCTGATGGTATGAATTCGGGAACTGAAAGTTACAAGGGAACCCTTCCGGAGGTTCAGGGCATCATAAGTATGTGATGACCCGACGACTTGCGTTTGCTTTCTGTCTGGTGGCCGGGATGGCATTCGGCCATACCGCGGAATCCGCCGGTGCCGCTCCCTCCGACCTGGATCCGGCGATTGTCGGAGTGTTGCAAAAAGACGGCATCCGGGTGAAGGACGGAGCGAAGGTGGTGATGGAGTTCTGGTTCGTCAGCGCGCTTCCGGGCGGTTCGGCGAGCGGGGCTCCGAACGTGACGATGCCCGAGCTTCCGCACGGTGCTTTGATGGGCGTGGTGCGATTCCCGGCCAAGTACATGGACCGGCGTGGGCAATCGATCCAGCCTGGCGTGTATTCGATGCGTTTCAGCTTCTATCCGGAGAATGGCGACCATCAGGGTGCTGCTCCACAGCGCGATTTTCTGGTGCTGTCGCCGATAGCGAACGACAAGGATCCCAAGGCTACTCCGGCATTTGATGCGTTGATGGAGATGAGCCGGAAGGCTTCGGGCACACCTCACCCTTTGGTGTTGAGCATGTGGAAGCAGGATGCGGCGGCGTTCAAGCCGGGCGTGGCTGCTGAGGGCGAATCGGATCAGGCGCTGCAGTTGAAGGTCGGCGAAACTCCGATTGCGGTGATTGTTGCTGGTGTTTCGAATCACTAATGTGCGGCAGGCGGGCGCCCACGCTCGCCGCTGAGCTAATTTGCGAAACGAAGCCAATTCCCAGGGGCTGGTCGACAGCCGGCGGGATTAAGACGGGGCTCGGGGGTTCGGCGGCTGGCCTGGAGCTGCGCGCTTCTTCGAAAGTTTCGAGGGCTTTGGTGCAGGCCCGCTGGGCGGAATTGATGTAGCGCAGGGTCAGGGCGATTTTCGGGCTGGCCCGTTTGCTGAGGAGGGTCTCGGCGGCGCAGGCCTCCTCGCCCTGGTGTGCTCCCTCATCGAGGATGAGTCCGATGGAGAAGTCCCAGAAAGCGGCTTCGTAGCGGAGCATGCGACGGTGGCGCCAGTGGGTGACGACCACGACTTCGGCAAGCGATGTTTCCCAGGCGCCCTGAGGAGCCATGCGCGCGATGAGGTTCTGGCGGATGGCCTCGTACTCTTCGGGGTCTTCGCCGGCGACGAGCACTTTCGCGGATGTCATCCCGTGAGTTTGTGCGTTCTGGGCGGTGTTCTGTTTTCCGGTTTCCGTGGCAGGTCCGGTGGACTTGGTCGCATTCTGGCGATTGGCGGCGATCTGAGCTGGCGTGGCCATTGGTGGCTTGCCTCCTTCCCGGGAGAAAGTATGGCAGACGGGGTGTCCCGTTTCAGGGGCTCGGATTTTTATGTTGTTGATTTGGTGGGAGATTCTGTCGTAAGAAAAGTGAAATGGGCCAGGCGGGCGTGGTTGTGCAAGCACAAGACGCCCCCCTTTGCAGCTCAGCGCGCGAGCATGAACGACATGGAGTTGCTTTGCGCGCCGCCCTGCATTACTACAAGGCTGACGGCCCCGAGTGGGAGGTCCGGCGGTATCTGCGCGTTGATCTGCGTGGGCGAGACGTAGAGAAGCGCTGCGTCGCGGCCGCCGACGGTCACGCGTGTTGGACTGCAGGAAAGCTGCGTGGGACCGATTTGAGCAGAGGAGCAGCTTGCGATTGCCAGGTTGCTTCCATAGATCTCCACGATGGAACCCGGTGAGATGGCGGATCCGCGGGCCGCGGAGTTGACAACGCCGTTTGCGCTGATTGCCGGTGCTCCCTGCGTCCGGGTGGTGGGGTGGGGGATACCGCCGTACTTTGTCTTAACCCGGTAGACGCTGGTGGTGGCGGTGATGTAGAGCGTTTTCCAGTCCGCTCCGCCGAAGCCCACGTTGAGGGCTCGCTCAGGCAGCAGGATCTTGCCGAGCAGCTTTCCGCTGGGATCGTAGACGAGCACATTGCCCATGCGGATTGGGGCCGCAGGGTCCTCCTGGAGACCGGCGATCCAGAGGTTCCCTCTGGCGTCTGCCTTGTTGCCGTCCGGAGCGCCTGCGGGGAACGCGTTCATGTCGACGAAGATGCGGTGGTTGGTGAGCGAGCCGTCGGGCTGGACATCGTAGGCGCGCACAAATTTATTGGGCGCGTCGGCTGAGTCGTCGACATAAAGAATGCGCTCGTCAGGAGAAAGCGTCAGGCCGTTGGGGCGGACCGCGTTATTTGCGTGCAGATGCAGCGCGCCGTTCGGGGCGATGCGGTAAATACCCTGAAAGTCGAGCTGACGGTCGATCTCCATGCCGTTCGGGCCGGGGGTCCGGTCAATGCCGTACCCGGGGTCAGTGAAGTAGATGGACCCGTCGGAGCGGCGCACCACGAAATCATTTGGGCTGTTGAGTCGTTTGCCTTCCCAATGCGAAGCGAGGATGGTCTTTGTGCCGTTGGGCTCGCGCCGGGCTACTTGGCGCAGCGTGTGCTCAGCAACAAGCAGGCGGCCCTGGTTGTCGACGCCGAGACCGTTGGGGCCGAAGCCGATCGCGGTCTGTGGCGGAGGGATGTCGAGGGGGTAATGCGAGGCGTAGTCATAGATGGTGGACTCATGGCCCCAGGGCTGCTCGCGAATGCGGAAGATGGAGTTCAGCCGGGGGTCGACGAAGAGCACCGAGTCTTCATACCAGACGGGCCCTTCGGCCCAACGGAATCCTGAGGCGATGCGGTCCACCAGCGGTCCGGCTACGTTCGGGGAGCCGGGAGGCTTTGGTGCGTTGACGAACAAGTCGTCGAATGCGGGATCGTACGAGACGAACCCGGTGTCGCGGACCGGGTAGCCGTCAGCGGCCCAGGCAGCTCCCGCGGCAGAGCCAGCTAATCCAACTTTCATAAAACTTCGGCGGGAGGATTTCAGCACAGTCCCTCCGATGCCGATGCGATTTGCCTCAGGTAACTATTCGAGAGACCTGGAAAATACCCATTCCAGGCCTGTTGGCGAGCGATTATTTTCATAAATTCACCACCTCGGTTTCAGGTCTGGCGTATTTTATCACATGGGGAATGGAGTGTCAATGTTACTGGATTTGCGTGTTCGTGTTGAGAATATCGTGGTGATTGTGGCGTTTTATTGGGCAAACGCAGCTGTTCACGGGTGGAGCCGGCGCGTTCGGCCGAACTTTGGCGACACCGTGTATCGCTCTGCTTAACAGCTACATCTTGGTCTAAGCTGAACCGATTGCTATACGATCATCAGGTTGTTGTGAGTGATCGGAGGCAGATATGTCCGACAGTCTGTTGTCTCGTCTCGGCGGTTTCCTGCAGATGAAGCGGCCCTGCCTGCTGAACCCGAATCCAGCCGTTGTCAGCCGGATTCTGTCAGGCCGGCGCGAGTTTAGCGGCGCGCCACCGGTCCTTTGCAGGCGGGAAGCTGAAGATCCGCGATGATGGGCTGCTGGCTGTTAATCCGGATACGCGTGTTGAGCATACGCCTTTCACCAACAACTGGTGGGAGGGGCTGAGCATGCTGCATCATCTGTTCGTGCGCGAGCACAATTCGATCTGCGATTTTCTGAAATCGAAATTTCCTGCGTGGACGGACGATGAGCTGTTCGGCTATATGCAACATCACTGCTGTCCGGCTATAAGCCGAACAGAATCAACTGTTTGGAATTATCGACCTGTTTTTTCTGGGAGAGAGCCTCCTGAAACACCTGTAAAAGGGGCATTTTCTCAAAAAGAGTGACACTGAAAATCTGTAGAATCTGGTAGAGGCTGGCGTCCAGGCC
>JAWXCM010000057.1:0-37191 GCA_034408745.1 Bryobacteraceae bacterium
GTCGACCACTCCGGCCACCAGCGGCGCCTCCGGGCCGACCACCGTCAGGTCGACGCCCTTTTCCTGGGCGAACGCGAGCCACTCGTCAATGCTGGACGCGCTCACCCGCGTGGCGACCTGCGCCGATCCAGGGTTGCCGGGCGCCACGAACACTTCGCGGACCGAGGGCGATTGCGACAGCCTCCAGGCGAGCGCATGCTCGCGCCCGCCGCTGCCGATAACCAGAACTTTCATATGTCCTTCAGTGTCTCAGGCGGGGCCGATGAAGGCCTCGTAGTCGACCGAAACGGTGGAATGCGACGGAATCCAGCGGAACGCCGGGACGCCGAACAGCGAACCACGAGTAATCATCGCGGCGCGTGTTTCCGGCTGTGGCGACACACCGAACTCCATGCCCCGGGCGATGGTCTTCCCATTCCACGGCGTATTCTGGCGCGACCGATTTTCCTCCCAGATGCCGAGCCACGGGAAGTCGGACCGCCGCCACCTATACCCGAACACCACCTGGCCATCGGGAGACCAGGCGCGGAAACCGGCCTTTTCCAACACCGGATCGAGGAGATGCGCGGTGTAGCCTGCCGACACAGGGCGAGTGGTGAAAGTCCGGAGATCGTAGTCGCCACCGCCCTTGAGCGGAGCCAGAGGCCAGTCGAACTGAATCGCGCGGCAGAAGAGATCGCCGAAGTCTCCGTCGTAAGTGAGCGACCGGGTGCCGGGAAGGGCAAAGCGGGTTTTGCCGTTTTCGAGGAACGGGGGGCCGAGACTGACGTGCTGCTGCCAGGCGATCGGCCGGTCCCATGGGTTCAGATTCTCCACGCTCTCGTGGAACAGAATCCTCCCGCCGTCCAGCCGGATGGACCGCCGGAACACGAGTTGGGAGCGGGTCATGTAGCAGGTGCAGTCGATGCCACCGTCGGAGTCGAGGAGGTCGTAGGGAAGCACGGAGGCCTCGCCGTGTACGGTCACTCCGGACGCGGCTTCTGTTTCCGATGGCCCGCCGAACAGATCGATGCAGGTGTTGTGGCCCATGATGCCGGACAACAGCCGGCTCTCGGCATCGTTTCCGTATTCGGGGTAATGCTCGGCGTTCCAGTGCGAGGGCTCGATGGAGGGCCAGGGCGGCGTCCACAGCGGATTCAGGCCGGAGGCTTTATCGAGGATCTCGGCGATGTGGCCGCCTTCCACCAGCACGGTTACGCGCACCTGGTCATTTTCACAGGCTACGGCCCTGCGGTCTCTGTAGGTCGTCTCGGGCATTTGGTTTCGACACTATCACGCGCTCTCCGGCGCTGTCATACGATGGTAGATTGCCACGCATTTTATCCACCGCTTCTGGCGAGCGCCTGAACTGGCCACAGGTATACGTGGGCGTCGCCATGACTACGATGGCGACTCTCATCCTCGAGTTGTCGCTGACGCGAATCTTTTCGGTGGTGTTCTACTACCACTTCGCGTTTCTGGCCATCTCGATCGCGCTGTTCGGTCTGGGAGTGGGAGGCGTGCTGTCCTACGTGGTGGCGGCACCCCGGCCCGAGGTATACCGCAGGCTCGGAATGCTGTCGGCTTCGGTGGGCATGGTCACGGTGTTGTCGCTGGTGTTTCTGCTGAGTCGGGACGAGCCGACCAATCTGGTGCTGGCGGCCATTTACTTTGTCAGCGCGTTGCCATTCGTGCTTGCGGGCATGATTGTGTCGCTCGCCATTTCCGACACGATTGAGCGCGTGGACCGGGTGTACTTCTTCGATCTGCTCGGCGCCGCTGGCGGGTGTCTGGTTCTGGTGCCGTTTCTGAATACGTTCGGTGGACCGAACACGGTCATCATTGCGGGCATTTTGTTTACGGCGTCGTCGGCGGTCTGGTTCAACCTCGGCGGACATTCGCGGGGACGCGCGATGGGTGTGGGTTTGGCGCTGCTGTTGTTCGGGCTGGTGGTGATCAACCAGCGGTGGCAAATTATCGACGTTACGTACGCCAAGGGCGAGCGGCTGACCAATGAATTGTTCGTCAAGTGGAACAGCTTTTCGCGCATCGCGGTAAGGCCCGAGAAGGATTCGGACATGCTGCTGATTGTGATCGATGCGGATGCGTCGACGGGCATCGCGAAGTTCGATTTCAACAATCTGACGGCGGATCAGACAAAGAGTCTGACGAAGCAGGGTCCGGCGTTTCCGTACCATCTGCGGCCCGGCGCTCGCACTCTGATTATTGGACCGGGCGGCGGCTGGGATGTGGCTCGCGCACTGGCGTCAGGCAGCAAGGATATTACTGGCGTCGAGATCAACAACATCATCGCGAATACGGTGATGCGGCAGAAGTTTCTGGAGCAGAGCAACCACCTGTACCAGCGGCCCGATGTGAAGATCCACGTGGAAGACGGCCGCAGCTTCGTGCGCCGTTCGCCTGACAAGTACCAGGTACTTCAGGCAACGCTTGTCGACACGTGGGCTTCCACCGCGGCGGGCGCCTTTGCGTTGTCGGAGAACAATCTCTACACCACCGACGCGTTCTACGACTACCTGAGCCATCTGACCGACGATGGGGTGCTGACGTTCACACGGTGGGGCTTCGATCCGCCGCGGGAATCGCTGCGGCTGCTGACGCTGGGCAACGAAGCGCTGAAGAAACTGGGTGAGACGGATTTCGCGAAGCACTACATCGTGGTTCGCGAAAACGCCGCGATCATCGCGGGCTGGGGTGCTCGGGATACGGTGCTGATTTCGCGGAAGCCATTTACGCCGGAAGATCTGACCAGGGCTCGCGAGTTTGCCAAAGCCGGGGGGATGCAGGTCATCTACATCCCGGACGAAAAAATCCCGAACCCGTTTACCGAGTTTCTGACTACCAGCGATCCGAAGAAATTCCTCGAGAATTACTCGTACGATATTTCGCCGGTGGACGACGATCGCCCATTCTTCTTCTACACGGTGCAGCCCAGGGATCTGCTGGCGTTTCTGCGCGGGCCGTCGGAGAGTGCGGATTACAAGATCAATCGCGCCGTGCCGATGATGTTCGGACTCATGGGCATCAGTATTGTAGCCACCGCGGTGATCCTGCTGCTGCCGCCCGTGGTGCTGGGGACGCGGCTGCCCCGGGAGCGCGGCATTTTGATGTTCCTGCTGTATTTCGTGTGCATTGGCGTGGGATACATTCTGATTCAGGTGGCACTGATTCAGAAATTCGTGCTGCTGCTGGGTCACCCGGTTTACGCGCTAACGGTGATTATTTTCTCGATGCTGATTTCCTCGGGGCTCGGGAGCTACTTCAGCCGCCGTGTGTTGATGGGCGATGATCGCCGCCTCATGATGGCACTGGGCACTGTGTCGGGGCTGGTTGTGGTGCTGGCCTTCCTTGCGCCTGTCGTTTCGGCCGCCGCCATTGGACTCCCACTGCCGGCACGCATCCTGATTACTGCCGCGATGATCGCGCTGCCCGCCTTCGCCATGGGTATGCCGTTCCCGACGGGTCTCGCGCGGCTGGAGCAGAGCCATCCGGCATCTGTCCGGTGGGCCTGGGCTCTAAACGCCGCGTCCAGCGTTCTGGGTTCGGCGAGCGCCATTTTCCTCGCGATTTATATTGGGCTGCGCGGCACACTGCTAATTGGTGGATTCATGTACCTATTAGCCGTAGTTGTCGTCCAACTTACTCGAAATCGTACCCACGCTGCGGGATAACGGTATTCTTTACCGGGGCGAGACCGTGCGGCTGCCTGTAACACACTGAATTAAAGACAGATACAGTTCGGCCACCGACTTGCACTTAACTCTCGCCGTGGAGATTGAGTGCATGAAAAGATTTGCTGTCGCTACCCTTATCCTGGCAGGTTCGTTAGGTGCGCAGGTGGCACCGAACCCAACAACAAATAACATCGTTGTCGAGAATGCGGGAAATCCGCTCTTCAAAGTTACGGTTGTATCGCGGTCTACCAAAGCTGTGAACTACCGATTCCGCGGCGGTGAGACCACCGTTGAATTCAAAGGCACCGCCATCTCACCACAGACGGAAGGCCGCGCCAAAGTGGAAGGCAAAAAGGGCTATGTCCAGGTGGAAGTGGAGCTGAGCAAGTTGCCATCGCCCAAGTCCTTCGGTCCCGAGTATCTGACGCTTGTGCTCTGGGCGATCACGCCTGAGGGTCGCGCCAAAAACCTGGGCGAAGTCGTCGGCGGTTCCGATGGCAAGACCAGGCTGGAAGTTACAACGGAGATGCAGACGTTCGGCATGATCGTTACTGCCGAGCCCTATTTCGCGGTCACGCAGCCCAGTGATGTTGTTGTCGCGGAGAATATTATCCGCAGTGACACCGAAGGCCGCATCGAAGTGGTGGACGCAAAATATGAGCTGCTGAAGCGCGGCTCCTACGTGTACCATCCCAACGATTCGACGGTGAAGACGCTGCCGAAGGATTACTGGAAAAATATCAACCTTTACGAAGCGCGCAATGCAGTGCAGATTGCGAAATGGACCGGCGCGGACAAGTACGCCGCCGATACCTATAAGAAGGCGGTCGACCTGCTGGCGCAGGCTGAGGACTACCAGCGCCGCAAGCAGTGGAAGCCGGTTTCGACCGTGTCTCGGGAAGCCGCGCAGGTTTCCGAAGATGCACGCATCATCACTTTGACTCGCATGGAAGAAGAGCGGCTCGGGATGGAGCGGAAGTCGGCAGCCGACCGTGAAGCCGCCGAACGCGCCAGCGCCGAAGAGGCTCGACGCCAGCAGCAGCTGGAAGCGGAGCGCCGTGCGGCGGCCGAAAAACAGACTCTCGCGGCCGAGGCGTCGCGCCGGACTGCTGAGCAGGAGCGCCTCGCGGCGCAGAATGCCAAAGCTGAGGCTGACATCGCTCGCCTGGCAGCCGAGAAGGCCAGCGCTGAGGCGGGCACGGCTCGCCTGGCAGCCGAGAGGGCCAGCGCGGATGCCCAGGCACAGCAGCAGTTGCTTGCTCAGCAGGCAGCCGCCGCCAAGGCTGCGGCCGAGACCTCAGAGCGAGGCCGTCTGAGCGCGGAAGCGGAAAAGCAGGCACTTCGCGATCAAATCCGCAACCAGCTCAATACGATTCTGGAAACGCGTGAAAGCGCCCGCGGACTGATCGTCAATCTGTCGGATGTACTGTTTGATTTCGGCAAGTACACGCTGCGTCAGGGTACTCGCGAGAAGCTGGCGAAGGTCAGCGGCATTATCCTCGCTCACCCGGGCTTGCGGATTGAGGTGGAAGGCCACACGGACAGCGTCGGCAGCGAGGATTTCAATCAGAAGCTGTCCGAGCAGCGCGCCGGCGCGGTTCGCGATTACCTGACGGGGCAGGGCCTGAAGCAGGACATGATCAGCGCCCGCGGCTTCGGCAAAACGCAGCCGGTGGCGAGTAACGACACCTCTGAAGGACGCCAGCAGAACCGGCGTGTCGAACTGGTGGTGTCTGGCGACGTGATCGGCACGAAGACAACCACCACCACGACCACTACAACCGTTCCCAGGTAAACTATTCGCGAGATGCGTTGACTGGGGATCCACTCCCAACTTTAAGGCCGAGCCTCAGTGCTCGGCCCTTTTTTGGTGTGCCGAGTTCGGTATGATCTTTAGACACCTGTATACAGACAGCAGATGCCTACAATCGGCCACTATGAAGTTCTTGAAAAGCTCGGGGAAGGCGGCATGGGGGTTGTGTGGAAGGCTCGCGACCCGCGGCTGGAGCGCTTTGTCGCCCTAAAGGTTTTGCCGGTCGCAAAGACCACGGATCCTGAGCGTCGCCGCCGGTTTGCGCAGGAAGCGCGTGCCGCCTCTGCCCTGAACCACCCGCACATCGTTACCATCTACGACATCAACCGGGCCGACGAACAGGATTTCATCGCGATGGAGTACATCGCGGGCAAGACCCTCGACCAGCTAATTCCGAAGAAAGGCTTTCGTGTAAACGAAGCGCTGAAATACGCCATTCAGATTGCCGATGCGTTAGCGGCGGCTCATGCTGCCGGTATTGTCCATCGCGACCTGAAACCCGGCAACGTCATCGTGTCGGACAAAGGCGTGGTCAAGGTTCTGGACTTTGGTCTCGCGAAGCTGATTGAAGACGGCGGAACTGCCGAGTCTGACCACACACGCACCATTGCGGTGGACGCTGCCCACACCCAGGAAGGCGTCATCCTGGGCACCGCTTCCTATATGTCGCCCGAACAGGCGGAAGCCAGACCCGTGGACGCGCGATCCGGAGCCGCTGGAAGCGCACACGGAAGGTCTCCCCCGCGAACTGACGCGCCTCGTCATGCGGTGTCTACGCAAGGATCCCGAACGCCGGTCGCAAAGCCTGGCAGACCTGAAGCTGGCTCTCGAAGAGTTGAAGGAAGATTCTGATTCTGGCGCGACTGCCGTTTCTGGTTCTCTGCATAAACCGCGCAGCCGTGGCCGGGTGATCGCCGCAACGCTGGTAGTCGCGGCGATCGGTGCGGGTGCAGCGTACTGGTTCTGGCCAGACGGCAGCCGGGATGCGCAGACACCGCTCCAGGAAACGCTGCTGACAACCTCCGGGCTTTGAGGAGTCCCCCACTTTTTCCCCGGACGGCAGTCAAACGGCTTTCGCCTGGAATGGCGAAAAGGGGGATAACTACGATATCTACGTCCGGATGATCGGGTCCGGCAGGCCTCTGCGAATTACGAGTGATCCAGCGTCAGACCGCTTTCCGGCGTGGTCACCAGATGGCAAGTCCATTGCGTTCGTGCGGCGGAGTGGGGACGGAGAGTACTCGATCTGGTCCGTGCCTCCGCTTGGGGGTGGGGAACGCCAGGTAGCGCTGCTTGGAACCAACCAGGCCATGAACCTTACCTGGACTCCGGACGGGCGCCGTTTGGTGGTTTCGGTGGCAGAAGCGGGCAAAGCGTTTGGGCTGTTCGTGGTGTCGGCCGACAGCGGCGAAAAGCGCCGTCTCACATCGGGCAAGGGCGTTGGCGACACGGTGGCCGCCATCTCCCCGGACAGCCGAACTGTTGCTTTTGGCCGACTCGTCAACGGCACTGTTGCAACCGGTGCCACGGGCGAACTCTACACACTCGCGCTAACCCCTGATTTCCAGCCGGCAGGGGAACTAAAGCGGCTTCCTTCATCGGGCGGGAGGATCCCCGGACTCGCGTGGACCGGGGATGGAAGGGAAATCGTCATCTCCTCCGAACAGAACGGCTCAATCGCTTTATGGCGCATCGCCGCCTCCGGGTCTGGGAAGCCGGTGCGCCTTACAGTGGGTGCGAATGCCCGGAGTCTGGCGATTTCCCCGCGCTCGAACCGGCTCGTTTACGAAGTCCGTATTCCCAGCGATGTCAATATTTGGCGACTGGACCTCTCCGATGCTGCCCGTCCTCCCACTGTGTTCATCGCTTCGACGCGCCTTGAGGCGAGCCCTCAGTACTCACCGGACGGCAGAAAAATTGCGTTTCGCTCCTCGCGTTCCGGTGGGGACGAAATCTGGGTATGCGATGCCGATGGCACCAATGCAACGCAACTGACCAACCGAAATCCCTCCGGCAGTCCGCAATGGTCGCCCGACGGCCGCCGGATCGCTTTTGACAGCCAGGAAAACAGCACGTGGCAGATTTTCATGATCGCGGCGCAGGGTGGGCAACAGCAGCAATTGACATTCGACGGCAGCAATACGCGCCCAAACTGGTCTCGAGACGGCGCGTGGATATACTTCGCCTCGAACCGAAGCGGGAGGTCGGAAGTTTGGAGAGCGCCCGCGGGTGGGGGAAATGCTGTCCAGATCACCCGGACCGGGGGAAACAATCCTGCCGAATCTGAGGACGACAAGATTCTCTATTACGACTTTGAGAACGCTATCAGGAAAGCTGGTCTGGACGGCAGTGGGGAAATCAGGGTGATGGACGGAGTTATCAGCTCTTATGGAGCCTGGTCCGTCCGTCCGGATGGCATTTTCTATCGCGCTTTGAAGCCATCCACCGAAATCCGCTTCTTCCAGTTCGCCAGTGGGACATCCCGGCTGGTTCTAAAGTCCGACACGCTGACCAGCAGTCACACCATTTCTCCGGACGGACGGTATCTGCTTTATTCGCAGATAGACGGCCTGCCTGGCAGCGACCTGATGCTGGTCGAGAATTTCCATTAACAGCTGGGTGCTGGCAGGCAGCCAGACAGACTCCCACCCGCATGTACGGTGGTGTGGGAGGGGAGGAGCCGAGAGGCGTCCCCTGTCCCGATTCAGCTGCGCATCTGGCGAAGCGCCATATCGAGCGCTTCCACGAAGTAGTAGTCGCCCCAGATTACCGATTCATTCACGCCCAGGTTCTTGTGCATGTGGTACACACCACCCTTCACAATGCCCTGCCAGCCGTCGGTCCCCTTAGCCAGGTACTTGTCGCACAGCGTTCGAAGAATGCGCACGGCGGTGGAGAAGTAAAAGTGCCCCTTCATCGGATCCGATACGAGGCGGCAGAGTCGCAGCAGAGCCGCCGCTGTGATGGCGGCTGCCGATGTGTCGACGAGCTTGCGGGTGTCGGCGGGAGCGTTGAAGTCCCAGGATGGCATCCCGTCGGGCCCGGCATGGGTGATGAAGAAGTCCGCGCAGGCGCCAGCTGTCTCGAGGAAGCGCGGGTCGCGGCTGTACTCGTGAGAAATGGTGAAGCCGTAGATTGCCCAGGCAAGGCCGCGAGCCCAGCAGGAATCGGCCCGTACGCCCTGCTGCGTGGTCTGGTGCAGGAACTCGCCTGTCTCGATGTCGAAGATTCCTTCGTGCGCCACGGACCCGTCGCCGCGCACCAGCACCTTGCGCGTGGTGAGCGAATGCTTCACCGCGATGTCGCGCAGGACGCGGTCCCCGGTCTCGCGAGCCGCGTAGAAAATCAGGCTCACGTTCATCATGATGTCGATGTAGATGGAGTTATCCGCTGCCACCGAGCGCAGATATCCACCGGGGTCCTGAAAACGCTCGGCCAGCGTCTGGCCCGCCTGAATCATGGTTTGCCGAACTTCCGGCCTGCCGGTGATGCCGTACCAGCGGAGGTAGGTTGGCAGGAAGAGGAATCCCAGATCGTGGCTGTCGCGGTCGAATTTTCGTTCTTCCAGCGGCTTCGAGTAGCGCACCGCCAGATCCATCCAGCGGTCCGATTCGGGCGACCCTGGTCCCGCATACTTTTGAAAAATCCACATCATGCCCGGGAGGAATCCGTCGCACCACACCGACCATGCGGCATCGCTGTGCTTCCAGCGGCCCGACTCGGTGTGAATCGGATAAACGTCCGGCTCTTCATCGACAAACGTGCGGATCTGAGCCTGGGCGAACTGCATGGCGCCCTGAAACAGGCTCCGGTCTGTTTCCAGTTCGAACTGAATCACTGTTGGTCCTCATTCCGAACGGGCCGCGTCATCCAGTTCATACGCAGACCTCGCCGGAGTTGCATGGTGCCTTCTTTGACGAATATAAGGCTCCCTGTTATGGTCTCACTATCGCTGTCCGTCACGCCGGACAAACGTGAGTTGAGGTAATCCGGACTGGCGGTTGTCAGCGACTGCAACTTTGCCGACAGTCGGATTCTCCAGCCTGGAGCTTCCATCTCTGTCAGGAGAACGCCGGTGGCAATCGTCGGAAATCGACCGCCGGCCATGCCGCGGCGAATGTGTGTCACACGTCCGTGGACCACCGCGCCTTTCGCGATGACAACGCCGCTCCCCATCTTCACGGGTCGCTGCAGGATTGCGGTTATCGGATCGCCCACGGCTGCATCGCGGAACTTGATTTCCGACTCCAGCGCGAGCTCGAGCATCAGCCCCGGAGGCGCGTCCATCACACGCTCTGGCTGACGAGGTTCGGCCGCCGCCTCGGCCGTGACCTCATCCTCATCCACAATGAGTCGCGATTCGCCCGAGTATTGCCGGCACTGGCTGAAAGTGGTGCGGTTGGTGTTGTCATTGCCGCTGCGGTCCGACATGTTCAGCTCGGACTTGGCGGGCAGCAGAAAATCTTCGGAGCCGATTCGTACGCGCTGATATTCCACCGCATCGTTGGTGGAGGCAAGACGCATATAGGACGGGATGTCGTCGGCGTGAACCTCCAGACGGAGGGCATCCAGCGTGGCCACGTCGACCCAGAATGTTCCGCTGTAGCCGACCACGGCTTCATTGATGCCGTCTCGCACGTGGTAGCCGCTTCGCTCCTGCGGCACTATAAACGTCCATTTGTGCGCGTTCCGACCCTTGTAGGTCTCGGTGCCTTCGTACTTATATTTGGCCGAAGCGCCCATGAAGACGGCCCTGGCATGCAGGCCGAAGCTGCCGGTTCCAATCGCGCCGCCCTTCACCATCTGGCTGATCTCTGTGTCGACAAACCTGCCCGTGCCGGGCCAGGAGAACAGTTCCTTGCCGTCGAGCAGCGCGACTTCGATGCGTACGACGTCGTTGATGGTGGGCTTTTTCCGGGGGGAGACGCGCTCACTGCGTTCGATGGTCTGGAGGCAGGTGTAGTTCGGCAGACTGGTGAGCATGCGCCCCATGTGGTAGCGCACGCGCTGCACGAGAATCAGTTCGGGCGACACCGTGTCGGCGGCGCAGACTCCGAACGAGGCCAGCAAAAGGAGGCCTGTAACTCGCTGCATGACACGCATTATAGCGGCCTGGCTCTGGTACCATCTGACAGATGGCAACCAAGGTAACGATTATTAAGAATGGGCCGGTCCGGATCGAAGGCGACTTTGAAATCGTCGATTACGAGGGCGGGACTTTCGGTCTCGCTGGCCGTCAGGTGATCTCACTGTGCCGCTGTGGACTGGCGCAGAACAAACCGTTTTGCGACGGCACGCACGGGCGTGAGGGCTTTATGTCCGACTGCAAAGCCCGTGAACTGCCGCCGCCCGTCAAGAAGGGCTGATCGCTGCAAGCTGCCTGGAATCAGGCGTAGCAGCGAACTTCGACGATTCGGGCGTTGTCGTCCCCGTTCGTCTTTGTGACGTGAATTCGAACCGCCACCGCTTCGACCGCTTCAAAGCGGTGGCGGTTCTGCCTCTGATGATTCCCCTTTACCTTCGCGATTTCCCGCAGCTTGCCGTCCTGCTTCACAGACACCGTATAGTCGCTTACCGTCTCCGGCTGGGGCGCTCGCACGATTCCGCGCGTCACTCCGTCCGATGAGCTGAGCGTGAGCTCGCGTTTCAGACCGCTGTCGAACGTGAGTTGGACGCGGCTGATGCGCTGCGGCTTGTCCCAGGCCAGTTCCAGCCAGGCTCCCTCGGCCGTCAGCGGGGCGGCCCAGTGGTGCAGTTCGGCCGGTTCGCCTTTTTTGTCGGGGATGTCGCGGAGGCAGCCGTCGACCACGAGGGTCGCTTTCGCGTTGCCCAACTCGGCGGACGCGGTGATCTTCGCGTTCCGGGCGAGGTCTGCCGGATCCACATTGCGTACGCTCTTGATGGTCTGGTCGTCGCGTATCAGCCTCTGTTGCAGGCTCGACACGAGCTTCGGATCCTTCGCCAGTTGTCGAGGCGTGATTCCGCGTTCGCAGCAGATCTGCGCCGCGGTTCCGACTGCCTGGCCGATCACCGCGCAGGTGCCCATGACGCGCGTCGAAGTGAAGGCGGCGTGGGTGGCGCTGATGTTGCGGCCGGCCATCATCAGATTCGACACGTTGCGGCTGTACATCGACCGGAACGGGATGTCGAAGACTTCATCGGGCCGAATTACGGTGTTTGGCGGGAGATCCGAACGGTCGAACCCTCCGGGCGGGTGGTCGTCGAGCGGCCAGCCTCCAATGGCGACCGCGTCGTCGAACCGGCCGGTGAGCAGGTCGCTTTGCGTCAGCAGGTGGTCGCCTTCCAGACGGCGGCTGCCGCGTTTGCCGGGCATCATGCCGACCCAGTTCAGCGCCCAGTTGGCGGCATCGGGGAAATCGCCGCTGTTTTTGATGTAGTCCCAGACGCCCATCGTGATCGAGAGGAGCTCGAAGCGGATGCGCTCATTGTGACGGATGGTGTCGAGGTCGCCGCCCCACTCGATCCACCAGTAGCCGTACTCCCAGTTCTCGGGGCCGACTTTCCGGAATTTCAGGTGCTCTTTGGTCACCTTGCGCGACCACTTCGGCGGAGTGAAGGGCATCGGACGGCGGTGGAGCTGGGAGGTAAACAGGATGCTGGAGCCGAGCGTTTCCTGGTCGGCCTTCACCGGGGCCAGCGATTCTTTGAACTCGCCACGGGCCTCGCGGCCGCTGCGGTACTCGGCGCCAGCCTCGACGCCGAGCCGGGAATCGCCGGTGGCGTCGACGAAAATTTTCGCGTTGACGCGGTAGATGTGCTCGGACTTATCGCTGCGGGCGAGTACGCGCTGAATTTTGCCGTTCTTTACCTCCGCGGAATAGAGGACGGTTTCCAGCAGCAGCGTGATGTTGGGCTCGCTCACGACTTTGTCGTACAGGAGGAGGTCCCAAAGTTCCCAGCAGCGTTGGGGGTTATTGGCTGCGTCGTCGAGGCGGAACTCTTCGATGAGCCCGGTTTCGCGCCACCCGGGTCGACCCTTGTGGCAACTGGAGCCGACCACGTGCATTTTCACTTCGCTCGACGAGTTGCCGCCGAGGCGGGAACGATCCTGAACCAGGACCACCTTCGAGCCGTTGCGGGCGGCCGAGATCGCTGCGCACACGCCGGAGAGTCCGCCGCCTGCGACGAAGACGTCGGTCTCAAGGTCGACCACGGTCATGTGGGGTTCAGCGGCGAGCAGCCGGTTCGGGCGCGCCGGGACCAGTTTGTTGAAGTCGGCCTGAGTGGGCTGGAAGACAGGGGCGGGAGTCTGAGCGAGGAGTTGATCACCCAGAACCACGAGGGAGTAACCACCGGCTCCGTAACTGAGGAGGTCTCTGCGTCGCATGGATCTATAATATTCCATTTCAGCAGAGGTGCTGAAGCGGTTAGGCCGACAAGCGGTTAAGCCGACAAGCGGTTAAGCCGGGAAGCTGCCGGAGCGGCTTCCCGGCGGTAAACAAACTACTCTTCGATCACCACGCGAACCGGTTCTTCAATGAGGATCGGCTCCACACTGCGCACCAGGACAACGATTCGGTACGCACCAGCTTTTGTATTCTGGGGAACTTTGAACTTCAGTTCCTTTTCCGCCTGGCTGGTTACCTCGACTTTGGCATTCTTGCCATTGGCGGACAGATAAACTTCCGCCACGATTTTCTTGTCGAGGTTGTCGCCGGTGACGGTAATTTCCGAGCCGGCTTTGGCGGTGTAGGGGTCCACGGTCCGCATCAGCGGAGTGGGCATGGGTTCGGTTTTGGGATCGACTGGGGCAGCTGCGAAAACGGTCTGCAGCACAAGAACGGACGTGAGTAGCGCCAGGCGCATAGGGTGCCTCCTGAAATCTCTGCCAGAACAGAGTGCAAGATTCTGGCCATTAGCCGACCACCCAGTACTTGTGTGTTATTTCGACAGTTTTCGAAGAAAGACGTTCGTTTACCGGCGCGGAGGCGTTTGTTTTGGGTGTGATCACCCCGGAATGGGTGCGCCAAAAGACTCGCCTTGCTGGCGACTCGTGCTGTGCCTGCGCACCCATAATCGGAATTAAGTAGGAAAGGACTGGAAATGTGTCGGGTTCGGGTATAAACTGTGCGCAACCACTGTTCTCCGCCGCTGGAATGCGAGATGCTAATGAAGAGGGACCCTGACATGAACGATCCAGGATTATCGGTAAGCGTTCTGACCGTCAGTCCATTTGACTCGGATCTGGTGATCCTGTCCAATGTAATCAGCCACTCCGCCTGGACGCATCGCTCGGCGCGGACACTGGAAGAAGCTCGAACGGCGCTGGCCGTCGAAGACGTGAATGTAGTGCTGTGTGAGGCTCACCTGCCTGACGGAGACTGGAAAGATCTCCTGGATTTCACATCAGAGCTACAGACACCACCCGAATTGATCGTGCTTTCCCGGCATGCCGATGCACGACTGTGGGCAAAGGTACTAAACGTGGGTGCCTGGGATGTTTTGGTGCCGCCATTCCTTCCCAGAGACGTTTATCGAACCGTTCACCACGCGTTTCGCCACTGGTCCGACACATCGCGTCTACGGCGAAAGCGGGTACAAAGCGCAGAGCCCGCTGTGAAGATTTCCGCAGCGGGCGGCTGAGCATTTTTCACGGAACGAATTACCGGTGGCGAGCTGCTGAGGTTGACTGTTCGCCGCCCACCATCGCTGCCAGGCGTCGGACGACGTCGTTCATTACCCTTGCCTGTTCGGACATCGACACACTGACCGTCGCGCTCTGCTCGGCGCTGGCTGCGGTGCGCTGTGTCACCGATTCCAGGTCCGTCAGCGCCGAGGAGATCTGATCGATACCCTGCGCCTGTTCGTGCGAGCTGAGCTGCAGCTCGTCAACCAGTTGCTTCACCCGCGTGGTGCTTTCTGTAATGCTGGTGACGGAAACCACCATGTTTTCGATTTTTCGACTACCTTCCGCTGAGGTTGTGATGGAATCTTCGATGAGCGAAGCTGTGTCTCTGGCTGCCTGGGCGCACCGCTGAGCAAGCCTCCGCACTTCGTCGGCGACCACCGCAAATCCCATTCCCGCATCGCCTGCCCTGGCGGCTTCGACTGCCGCGTTCAGCGCCAGAATGTTCGTCTGGAACGATATCTCGTCGATTACCTTGATGATTCTGGCGATCTTCTCACTGGATCCGCGAATCTCGCGCATGCTGGCCACCATTTCCTCCAGCGTGCCGTTGGCTTCGCAGACCCTGCGGTCCACTTCGCTCATCACCTGAGCGGCATGACGCGAAGAATCGGCATTCTTCTGAGTCAGCGAACTCATCTCCTGGCTGGAAGCGGATGTTTCTTCGAGTGAGCCTGCCTGTCTCGAAGCCACTTCCGACATGGAGTGGCTCGATTCCGAGATCTGCTCCGAGGCGCCCGAGACTTCGGTGGCGCAGCGCGAGATCTCGCCTGTAAGGCCGCGCAACAACGCCGTGATACGCCGGACGGTGATGAACACGAAGGCCGTCACCGGCACCGACAGTGCACACAGCAGCAACATGACCCACGAGGACTGCGCGCTCCTGCTTTCCGAGATGACTGCCGCTTCCGCCAGGCGCTTCTCTTCCTGAGTTACCAGCTCATGCGATTTCTCGCTGAGCCGGCGGATTCGCGGCGCCACCTGCTCGTCGAACGTTTTGAGAGCGACGTCGAGTTGCTGTGCGGAGAGCTGCTGCTGGAATTCCCTCTGGGCCTGGTCGACGCTGGCGTACAGCGTCTCCAGTTCCCGCAGCTCACCGCGCGAACCCTCTTCCGCCATGGAGTTCAGTTGTTCCACGCATCGCCGGACATCGGCGGCTGCCTGGTCAAAATCGCGCCGCTGCGTCTGTGCTTTGTCGAGCTGTTGCAGCACGAGGCTGAACGCGATGCCGCGATCCAGCGCAGCCATCTGCTCCGCCGATGCGCTCAGTTTGCCTGCAAGCACCTGACGTCGCGCCGTCACTTTTACGGCGTGGTCGAGTTCCTTGCGAAGGCCACCATTGATCTGCACGGATGCAATGCCTACCAACGCTGTGAGCGAGAAGGCCGCGCCGAAACTGACCAGAAGCTTTTTACCGATTGTCCAGTTGCTCATTATGAAAACTCCGTCCTGGGGTGTTTAGGGTTTGAAATCGAATGCCAGCGTGACGACAGCCCTCGTGGCTTCGCCGTTGGCGGTAAAAGGCGTGAACTTCCACTTCTGCACAGCCTGAATCGCGGACTGGGTCAGCAGGGGATTGCCGGTAACGGCTTTCACGGTCTCAACGGAGCCGTCGGTCGAAACAACAGCCTCGACCTCCACGTGACCGGATACCTTCATCTGTCTCGCGATCGGAGAGTAAGCGGGGGAGGGCTTGTTTACCGCCGCTTTCATTGCGTCCCCGGCGCCGATCCGGACATCTGCGTTCGCGAGGCTACCAGCGGTCAGCGACATCGCCAGAGCGAGGAAAAGGGTTTTGATCTTCATTATTTATCTCCTTTGAGGTCCTTTGTCGAACCTCTTGCCTGGCTTATCGGCACTCACGGAAACAGTGTGAGGAAATCGGAGCTTCTCTCCAAAAAAAAATGCGCACCCGCCTACACACTCAGGGGAATCCTGGAGTGCCACCCCCGCGACAGCGGTGAAGACAGTACCAAACCACGGCGGAGGGCCGGGTTTCAGTACAATGAGAGTGTCCCCACCATGAAAATCGGCGTAGTCGTCTTTCCTGGCAGCAATTGCGATCACGACGCCTGGTACGCTGTTACCCACAACATCGGACATCAGGCTGCGTACATCTGGCACGACTCGACGAAGCTTGGCGACGTCGACGCCGTGATTCTCCCCGGCGGCTTCTCATACGGCGATTACCTGCGCTGCGGCGCCATCGCCCGCTTCTCCCCGGTAATGTCGGCCGTGAAGTCCTTCGCGGCTGAGGGTGGCCTGGTGATGGGGGTCTGCAACGGCTTCCAAATCCTTGTGGAAGCTGGACTTCTGCCCGGCGCTCTACTTCGGAATGCGGGCCTTCGATTCATCTGCAAGACGGTAGGAGTGGAAGTGGCCACCACGAACTCACCCTTCACGCATGCCGCCCAGCAGGGCCAGATTCTCCGCGTTCCAGTGGCGCACGGCGAGGGCAATTATTTCGCCGAGGGTCGCATTCTGGATCAGCTGGAAGCTGAGGACCGCGTTGCGTTCCGGTACACCGAACCGGTCAACGGCTCACAACGCAACATCGCCGGCATTCTGAACGAGGGTCGCAACGTGCTCGGAATGATGCCGCACCCGGAGCGAGCCGCGGATCCGCTGATGGGCTCGACCGACGGCCTCGCCGTCCTGCGGTCGCTGGCAAGCGCCGTGGTGGTGGCGAAATGATGGCCTCCGCCTGGTCGCCGGAAGTCATTGCCACACACGGGCTTAAGCCTGACGAATACGAGAAGATCCTCCAGATCCTGGGCCGCGAGCCGTCGTGGACCGAACTCGGCATCTTCTCCGTCATGTGGAGCGAGCACTGCTCTTACAAGAGCTCCCGCCTGCACCTGAAGAAGCTGCCGACCCGGAGCAAGCTGGTTCTCCAGGGCCCGGGCGAAAACGCGGGCATCATCGACATCGGCCAGGGCTACGGCATTGCATTCAAGATCGAGTCGCACAACCACCCCAGCTTTATCGAGCCATTCCAGGGCGCCGCGACGGGCGTAGGTGGTATTCTGCGCGACATTTTCACCATGGGTGCGCGACCTCTGGCCGTGCTCGATGCGCTGCGGTTTGGGCCGATTGAGGACGCGCAGGCGGGAGCTCGCAACGCCCGCATCGTCGAGGGCGTGGTGAGCGGTATCTCCCACTACGGCAACTGTTTCGGCGTGCCGACGGTGGGTGGAGAGACCGTGTTTGAGCCCTGTTACAACGGCAATCCGCTGGTGAACGTTTTCGCCCTCGGCATCGTGAAACAGGACGAGGTGTACTACGGCAAGGCGATCGGTACCGGCAACCCCGTTATCTATGTAGGTGCGAAGACGGGCCGCGACGGCATCCATGGAGCTTCCATGGCGTCGGCAGAGTTCACCGAGGACTCGCAGCAGAAGCGACCCAATGTGCAGGTCGGCGACCCGTTCATGGAAAAGCTGCTGCTGGAAGCCTGCATCGAAGCCATGAGGACCGGCGCAATCGTCGGCATTCAGGACATGGGCGCCGCCGGACTCACCTGCTCCACCGTGGAGATGGCGAGCCGCGTCGGCACCGGCATGGAAGTCGAGCTCGACAACGTGCCGCAGCGTGAAACCGGCATGACTCCGTACGAGATCATGCTCTCCGAATCCCAGGAGCGCATGCTGCTGGTGGCCGAGAAGGGCCGCGAGCACGAGGTTTTCGACGTGTTCCGCAAGTGGGGTCTGGAAGCTGCAACTGTGGGCGTGGTCACGGACACGGCCCGCACCGTCGTCCGCCATCACGGCGTCATCGTGGCCGATATCCCAAGCCGCGAACTGGCCGACGAGGCTCCGCTGTACGACCGTCCGCACACCACGCCGTATCGCGTACACCCGGTGGAGCGGCTCACGCCCGTTCCGGCGAGCGCCGATCTGACGGCCGACCTGCGCACCATAGTCAGTTCCGGCGACATGTGCTCGAAGAGCTGGATCTGGGAGCAGTACGACTACACGGTTCGCACCAACACAATGGCAGGGCCTGCGCAGGCGGACGCCGCCGTGATCCGGATCAAGGAAACCGGGACGTCGGTGGCTATGTCGCTCGACGGTAATGGCCGCTACTGTTATCTGGACCCGCGGGAAGGCACGAAGCTGATTGTGGCCGAATGCTGCCGCAACCTCAGCGTAGTAGGCGCGCTGCCCGTCGCCACCACCAATAACCTGAACTTCGGTAACCCGGAGCGGCCTGAGATCATGGCGCAACTGGTGGCCTCCATTGAGGGTCTCGCCGAGGCGTGCAGCTTCTTCGAAGTACCCGTAACTGGCGGCAACGTCAGCCTTTACAACGAAACGCTGGGCACCCCGATCTTCCCGTCGCCAGTCATTGGGATCGTCGGTCTGATGAAGACCGAAGCGCCCGTCGGCATCGGGTTCCGCAGTGAGGGCCGCGACATCCTGCTGCTGGGCGGGCTCGGCGAGTGCGACGAAGTTCGATTCGGCGGCACACAGTATGCGAAGGCCGTGCTCGACGACTTGTGGGGACTGCCCCCGGTGCTAGACATGGCGTTCGAAAAGCGCGTCCAGCAGGCGATGCGGCAGATTGTGGCCGAGGGTCTGGCGGAATCGGCGCACGACCTTGCCGACGGCGGTCTTGCTGTCGCGCTGGCGGAATCCAGCTTCCCCAACGGAATCGGAGCTCGCATCGAGCTCGACTCCGACCTGCTTCCGGAATTTTTGCTGTTCGGCGAGGCTCCCTCAAGAATAGTGGTGTCGACCGCCACCCCTGAACGCATCCAACAAATTGCCGCGGAGTTGTTTGTCCCGGTAATTCGTGTCGGTGTTACGATTGGTGGTCATCTGGAAGTCCGAAATCGCAACCTCCCCCTCATAGTCACTGAAGTAGAAACCCTGCGTCTGCCGTGGGCGGGCGCTCTGGAAGAAAAGCTCGAGTCAAGGCGGTAGCTGACAAGCCCATGTTCGACAAACTTCGTGAAGAGTGCGGCGTATTCGCCATTTACGGTCATCCGGAGGCCTCCAACCTGGCCTATCTGGGACTGTATGCCCTGCAGCACAGGGGTCAGGAAAGCGCCGGTATTTCGTCTTCGGACGGGCGCGACATCCACACGCACAAGGCCATGGGCCATGTTGCGGACATCTTCACGCCTGGCGCCCTTGCCGGCCTGCCGGGTGAAATGGCCATCGGCCACACCCGCTACTCCGCTACCGGCGACACCGCAATCCGAAACGCCCAGCCGTTCTCGGTGGCCTGCAACAAGGGCAAAATCGCGGTTGCGCACAACGGCAACATCACCAACGCCCAGTCCCTGCGCGACGAGCTGGAAGCGGAAGGCTCCATTTTCCAGGCGTCGAGCGACACCGAAGTAGTGCTGCATCTGGTGGCCCGCTCGCGCGAACGGGACCTGCCCGGCGCCCTGCGGGAAGCGCTGCTCCAGCTGGAAGGTGCATTTTCCCTGGTCTTCCTGGCGCAGAACCAGGTGATCGTCGCGCGCGACCCGCATGGCTTCCGTCCACTCGCGATCGGACAACTGGAACTCTCGGGCGGCCGTCATGCCTACGTCTTTGCGTCCGAGACCTGCGCGTTCGATCTGATCGACGCCGTCTACATGGGTGACGTCGAGCCGGGCGAGATGGTCATCGTCGGACCCCGCGGACTGCATCGCGAACGCTGGGCACCCCGAGGCGGACGCCGCGCGCAGTGCGTCTTCGAGCACGTCTATTTCTCCCGTCCCGACTCGATTGTCTTTGGCCGCTCGGTCCAGGAATCGCGCGAGGAGATGGGTCGCATGCTGGCCCGCGAGCATCCCATCGACGCCGACCTGATCGTCCCGGTGCCCGATTCCGGCGTCCCCGCGGCGCTCGGCTACTCGATGGAATCCGGCATCCCTTTCGGACATGCGCTGATCCGCAACCACTACGTGGGGCGCACGTTCATTGAGCCCTCGCAGGCCATTCGCGACTTCGGCGTCAAGCTGAAGCTGAACCCCATCCGGCGCATGCTGGAAGGCAAACGCGTGGTGCTGGTGGACGATTCGCTGGTACGCGGCACCACGTCCCGCAAGCTGGTGCGCATGGTGCGAAACGCTGGAGCGACGGAGGTCCACCTCCGCATCTCCTGTCCGCCGACCGTGTCGCCCTGCTTCTATGGCGTCGATACTCCGTCGAAGAAGGAGCTTATTGCGGCGAACCACACGCTGGATGAAGTGCGACGCTTTGTGCACGCGGACACGCTGGGCTATTTGTCGCTGGAGGCGCTCGGCCGAGCCGTGCGGGATCAGGGGAATATGTTCTGTTACGCCTGTTACACCGGCCAATACCCGACCGCGGATGAGTTGATCCAGATCGAAGACGTACTCGCGACTCGGCGATAATCGCTGACATGCTCGCTGAATCCGCGCTTCGCGTCCAGCCGTCGCTGATCCGAAAAATTGCCGAAGTGGCTCTCACGATGGAGGGCGTCACTCCTCTCTATTTCGGCGAATCGAACCTGCCTACTCCTGAGTTCATCAAACGCGCCGCGCAGAAGGCGCTGCAGGACGGCTATACCTACTACACGTCGAATCTCGGGATCCCGTCGCTGCGCGAAACGCTGGCGCTTTACTACCGGGAGCAGCATGGGGTGGAGCTCGACCCGGCGCGGAATTTCGTTGTCACGGCGTCGGGGGTTCAGGCGCTGAATGTGGGGATCCGCTGCCTGCTCGACCCAGGCGACGAAGCGCTGGTGCTGACGCCCAACTGGCCCAACGGAGCCGCCATCGTGCAGATGTGCAACGCGGTGCCGGTGGAGGTGCCGCACATTGTGGCCGGTGGCCGTTTCAGCATCGATTTCGACGCGCTGGACCGCGCCGTCACGCCGCGCACGCGCATGCTGCTTTACACCTCGCCGTCGAATCCGCTGGGCTGGACGGCGAATGACGACGAGCAGACGAAGCTGATCGAGTTCTCCCGCCGTCACGGCATCTGGCTGATGGCCGACGAGGTCTACGAGCGGCTCCACTATCCCGACCCGCAGCACTTTCACCCCTCGCCGTCGATCCTGAAGAAGGTCACGGCTGACGACAGGGTGATCGTCATCCAGTCGTTCTCGAAGGCGTATTGCATGACAGGATGGCGGCTCGGCTGGCTGGTGTCGACGCAGCCCGACTTGTGCACACGCGCCGGCATTTTCAACGAATTTACGGTTATTCACGCGGCCAGTTTCATCCAGCGCGCCGGTGAATCGGCGCTGCTGTGGGGTGAGAAGACGATCGCCGAAATGGTGGGTCAGTTTCGCCGCAATCGCGACTTCGTGCTGGGGCGGCTGGAGCAGATGCCGGGCGTCACGGTCCCAAAGCCCGAGGGCGCGTTCTACGTGTTCCCGCGCATTGAGGGTTTGACGGACTCGTTCGAATTCTGCCGCCAGATGCTGCTCGACACGCATGTCGGCATCGCTCCGGGCGTCGCGTTCGGAGCCGGAGGCGAGGGCAGCGTGCGCATCTGCTACGCGTCGGAGCTGTCCGTTCTCCAGCCCGCGTTCGACAAAATCCACACTTTTATCGAAGGATGGCAGAGCCGGGAACAAGTGCTAAAAAAATAGCGTCTATTGTTTCGTGCCACCGAAACTGCTGTTTTCTCTCGCGATTTTGCTGCCACTGACCGCACAGGAAACCATTTGGCAGGAGCGCATGGAATCCGCCCGCATGCTGGTGCGAGCTGGCAAACCTCAGGACGCCCGGGCCATCGTCGAGGCCGTCCATGAGACCGCACTGACCGCAAAGGACAACGAGGCAGCATTCGAATCCAACCGCATGCTGACCTATTTCAGCCGCGCTGCCGGGGACTGGCCCAAAGTGGAGGAGCTGCTGAATGAGGCGCTTGACCTGGTGCCGCGCCCGGACCCGCGGATGCGGAGCGCCAGCCTGCTCAGCGACCTCGCCCACGCCCGTCGAGCGCAGGGTCGGCTGGAAGAAGCAGTCGCCACGCTGGAGCGGGCGGTCGGGATGCGAGGCCGCACGTCGCTGGCCGAATCCGCGCGTGACTTCACCACCATCGGTCTGCTGCAGCTGGAGCTGAAGAAGGTCGACGATGCCAAAAGCTGGCTGATGGGCGCGGTGCAGATGTGGTCTCAGCTGATGCGCGAGGATCCCGAGGTCCTTGGCGCTCTGGAGGCAATGGCGGCGTTGTATCGCGATGGCGCCGAGTATGAGAACGCCGAGCCCCTTTACGAACGTGCGCTGCGCATCCGCGAGACTTCCTTCGGCCCAAAGTCCGCTGAGATGATAGGGGGGCTCGACAACCTGGCGTACTGCTATTTCGGCAGCAGGAAGTATGACAAGGCTGAGCCGCTGTACAAGCGCCTGCTGGAACTGTGGGACGCTACGGCCGGCCCTGAGCATCCGATGATCGCGCTGACGCTCGACAAGATGGTCACATTCTACTCCGCGCAGGAACGGTTTGAAGAAGCGCAGCCGCTCGCAGAGCGGGCGGTTCAGCTTCGCGGCAAGGCGCTGGCCGACAGCTTTCGCACCCAGGCCAAACTGGCGGCTCACCGCAAGGACACAACTGCGGCCATCGACCTGACGACTAAAGCGGTCCAGGTCTCCGACATGGCCAATATCCCGAAGCCTCCGGTAAGGATCCTGCCGGCACCGAAGAACGCGATCCCGCTCATCAAGGGGAAGCCCGTCAAGCCCGCGTCCGATTCAAAGTAAAGTTCATCGCGTGTCGCTGTGAAGAGCGGCTTCTCAACTCAGCCGGTACCATTTCACTCCTGCAGTGTGACAGTATATTCAGATTACGATGCACATACCCGGTTGATGGTATGGCGCAGGAGGAACGATGTCTCGTTTCAACGCATTATGCACGGCAATTCTGATTGCGGCGACGCTAAACGTAAGCATCTGCAATGCACAGACCACTACAGGACAGATCAGCGGCAGCGCCGTTGATCCCAGCAGTCAGCTCATCGCCGGGGCTCGGGTGGCACTCAACAACGATGCCGGAGCAACCCGGAATACAGTCACAAATGCATCGGGGGATTTTGTCTTCCCGGCGCTGGTGCCTGGAACTTATAACGTCCGAATTACTGCGGACGGCTTCAAGACGCTCGAGCGGAAAGGCATCGTCCTTACCGCGAATGAACGGCGCGAGCTGGGCCAGTTGCAGCTCGCGCTCGGCAGCGTCTCTGAAGCGGTGTCGGTACAGGCGGACAACGTTCAGGTGCAGACGTCGAGCTCTGAAAACTCGGAGTTACTGTCCACCCGCCAGATGGACCAACTGTCCTCCAAGGGTCGCGACGTGGTGGCGCTGCTGAGAGTGATGCCGGGCGTCAGCGCCAGCACCGACAACGCGGCTCTTGGCGACACTTTCGGAACGGCGACGCCAAACATCAGCGGCACCAGAAACCGCATGAATACCTTCACACTGGACGGTCAAACCGGCAGCGATGCCGACCTGGTGGACCGCTTTAACGGCGCCACCAGCATGGACGCCATCGCCGAAGTGAAGGTTTTGCTGAATAATTATCAGGCGGAGTACGGCAGGAACGCGGGCGCGTTCGTGAACATCGTTTCGAAGTCGGGAACGCGCGATTTCCATGGCAGCGCGTACTGGTTTAAGCGGCACGAACAGTTTAACGCCAACGACTTCTTCAATAACCGCCGCGGGCAGCCGACGCCGCTGTATCGTTACAACACATTCGGCGGAACTCTCGGCGGTCCGGTGTATATACCCGGCAAGTTTAACAAGAATCGCGATAAGCTGTTTTTCTTTTACTCGCGTGAGGACTGGCGCATTTTCGAACCGCGTAACCCACGAACGGTCACCGTACCCACGGAACTGGAGCGCCTCGGCAATTTCTCGCAAAGCCGAATCAACAACAATCCGGTTTATGTGCGTGATCCTTCGCTCGGGCTGGCGTGCAACGCCACCTCACAGGCTGGCTGCTTTCCGGGCCAGATTATTCCGCAGAGCCGTCTGAACCGCAACGGTCAGGCAATTCTCAACCTGTTTCCAAAACCGAACTTCTTCGATCGCAATATCTCCGGCGGCAACTACAACTACGTGTTCCAGGAGATTACCGAGCATCCGAAGAAGCAGAACATGCTGAAGATGGATTACAACCCCACTACCAATGACCGCGTCTCGTTCCGCGGACGTACCTGGTGGGCGGACCGCCGCGGATATGAGGGACTGGCCGCGTTCAATTCCAACTGGAATCAGTTGTATCACCACTACTTGTTCACGGAAGACTCCGTCATGGCGGCGTACACGCGTGTTTTCTCGCCGACGATTGTAAACGAGTTTAACTCCAGCTATCGTGTTCTGGGTGAAATTGGCGCTGCCACATCGGCCGATAATTTCGATCCGGTGGTGCGCGGCAAAGTTGGTCTTGGCGGGCTGACGCAGCTATTCCCGGCTGGCAATCCGCTAAACATCATTCCGCAGGCGAACTTTGGTGGTATTCCCAGCGCAGCAAACGTGGCTTATGACGATCGGCTGCCTATCAACGCGGGAGATGAGCGGTATATCGTGCTCGACAATATCTCCGTCACCAGGGGCAGTCATGCCATGAAGTTCGGCTTTTACTTCGAACGGAACTTCGCGTCGGAGGGCCCTCGAACGTTGTTCGGCGGGAACTTCAGTTTCGATGCCGACCAGAACAATCCGCTGGACACCAGCAATGCGTACGCGAACGCTGCGCTCGGAGTATTCCGCACGTATTCGGAGGGCAGCAACCGCACCACAGCGCGCAACCGAATCGACCTCTGGGAGTGGTTCGCTCAGGACAGCTGGAAGGTAAACCGGCGACTCACGCTCGATTTCGGCATGCGTTTCTCCCGCGCGACGCCGTACAAATTTGTCGACCAGGATGCCGCTGCATTCGTGTTCGAGAATTACGATCCCGCGCGTGCGCCTCAGTTGTACACGCCAGCACTCAACGACGCTCGACAGCGCGTTTCGCGCAATCCCGTCACGGGCGCACTCGGGCCTGCCGTTTTAATCGGCGCCTACGTTCCTGGTACCGGCAACACCACAAACGGCATGGTAACTGCGAAGGACCCAAAGTATCGAAATGGCTTCACGCGTCAGCAGCCCATCCAGTTCGGACCAAGGTTCGGCTTCGCCTGGGATGTGTTTGGCGACAACAAGAGTGCTGTTCGCGGCGGCTTTGGCATCACGAAGAATATGATTCCGTCCTCCGGTCTGATCGCCGGGGCCGCAAATAACAACCCGCCAAACCAGTTTCGGCCTCAGATTTTTTACGGGACAATGGACACCTTCCAGAACTCAACCGGAGTTCTCTTTCCCAACAATGTGAGTTCATTTGAATGGGATCAAAAAGTGCCTACGGTGTATTCGTGGACTCTGGGCGTGCAGCGTGATCTCGGAGCGGGAATGGTAGTCGACATCACCTACGTCGGTAATGTCGCGCGGCACCTCAGCCAGTCTCGCAATTTGAATGCGGTGCCGTATGGCGCCCGATTCCTGCCTCAGAACGCGGATCCGGCGAGCCCCTCGACTCCGCTGAATGAGAACTTCTATCGCAGGTTTCCTGGCCTTGGCAACCTCGACTATCGCGAGTACTCCGGCATTTCCAACTACCAGGGACTGCAGAGTTCCGTCAACCGCCGGTTCCTTCAGGGGGTTCAGTTCGGCGTGGCATACACATGGTCCAAGTCAATGGATTACACCAGCGGCGACAACGGCGGACTGCCAATGTATCAGCCCTATCGCACCTGGAGTTATGGACTCGCGGCGTTCGATCAAACGCATGTTGCCTCTGTGAATTACATCTGGGATCTGCCCCGAGCAAGCCGGGTTATGCCGAACCGAGTGGTGAAGGCGGTCCTGGATAACTGGCAGTTCTCCGGCATCGTTACAATCGCCAGCGGCACACCCACCGGCATCGGCCTCGCCACTTCGGACAACTTCGACTTCTCCGGTGGCGGCGACGGAACCCGTGTGAATATCGTGGCTCCCGTGAAGTACCTGAAGCAGCGCGACACTCTCCAGTGGATCGATCAAGGTCTGGTTGCGCGTCCGTCCCGGGGTGAGTTTGGAACGGCAGGGAAACAGGTCTTCCGCAACCCTGGCATTCACAACTGGGACATGACCCTGTTCAAGAACATTCCGCTCACCAGGCGCGATAACGGGCCCAAACTCCAGTTCCGCTGGGAAGCATACAACGTGGTTAACCACACGCAGTATGCAGGCGTCGACACTACGGCGCGTTTCAATCCCGCGGGGCAGATGATCAACACCACCTTCGGCCAGGTGACCTCCACGCGTCCGCCGCGGCAGATGCAAGGCTCGCTGCGATTCCAATTCTGAGAATCGGGGAGTTACTCCCCGATTCGGAGTAACTCCAGGAATCACGCGGAAACTGCTCTGAGGCGATTCCAAAACAAAGCCGCGGTCCGGATGGAAGTGCCCGTTCCCAGGTATGTGGACCTGGGGCGGTGAAGGTATGACATGGAAACTTCCTTTGCCCTTGTCTTTCCCTGGTTCAACGTAACATTGAATTGCTGCGTGGACGATCCGGCAGACTCCAGGTGAAACGCGAGCCAACTGAATGAACGCAACCCGAAGAAGCTTCCTCACCGCGACCGCCGGCGCGGCGCTGCGGTTAAGAGCAGGCGCGGCCGAGAAGCCAAACCCCAACGTCCTGTTCATCCTCGCCGACGATCTCGGGTGGGGCGACCTGAGTTGCTACGGCAATCAACGCCTCAAGACTCCCAACCTCGACCGGCTCGCGCAGCAGGGCACCATGTTCACGCAATTCTATGTGGATGGTCCAGTCTGTTCCCCGAGCCGGACCGCGTTCCTCACAGGCCACTTCCCCGGGCGCCACCGGGTCCACGGCCATTTCGCGAACGCGGAAGAAAATGAACGGCGCAGCATGCCGAACTTCCTCGACCCGTCGGTCCACACCCTCCCCAGGCTGCTCAAGCGAGCCGGGTACCGCACGCATCAGGTGGGCAAATGGCACATGGGCAATGGTCCGGGCGCACCGATGCCGGACGCCTACGGCTTCGACGAGCATAAGTCGGTCAGCTCCAATGAAACACGCTGGACGGAGATGAGTCCTGGATTTCGGGCACAATCGACGCGCCTGTTCGTCGATGAGACGCTGCGCTTCATCCGGGAAGCGCCGGACAAGCCGTTCTACGCGAATCTCTGCACGCTCCTGCCGCACGCTCCGCTCGATCCGACCAAAGAGCAGCTGGCGCCGTTCATGGCCCAAACCCCGCAGACCACGACCGGGCATCTGGGCGCGAACCAGATCTACTTCGCCTCGCTGCGCAACCTGGATGACGAACTGGGGCGGCTGTTCAGGGAACTCGACACGATGGGCCTGGCTGGCAATACGCTCGTGCTTTTTTCAAGCGACAACGGCCCCGAGGACATTCACATCCGTAACGCCAGCCACAGCGCTTTCGGCTCGCCTGGACCGTTCCGGGGGCGCAAGCGAAGCCTGTATGAGGGCGGAGTGCGGCTGCCGTTGATTGCGCGGCTTCCCGGCGTCATTCCCGCCGGCCGGGTGGAAGACCGCGCCGTCATCACGGGCGTGGACTTCCTGCCGACCATCCTGCACATGGCGGGCGCGACTGTACCCGCCGACCTTCGACCCGACGGTGAGGACGTTTCCGATATACTGGCCGGCGCTTCGCGAGCCAGGACCAAACCCATTTACTGGGAATGGCGTTTCAACATCGCCGGCTACAACGTGAACCGCAGCCCGATGCTCTCGATGCGGGATGGCAAGTGGAAGCTGTTGATGAATCCCGATCGCAGCCGGGTAGAGCTATACGATATTCCGGCCGACCCCATGGAGTTGAACAACCAGGCCGGCAGCCAGGCCGCCACGGTGAAGGCCATGTCTGAGAAGCTGCTGGCGTGGCAAAAGACGTTGCCGCCGGGTATGGTGGAACCGTCGGCCGGCAAGAACGACTATCCGTGGCCGAAAGCCCGGCAATAGTGAAGGAAGCAGCCATGAAGGTTCTGTTCGCCCTCCTTCTGACGATTCCCGCTGCCTTTGCGCAGAGTGGGCAGATCACCGGCCGCATCACGGATTCCTCCGGCGCGGTGGTGGTGGCAGCGCTGGTGGCGGCGTCGCACGTCGATACCGGCACCCGCTACCCTGCGCAGAGCAATGAGGACGGCTACTTCACGATCAGTCGGCTGGAGCCGGGCGCGTACCGCGTCGAAGTCCGTCACGCCGGCTTCAGGCCCGTGGTGCGCGCCGGTATTGTGATGCAGGTGGATCAGACGGCGCGCGTGGATTTCGCGCTCGAAGTCGGCGGCGTGACCGAGACAGTCGAGGTCAGCGGGGAAGCGCCGCTGGTGGAATCCGAGACCTCGAACGTGGGTCAGGTGGTTAACAACACCTCGATTGTCGAAATGCCGCTGAACGGACGAAATGCGTGGGATCTCAGCGTCCTGGCGGGCGCCACGATTTACGTTTCCGGTGGCGGCGATGCGGGGGAGGTCCCGGTGGTGTCGATGGCCGGCGGGCGCACATGGTCACAGTCGCTGCTGCTGGATGGCGGCTCGGTGCAGAAGTCGGGGCTGGCGCGTTCGCAAGCCGAGTTATCGCCGATGGTGGACGCGGTGGAGGAGTTCAAGGTCATCACCAACAACTACGCCGCCGAGTATGGACGCACGGCGGCGGGGGTTTTCACCGCGGTCACGAAATCGGGCACCAACCAGTTCCGCGGTAACCTCTTCGAGTTCCTGCGGAACGATAAGGTAGACGCCCGCAACTTCTTCGCCAACACCAAAGCCCCGCTGCGCTTCAACCAGTTCGGCGGGACGGCCGGCGGCCCCATCCGCAAGAACAAGACGCACTTCTTCGTGGCGCTGGAGAACACGCTGGTGACGCGTGGGCTGACCAACGTGCTGACCATTGCCTCGGCGGCGCAGAAGCGCGGCGACTTCAGCGGGCTGACCAACGCGCAGGGGCGCGCCCTGGTGCTCTACAGCCCTTTCACGAACCGGCCCGATCCGGCCGACCCGACCCGCACCCTGCGCGACCCGTTTCCCGGCAACCGGATTCCCGCCAACCTGATCGACCCGGTGGCAGCCAGGGCGGCATCGTACTACCCGGACCCCAATCAGCAGGGCAATCTCGCCGGCGCCAACAATTACAACATCAATGTTCCGGTGAAGCGCACGCAATATCACGGTACCGCGCGGGTGGACCACATCCTCAGCCAGAAGGACCGCATCTACGGCCGCTACGTGGCGCAGAAGAACATCCTGCCGCAGGCGTCGGTGTATGCCGAACCAGCGGCGTCGGGTATCGGCGTGGGCAACGCCAGCCGCAATGTCGATAACCTGGCCCAGACCTTGCTCGTCAGCTGGGTCCGCACAGTCACGCCCACGCTGCTCAACGATCTGAAGTGGAGCGGCACCAGTCAAACCCGTGCCATCCAGCACGCCAGCATCGGAGGCGACTGGCCGGACAAACTGGGACTGAAGGGAGTCGGCCAGAAGGCGTTCCCGCGCTTCACTGCGCAGGGCTTCTCGGCGCTGGGTACGGTCAATTCATTCCGCGACCAGACGAACCCCTACTGGCATCTGAGCGAGACGGTGAGCTGGTTCCGGGGCGCTCACAGCTGGAAGGCCGGTTTCGAGTTCCGGCGCAACGTCACCACTGACGAGTTCGACACCTCTCCCAGCGGCGACTTCACCTTCTCTCAGCAGGGCACGGGGTTGCAGGGCAATGCCAACAGCGGCAACGGATTTGCGACCATGTTGCTCGGCTTCGCCACTAACGCGCAGATCGTCGATCAGCCCAAATACCGCATGCATAACCGCTCCATCGGCTTGTTTTTGCAGGACGACTGGAAAGTGACTCCGCGCCTCACTCTCAACCTGGGTGTGCGCTACGACGTGGAGAATGGGCGCACCGCCGACAGCAATATGCAGAGCGGTTTCGACATGCGGAAGATTCACCCGGTTGCTGGTGTGCCGGGCGTGGTCACGTTCGCCGGGGTGGACGGGACGCCGGTCACCAACTGGGATACCGACAGGAACAACATCGCTCCCCGCTTCGGCTTCGCATGGCGACCGCTGGGCAACGGGGACACCGTGATCCGGGGCGGCATCGGAATGTTCTATGGCAATCCCGACGATGGTGGCTTCAACAATACCGCCGTGGCGGGTTTCGGCATCAACACGCTGCTTACCAGCCCGGACCAGAACCAATCAGCGGTGCTGCTGCTGCGCGACGGCGTCAGGCCGCCAGTGTTCCCCGGACCGGCAGACCGCACGCCGTCCTTCGGCATGAATGGTCCCGTGGATTTCTACCAGCGCGAGCGCTCCGTGGGCTATTCGATCCAGCAAAACTTCGGGATCCAGCACCAGGTGAAAACGACGCTGCTTTCGGCGCAGTATATTTCCAATCTGGGCCGCAAACTGACCGCTGGCGCGTTGAGCCAGAACCAGGTGCGACCCGAACTGGTGGGAAAGACCGGCAGCATTCAGTCGCGCAGGCCGTTCCCGCAGTTCACGGCGGTCGACCTGGTTTCGCCGAACCTGGGGGTCTCCAGCTACCACGCCTTCCTGATGCGGGTGGAACGCCGCTACCGGAACGGGGTGCAGGTGCTGTTCAATTACACTTTTTCGAAGTTTATCGACAACGTGGATCCGCTCTCGGATTTTGGCGGCACCCCAGGCGCGGGCTACCAGGACCTCTACAACCGACGGCTGGACAAGTCGATCAGCCCGAACGACATCACTCACAGTTCCACCTTCAGCGCGGTTTACGAGCTGCCGTGGGGACCGAAGCGTCGCTGGTTGCGGTCGGGCCTCGCAGGCCAGATCGTCGGCGGCTGGCAGCTCTCGGCGCTGACCTCGCTGCGCAGCGGCGCGGCTTACGGCGTATCCACCCTGACCAACACGTGCGAGTGCTCCTCGGCCGGACCGCTGCGCCCGGACCTGCTGCGCGATCCGGCGCTTCCGGCGGATCAAAGGAGCGTGCAGCGCTGGTTCGACATCCAGGCGTTCGCGCAGCCTGCCCGCTTCAAGTTCGGCACCGCGGCGCGGTCGGTCGGCCGGGCGCCCGGGGCTTCGGTGGCGAATCTGGCGCTGATGAAGAATTTCCGGAGTGCGGAACGCTTCCGGCTGCAATTCCGCGGCGAGTTCTTCAACGCGCTCAATCACGCGAATTTCGGCATCCCCGGCAATCAAATGGATTCGGCCAACTTCGGCAGTATCATTTCAGCCGCCGACGCGCGCGTGATCCAGGTGGGGCTCAAGCTCTACTTTTAAGCTGGAGCGACTCTGCCAGGCCTCTAAGTCACTCCCCAATACGAAGTAAGTCGAGCTCCCCGCGGGTGTCGGCCCAGATCATCGGCTCGCGGTCCTCGCGCGTGTGGTGCAGCCCGGCGAGGATCGCGAACGTGACCACCGCGAAGACGAACAGCCGGATGGGATCGCGAATCGCAAACAGTCCGAAGCCGCCGAACCCATGTCCGAACACCGCGAGCCCAACAGCCCACAGGCAAAGTGCGAACGGCATGTTGTCGCGGCCCGGCATCCAGGAACAGGTGAAGGGAATCACCCGGAACCCCGACGTCATGATGTCGATCAGCAACGCGGAACACAACATTACGAACACCGCATTCCGCAGCGCTGGCGCCCATCCCCAGGCGAACCCAAACAGCATCGTGACGGTTGCCACCAGAGGCAGCAGAAATAGATACATCACGGCTCGAACCACATACTGCGGTTCGGCCGAATCATCGTCGGCGGCGATGCGGAAGATCCAGTTCGCCCTGAGCTCGGAGGCAATTCCAAAGCAGAGCCGGAGGCCGGTGATCAGCGCGTACACCAGGATCATGGCAGCGACGATCGCGCCGAGCGGCAAGGGTGTCGCGGCACCGGGTGTGTTCACTGACTGCACAGCCAGGGCCATGCCCAGCCCGACCACGCCAGCAAACGCGGCGGTATGCCGGTCGCTCCGCGCCAGTGTGCGCAACGCGAATCGCAGCGAGGCTCGATAGAAGCCGCGCGAGGGGAGCAGCAACTCGCCGGCTCGCAGCAGCAACTGCGGAATCGGGAAGGCTGCATCGGATCCTTCGGCCGTCTCCGCGGTGCGCAGATAGAACCAGCGATAACTCAGTGCGTAGGCGACCGCGGCCATCGCACCCGAAATTCCGAGGGCCATCACAGCCCGCCCGGCGAGCATGCCCATTGAGCCCGTCGCCTTACCTTGCAGCACTTCGTACAGGCCGAGAAACCACATGGTGGGCAGCCACTCTGCCCAGACGGGGATACCGTTGCGAATGGGGTCGATCAGCTGGACCATAGCCGACGCCGAAAGGAAAAGGGTGATCAGCCCGACGATGCACCCAAACTGCACATAGCGGCGCACGCGTCGAAACACGCTGTACGGCAGCAGCGCCATCATTAGCCCTGTGAGCGCGAGGAAGGTGGCGAAAGCCCAGACTCCCGCCGCGATCACGGCCACGGCGTGCGATCCGATGAAGCGCAGTACGCCTGCGAACGTGCCATCGCTTTGCAGAGCGACGCACGGAAAAAGCAGCGTGGAGCAGAAGTTTACCGTCACCAGAAACACGACGGCGAACTGCGCCAGCGCCGTGCTTCGGGCCATCAGCACGGTGGTGTCCGACACCGGCAACGCAGCCAGGTTCGCATAGTCGCGGCGGTCTGGAAACATCGACTCCCAGCGCAGCACCACCACCAGCCCCGTTACCGTCATCGACAGCGCAAGGAAGGTGTACTTGTCCGCCAGCGACGCGATGTCCATGTTGAAGTTGAGGTTCCCCTGGACAAACTGGACCAGCGGCGAGTATTTGAAGAAAAGCAGGAACGACATGATGGCGCCCGGAGATGCCAGCAGCGCCAGCACGGCCGTCGGGTTGAGCCCGCCCTCGCCTCCAGCGTCCACCTGAAAGAACTGCAGGAAGAAGTGCCGCTGGAGCTTCACGAATGCGCGGCTCATGCTCCCAGCCTCATTGCGCCGATCAGATCCCGAGCCCCGGCATCGGAGTCGCTCTGCTGGGTGAGTTCCGCGAACACCGCTTCCAGCGACGGGTTTGCGGTCAGCCGCCGCATGCCCTCAATCGACTCATGCGCCACCACGCTCCCGCGATGCAGCACCAGCACGTGCGAGCAGACCTTCTCGATCACCTCCAGGACGTGGGAGCAGTACAGGATCATCTTGCCCTCGAGCGCCAGACCGGAAACCAGCTTGCGAAACACCAGCGCCGTTCCGACATCCAGCCCCGATTCCGGCTCGTCGAACACCAACAGTTCGGGGTCGTGCAGTAGCGCCGCGGAGATCAGCAGCCTTTGCCGCATTCCCTTCGAATACGAGGCCACCGGCGAGTGTCGCGCATGCGTCAGCGAGAACAAATGAAGGAAGCGTTCGATACGCGCCGCCAGCACCCGCTCATTCAGTTCGCGGAGCGTGCCGACTAAGTCGAGATACTCCAGTCCGGTGAGATGCGGATACAGGAATGCCTCTTCCGGCACGTATCCCAGCGACCGCTTATAGCTGACCAGACTGGTTCGGATGCTGGCGCCACGAAACAGCACCTCACCACTGGTCGGCTCCAGCAGCCCTGCGATCATGCGAACCGTGGTGCTTTTGCCCGAGCCATTCGGCCCCAGGTATCCCAGCACCTGGCCCGGCTCGACGCGAAAGTTGACGTCCCGCACCGCCGGGATTCGGGAGAATGCTTTTGTGAGACCGCGAGCCTCCAGCATGGTCGTTTAGACAAGTCCGGCGCGGATTAGTTCCCGCGCGGCGAACTGAAATAATTTCAGTGATACGCTAAAAATACTGTCGGTACAGCAGCTTCCTCACAGGAGTTGTTGTCGAAAGAGGGAATCCGGTTCGAATCCGGAACTGCCCCGCAGCGGTAGACAGGAACGAAAGTCGCATGCAAGGCACTGGTCTCGCCAGAGACTGGGAAGCCGCGGCAAGTAGGAACCCGGGTTGTTTCCCGGAAAGCCTGTAAGTCCGAAGACCTGCCGATAGCCCACTGATTCGCATCACGTGGGAATTCTTCGAGGGAAGGCAGTTCAAAATGAGGATCCTTATACTGCTCCTCGCGGCGTCTTTGTACGTCGCGGCGGAGCCTCAGAGCGCTCTCACGGGCGTCGTTACCGACGCGTCGGGTGGATCGGTACCCAACGCTCGTCTCACACTTACACAACGTGCCACTGGTCAGCAGCGCACCGCGCTCACTGACAACACCGGCGCGTTCACTTATGACCATCTGGCCCCGGCCGATTACCTGCTGGAGGCCTCGGCCGAGGGCTTCGGAGCAGCCGAACCGGCGGCCATTGCCGTTACGGGCGCGAAACAGCGGCACGACATCCGGCTGGAACCGGCGCGCCTTGTTTCCCAGGTGCAGGTGACGGCGACCAGCAGTGCGCAGACCGTCGATGAACAGTCGAAAGCGCTGGATATCGTCGACTCCGCGCAGATGGAACGGCGCGCTGAATTCAGCATCGCCGAAGCGCTCCGCACTGTCCCCGGGCTTCGCGTCGAGCAGCTGGGCGGGCCCGGCACATTCTCCAACGTGATCTCGCGGGGCATGCGTCCGGCCGACACGTCGTTTCTGGTGGACGGCTTCCGTCTGCGCGACGCGGCCTCACCTCAGGGGGAAGCCACCGCGTTCATCAGTGACCTGCTGGTGGCCAATGTCGACCGCATCGAAGTGCTGCGCGGGTCCGGCTCCTCGCTGTACGGCACGCACGCCACCGGAGGCGTGGTGAACATCATCACCGATCAGGGTGGCGGCCGGTTGCGCGGCGATCTTTCGACCGAAGGCGGCGGGCTCGGGCTGCTGCGGGGCACTGCTCGACTTTCAGGCGGTGCACTGCAGGACCGGCTTCGTTTCGCAGGCGGCTTCACGCATCTGAACGTACTCGACGGCATCGACGGGGATGACCGCGCCCGCAACAACACGGCTCACGGATTCGCCCAGCTACAGCTGGGGCCACGCACTTATCTGAGCGGCCGACTGCTGGTGGCCAATGCGTTCACGCAGCTCAACGACAGCCCCTACCTCGCTGCCGACGGCAGGAACTTTGTCCCCTCCGCGAACGATCCCGACGCGCGGCGCTCCGCGCTCAGCTCCAACGTGCTGGCGACATTCCGCCATATTTTCACGCCGGGCGCCTCGGCGCAGGTCAGCTACTCCGGCGTGGTCACAAACCGCGACAACCGCGACGGCCCGGGCGGCACCCGCTTCGAGCCTCTCTTCAACAATTCCGCGAAGTTCGACGGCCGCATCGACACGCTGCAGGCTCGCACGGACCTTTCCCTGGGTCGCTACCACCTGATTACCGGCGGCTACGAGCTCGAACGCGAGAGCTTCGACAACCAGTCCATTGACCCGGCCACGCATGCCCGGCTGCGCATCGAGCAGGCCAGCAACGCCGGCTTCGCACAGATTCAGGGACGCTATCTTGGCGGTCGGCTGCAGCTGATGGCCTCCGGCCGCGTGCAGCGGTTCAACCTGAGACGCCCCGAGTTCAGTACCGGCTCGCTGTACCGCTCCGCCGTGATCAACACCCCGCCCGACGCAGTCACCGGAGATGCCTCGGCCGCTTACATGATCGCGAGCACAGGCACCAAGTTCCGCGCCCACGCCGGCAATGGCTACCGAGCCCCGTCGCTGTTCGAACGCTTCGGCGCCTCCTTCTTCGGGGGCAGCTTCAGTGGCTATGGCGATCCGCGTCTGCGCCCGGAACGCCTGCTCGCTGTCGACGGTGGCATCGACCAGTACTTTGCGCGCAACAAGGTGCGAGTCAGCTCCACGTATTTCTACACGCGCATTCAGGAGTCGATTACCTTCGATTTCAGTGGCGGCATTTCCCCGGCCACTGACCCGTACGGGCGCTTCGGCGGCTACCGTAACTCGCGAGGCGGCATCGCCCGTGGCGTCGAACTTAGCGTGGAAGCGGCACCCACCCGCAGCCTCACGGTCCAGGGCTCGTACACATTCACGAAAGCGCGCGACCGAGCCAGTCAGTACGGCACCAGTGAGCTGCGCTCGCCACGCATCTCCGAGCACATGTTCACGGCCACGGCCTCGCAGCGCATCGGGCGCCGCATCGACGTGACGTTCGACATGTTTGCCGCCAGTTCCTACCTGTTCCCGCTCTACCCGGTAGCGTTCCGCTTCTCCGGGCCCGTGCGCGGAGACCTGGTCGCTGGCTGGACGAAGCCCCTCAGCGACCGCCAGTCGATCCGCTTCTTCACCCGAGTCGAGAACGTGTTTAACCGCAGCTTCTTCGAGGAAGGGTTTCGTACTCCGAAGGCGTGGGCGGTGGGGGGCTTGAAGTGGCTATTCTAGTCGGGTATGGACCTTGCGGATCTTAGACTGAGCTACACGCTGGGCGGGCTTACCGGAGCTGAGGCTCTGACCGACCCCTTCGGACAGTTCGCGCTCTGGTTCGATCAGGCTCGAACAGCCGGCAATCCCGAGCCGAACGCCATGGCGCTCGCCACGGTCTCGGCCTCGGGGGCACCGGGGGTTCGGATGGTGCTGCTCAAAGGAGTCGCGCACGGGGGCTTCGTTTTCTTTACGAATTACGAGAGCCGCAAGGCGTCCGATCTGGCCGCAAATCCTGGCGCAGCGCTTCTGTTCTACTGGCCGGAGCTGGAGCGACAGGTTCGCATTAACGGACTGGTGGCACCTGTGTCGCGAGAGGAGTCCGAGGCCTACTTCCACTCGCGTCCGAGAGGCCATCAGCTGGGAGCGTGGGCGTCGCGGCAAAGCGCTGTTATCGCGGGACGAGAAACGCTGGAGCAGAACCTGGCGGCGGCCGAGCAGGAGTTTGCCGAACTCGATGAGCACGAGCCTGTCCCGCTTCCGCCGTTCTGGGGTGGCTACCGGCTGACGCCCGACAGCTTCGAGTTTTGGCAGGGTCGCGCGAACCGACTGCATGACCGCATCGAATACATCCGGCAGGCAAACGAGTGGTCGCGCCGCCGCCTTTCACCCTAGCGTAGTGTCCTACAAATAGATGGACAAGCTGGCTGGGGTGCCGCATAATCAGACATGCCCCGCTCCATCTCTGCACTCGTGCTGTCCAACGATCAACAGA
>JAWXCM010000058.1:0-9550 GCA_034408745.1 Bryobacteraceae bacterium
CCTCCGGGTGACCCGATACCAACGCCTTTTGGTCAGTCATTCCCAACAGTATCAACTACTTCAAACCACGAACCCGGAATCAACTGCCGTTTTTAGGATTATCCGGAGCACACCCTCGAAGGCTACAAGCGTGCCATCGAGCTGGGCGCCGATTTTGTTGAGCCTGACCTGGTGTCCACCAAAGACGGTGTGCTGGTGGCGCGTCACGAACCGCTTCTCGACGCCACCACGGATGTGGCACAGCGCCCGGAATTCGCCAGCAGGAAGTCAACGAAGATGCTGGACGGCATCAAGACCACCGGCTGGTATGCCGGCGACTTCACTCTTGCCGAAATCAAAAAGCTGCGCGCCATTCAGCCCAACGGCGCCCGCTCCAAAGAGTTCGACTATAAATTCGAAATTCCCACCTTCGAAGAGATCCTCCGCATGGTACAGGCCGAAAGCGCCGGCCGCGGCCGGACCATCGGCGTCTACCCTGAAACCAAGCACCCCACGTTCCACTTCGTCAACGCTCTTCCGCTCGAAGACAAACTTCTGGAGATGCTCGCGAAATACAACCTGACCTCCCGTAATTCGCCGGTCATTATCCAGTCGTTCGAAGTTGCCAACCTGAAGTACCTTCGCACGAAGACCCCGGTTCGCATCGTCCAGCTCATTGACGCGGACGACGTCGCCAACGACGGCAAGCTGACCTTCACCGACGCTCAGCTTCGCAACATCGCCACCTATGCCGATGGCATTGGTCCGTGGAAGCGGTACATCGTCACGGTCCGCATGGTCGACGCTAACGGCGACGGCAAACCGGACGACGTCAACAACGACGGCCGCATCGACGACCGCGACAAGACCGCCGTGGTGTCGGACCTGATCGAGCGCGCGCATCGCGCCTGCCTGTTCGTGCACGCCTACACGTTCTGCAACGAAGCCAACCAGCTCGCCGGCGACTATAAAGGCGACCCGGCAGCCGAGTTCGTGCAGTTCTTCCGCCTCGGCGTCGATGGTGTCTTCACCGACTTCTCCGTTGCTGCTCGCAGGGCCGCTTCCTTCAATCTGCCGTAGCCCCGCGAAACCAGTTACGGGGCCTCGGAGTGTCCGAGGTCCCGTTCCGGCGCGATCCGATACCGAACCCGCCTTTTCGCATAATCCGCCGGTGGGAATCGCAGGCAGATAATGTAGGCTCATACTAATGGACCGCAGAAGCTTCTTTACATCCGCCGCCGGTATTGCTGCCGCGGCGTTTCGGCCCGACGCCGTTGCGCTGGCGCAGAGTGCGGGACTTGGCAGTTTTGGCCGGCCCGCCGATGCGGTCGCCCGGGACGAAGATTACTGGATGAACGTCCGCCACGCGTTTACGGTGGATCGGAACCTCATCAACCTCAATAACGGCGGCGTGGCGCCCTCTCCAAAGATCGTGTCCGATACCGAGAAGCGGTACCTGGACATGGAGAACATGACGCCCACTTACTACATGTGGCGCATTCTGGATCCAGGTCTCGAGACAGTGCGGCGGCGGCTGGCGAAGATGTTCGGCTGCGACCCGGAAGAGATCGCGATCACTCGGAATGCCAGCGAGTCGCTGGAGATCATTCAGCTCGGCATGGACTTGAAGGCGGGCGATGAGATCCTGACTACCAATCAGGACTACCCCCGCATGCTGACAACGTGGCGGCAGCGCGAGCGTCGCGACGGGCTGAAGTTGCGCGAGCTCAAGTTCCCGGTTCCGCCGCCGAGCATGGATTACCTGGTGAAGATGTTCGAGGACAACATCACACCGAAGACGCGCGTGATCCACATCTGCCACATCACGAATCGAACGGGGCAGATCTTTCCGGTGAAGAAGATTTGTCAGATGGCTCGTGCGCGGAACATTGAAGTGATTGTGGACGGTGCGCACGCGTTCGCGCAGTTCCCGTTCACGCACGCGGACCTCGACTGCGACTACTACGGGACGTCGCTGCACAAGTGGGTGCTGGCGCCGATCGGCACCGGCATGCTGTATGTGCGCAAGTCGAAAATCGCGAAGATCTGGCCGATGATGCCGGCACCTCCATCAATGGATGAGAACATCCGTAAGTTCGAGGAGATCGGCACGCACCCCGCGTCGCAGCGGAATGCGATTACGGAAGCACTCACGTTCCATGACAGCATCGGTGCGGAGCGAAAGGCCGAGCGATTCCGTTATCTGCGCAAGCGCTGGTCGAGCAAGCTGCGTCAGTATCCGAACGTCAAGATCCTGAACAGTGAGGACCCGGAGCAGTCGTGCGCGATTGGCGCGGTGGCCATTGACGGCATCGAGTCGAATGCGCTGATCACGTACCTGATGGACAAGTACCGCATCTGGACCACGTCCATCGATATGCCTGGCGAGTACAAAGCGCTGCGCATCACGCCGAATGTATACACGACGATCGAGGAGATCGACACGTTTACCGAGGCGATGGAGAAGGTGGCGAAGGCCGGTAAGATTCCGGCCTGATCGCTACTCCTGAATGGTGAGTGTGCGGAAGTCGAGCTTCCGGCGCATGGTGCCGTGTTTCAACAACAGCTGTTCGGAATCGACCGCAGCTTCCATGAAAGGGCCGCCGAACAGCGACCACGCATTGTAGTCGAGCGGGCGCCCGTCGACGGTCGGCGTTGCTCCATATGTGAAGTCGAGCGTCTTGCCGCGGAGTGAGCGGAAGCGCACGTGCGGTGTGGGCTCTGTTTCGAATTCGAGTGGCAGTGCGAGGATCGCTTTTCGGAAGGCGTCCATGCTGGGGAACTCGCTGGCGGCCGCGATCTGCACTACTGCGCCGTTCTTTGTGTAAGGGCTGAAGAGGCGTCGACCTCCGCTTTCGATGGGCTTCCATGTGTACGGCTGCAGCGGACGATACGCGATCAGTGCGTCACCGCCGCGGGCGAAGATCCAGCCCGACTTGTCTTCGACCGTCTCGCTGAGGTCTTTCGAGAAGAAGCCGTTCACGTGCGTGAATCGCTGCTCGCGGGGGATGTCGTAGAGAGCGATGAGCGCGTCCTGATCCTGGAAGATCTTCTCGTATGGTGAGCCTCCCAGCAGCTTGTCTGGCGAGTCGTATGTCTTCTTGGAGCGCACCACCGCTTCGTTTCCGAAGTCGGGGCCGAAGACGAAGTACGTCTGCAGTTCGTGCAGGGACGAATGCGGATTCATCGTGAAGAACGTGGGTTGCTTTCCGCGCGCATCGGCGGGGGACCATGTCACGTCCCACGAGTGCTGCTGGATGGGCTGCAGTACCCCGCCCTGGTCGGAGCTGAGGGCGTACTCTTTGCGCACGTACGTTGTCTTGTAGACGGGTCCGTGCAGTTCGTCGGCAAAGCGCCAGCGATTGCGCGTGCGCTTCTTCTCGTAGTGCGTGTACGGCTGAGAGCGATCCGTTCCGATGCGGCGGATAATCTCGGGCGGCTCATAGGCTCGCGCGAGGAGATAGTAGAGCACGTAGGGACCGGGTGAACTTTGCGGGTGGCCGAGGTCGAACCAGAGCCAGCCGAAGTCGCTGGAAACGGCCGCCTGTTTTTCTACCACCATCTTGTCGTCGGTGCGCGCGTGCGAACCGACGTACAGGCCGTTGAGGTTCTCAGCGGCGTAGTCCGCCATCAGGTACTCGATCATCATGGTGGCCCGCTGCTTCATCTGCGGGTCCTTCGCCCAGGCCGACAGATACGACATCGGCAACTGGTAGACGCCCATGTAATGCATGCAGTCGTACTCGCCCTGCCCACGCGTGGTGGTGAGCTTCACCCAGGATTCAATCCAGTCTTTCGCTTCGAGGAGGTTCTCTTCCGAGGACTTGCCTGTGAACCACTGATCTCCACTTTCGCCGGGGTACATCTGCGCCATCAGGTAGAGGCAAGTGTAGTAGAGCAGCCAGTGGTTCTCCGTGTCGCCGCGATACGGTGCGTAGGTGCGCCACGCGTCGCGCAGCGCTTTACGAGCGCGTTCGGTAAGCTGGCCCTGGTCGAGGTACGCGATGGAGGTGACGGGGAACATCCAGAACATGTCGCCCGATGGTTTGGCGGCGAGCATTTCAAGCAGACGCTTCGAGCACCATGCGGGGTCCTCACGCAGGTACAGTTTTGCCGCAATGGTTCCGTAGCCGGGGTCGCCCGGGGATTTGGGATGTGCCCATCCATCGACGATGAACTGCTTGCGGTCGGCGAATGTTCCGGCCGCCTGCATTGCGATGGAACACAGCAACAACGCACCAGTCAAGCGCCTCACTTGCCAGCCTCCGACGGAACGAACTTCATTCGAGTAATCACGGTGCCCTCGAGCCCGTCGGGCTTCCAGGTCAGACCGCCATCTTCACTGACATACATTGCCTGTTCGTGTACTCCGGCGAAGAGCCGGCCTTTCTTCCCAGGATCGAACGCAACGCTCCACACTTCATCGCTGGGCAGCGTGGCGTTGCGCTTCGTCCACGTCTTCCCGTTGTCGTCTGAGATGGCGACGCCGAGGCCCCATCCTGCAACGGCGACACGCCCGGGTGTTGTGGGATCGAACGCGACGTCGTAGAGTACGCGGTCAACCGCGAGGCGCCCGAGTGCCTCGAATGTCTTACCACAATCTCCTGATGAGAAGATTCCACCGCGTTCGGTTGTCACCATCCAGTGACAGGGGTCGTGGGGCGACTGCTCGATGTCCATGATGCTGAACCCTGCCACTCCGGCTCTCGCCCAGGAGGCTCCATCGTTGTCGCTGCGCCAGATGCCGTCCACGGTACCGGCGAGGAGAACGCCGCGGTGATCGCGGTCGACGCGAATGACCTCGGTGTAGCGGTTCGGGAGTGTGGCGCCGATGTCGCTCCATGTTCGACCGGCGTCTCTGCTGACGCGAACGCCGCGGACGTAAGCGTAGTAGATGGCGCCATCTGGTGACACGGCTACATCGCGCATCTCTGTGACGTCGCCGCTGGTGAGCACACGCCACGCTGGCTGATCAGGTGTCAGTGCGATCAGGCCGTTACCTGCCGCGAGGTAGAGTTTCGAGGGGTCCCGGCGGTCGTAGTCGAGAGAGAAGGTGAAGGGGTTCGGATGACCGGATTGTCGCCAGTCACTGGCACCGGCGCGGCGAAATACGCCGCTGGGCAGAAGCTTCGCACCAACCACGTAATCCTTCGTGGTGGCCATGCAGACATAGAGCGACCACGTTTGCGCTTCGGCACTCAACAGCAGTGCCGGCAACAGAGCTAACCAACGCATTGGTCCAGAGTACCAGTCGTTTACAGGCAGGAAACTAGTTTGCGAGCCAGGCGGTTTCCAGCTATACTGCGTGAATCCACGTCAGGGGGGCTCGACTACCCGCGTGTAAAACAAGGGGTCCAGCATAGTCAGACGTATGTTACGCTGACAGCCAATCTTCTATGAGGACATTATGAACAGAATGCGTACTATGTTGTTCGCGCTCATCGCGTCAAGCCTCGCATGGTCACAGGTCTCGACCGGTTCGCTCGGCGGACAGGTTTCCGATCCAAACGGAGCGGCTGTACCTGGGGCGAAGTTGGTGGCCAAAAACGACGCCACCGGACAGGAATACAAGACCGAGAGTTCGGACGCCGGAATCTACGTTTTTCCGACGCTGAGCACCGGCATTTACACCATAACTCTGGAGAAACCAGGTTTTAAGAAAGTCAGTCGCGGCGACATCGAGATACGTATTGCTCAGCGTCTCGCCATGGACACGCGGCTCGAAGTGGGAGACGTTCAACAAACGATCTCTGTGTCGGCGGCGACTCCGTTGCTGGAAACGACAACAGTCGAGCGCGGGCAGAGCCTTTCCACCAGATTCATGGAAAATCTGCCGTTGTTTTCCGGCGGCATCCGCAACCCTCGGGCTTTCGTAAACTACATGCCCGGGGTTACCAACAACGGCGAGCAGAGCGTGTCCGGTTCCGGAGGTCGCGCACAGGAAGTGCTTATCGACGGCGGCAGCGCTCTCAACGTTGAGTCGAGCGCCGTCTTCAATTTCCCCTCGGCCGAGATGTTCGGTGAATTCCGCATGCTGCAGAGCAACTACTCGGCGGAATACGGCAGAGTGGGCGGTGGCATCGAGATCTACGTTTCCAAGTCGGGCACAAACGCGTTGCACGGCGCGGCTTACCACAACATGCGCCGCGACATCTGGAATGCTAACGCGTGGCAGCGCAACGCGAGCACGAATCCCGCTACCAGCTTTCGTCCCAAGGAGCGGTTCAACGAAACCGGTGGGGCTCTCGGCGGTCCCGTATGGCTGCCGAAGATCTATGACGGCCGCAACAAGTCGTTCTGGTTTTTTACCTACACGAAAGACATTCGCCCGGTTTCGCTGGGATTCCCGATCCTGACGGTACCGACCGCGGCGATGAAGCAAGGCAACTTCAGCGAAGCCGGCGTTCCGATCATTTATGATCCGACGACGCGGCAGCCTTTCGCGGGCAACACGATTCCTCAGAACCGGTTCAGCGCCCGGTCGCGAGCGGTTCTCCCGCTGATTCCCGACCCCAACGTTCCGCGCCTTGCGGGTAACTACAACTTTGTTAATTCCAATGCGTTTGATCGTTATATCTGGAGCCTGAAGTTCGATCATGCGATTACCGATAACAACCGTGTTTCGTTCTTCTACAACAATGAAGTGCAGAACGACAACGGGGTGGCATCGTTCACGGGGCCTATCGGCCAGGGCTTGCTGAACAGCCAGAAGCCGTTCAACTACCGCGTCAACCACGACTGGAATCTCTCGCCGACGATGTTGATGCACACGACGTTCTCGTATTCCAAGACGCGTCAAACGTGGGACAACCCCAACCAGAAAGGCTTTGGCAGCTCCCTCGGCTTCGGCCTGAGCGGCGATTCCGACGCCCTTCCGCGGGTTCAGTTCAGCGGCGCGGCGGGCCTGACGCCCTATGGCGTGCAGGACGGCAAGGTCGGCAACGGCGCGCAGTTCAACAAGCAGTGGCAGGTTTCGCAGGGCTACACTCGGCTGAGCGGGAAGCACGAGTTTAAGTTCGGCGGGGCGTGGAGGAGATTCGATACGCTTGGCCTCGACCTTGCCGGCACCAATGGCACCTATGTGTTTAACCGTGCTCAGACCGGTCTGCTGGGACAGGCCAGCACGGGCCACGAGTTTGCCAGCTTCCTTCTGGGCGCAGTCGATCAGGCGAGCAACGTGGTTCCGCCCGTGCTCTTCGACACGACCAAGTACTACGACACGTCGGTTTACTTCCAGGACAACTGGCGCATCCATCCCCGGCTGACGCTCAACCTCGGCGTCCGGTATGAAGTGCCGATCGGCTGGCACGTGCCGGGCGGCAACGGGTACTCGCACGTAGACATCAACGTTCCGAACCCGGCTGCCGGTGGACGTCCTGGCGCGCTTGTGTTCTCGGGCACCGGTCCCGGCCGCAACGGCAGGAAGCGCTTTTACCCGAACGACTGGTCGAACATCGGACCGCGCCTCGGATTCGCCTGGCAGATCGCATCGAAGACCGTGTTCCGCGGTGGATGGGCCGTCTATTATCAGGGCCTGTCGAGCGGCGGTTGCGGATGCCGTGCCGGCTTCGCGGGTACAAACAACCTGATCAGCGATGGTCAGAACGCAGTGATCAACTGGGACGCCGGCATTCCCGTACAGCCCGGCTACCGTCCTCCTCCGATCATCGATCCGACGATCGTGAATTTTCAGACCGTTCAGTATCAGGGACCGACGGCAGGTCAGCCGGGCCGCATCTACAACTGGTCCGCGAACCTTCAGCATGAGTTTAGGCAGTACCTGATCGACATCGCATACCAGGGCAATCGCGGTACCCGCCTCAATTCAACGGTGGATCTGAATCAGTTGCCCACAAGCCTGCTCAGCCGCGGAAGCCTGCTGTCACAGCGCATCGATTCACCGGCTGCCCGCGAGGCCGGCTTCGTTGCTCCGTTCGCCGGATTCCCGGCGAGCCAGAGCGTGGCTCAGTCGTTGCGTCCGTATCCGCAGTACCTCACCGTCCAGAGCCTGTTCGCAGGCTGGGGAAAGAGCTGGTACGATGCGCTCCAGGCCAAGGTGGAACGCCGTTTCGGCACGTTCCAGCTGCAGGCCAACTATACGTGGTCGAAGAGCCTGGGCATGGGCCATTTCCGCCAGGTCTTCGGTCAGATCGGCAGCCCCGGCGCCACGCCGCAGGATTTCAACAACCTGAGGGATTCGAAGAGCTTCACGAACTTCGACGTTCCGCATGTGTTCAACGTGCTCGCTACATTCGAACTGCCGTTCGGCAAGGGGCACAAGTTCCTCAACGGGAACAATCCCGTGATCAGCAGACTGGTCGGCGGATGGACCATCTCGACCGCGGACGTCTATCGCAAGGGCACGCTGATCTGGCTGAACACCCCGGGCAATCCGCTGGGTAACGGCGTGCTGTTCTCGCCTGTCACGAAGGCGACGGTCGGCTCGGGTTCGATTCGCACCGGCATCGACCGGACGACGCTGGATCCGAACAACCCGAACACTCGCTGGTTCAATCCGGCGGCGTTCCGGGTCACCCCGGCGTTCACGCTCGGGAACGCGGCGTTCTACCACAACGACTTCCGCCAGCCTGCTGTGTTCACCGAGAATATCTCGATCGTGAAGCGCACGGTTCTGTTCGGAGCCGACAAGAGTCCGGTCACGCTGACGTACCGCGCCGATGCTTTCAACATGTTCAACCGGACGAACTTCGGCGGCGTGGTCGGTACGGTTGGTAATGCAAACTTCGGGCGTCCCACCGGTCCTCAGAACGGTGCGCGCCTCATCACGATGGGACTCCGGCTGGAGTTCTAAGGCCTCGGGCGTAGTGGAAAGGCGAAACGCCGGGAATGACCTTCGGGTCGCCCGGCGTTTTTCCTTTTGTGGTCGTCAGCTGGCGCTCGACAGTGTCGCCAGCCGCTCAGCCCACCTCATGCGTCGAGGTTTGTTACTCTCATAATCAGCCGGAGGAATGGGTGAGCGGTTGAAACCGGCGGTCTTGAAAACCGTTTACGGGGAGACTCGTACGGGGGTTCGAATCCCTCTTCCTCCGCCAGCACTCTTCTGTTTTGTCCCGTTGCGCTGCTTCATTGCTGCCGAGCGGTGATGGATGAGTTCGCCGTTTTGACAAGGATTTTCTCCTGTTCTTTTTCGGCGGAATCGCTTCTCAGCTTGATCTGAATCTGATACATCACGCCATTCTGCTCCCACCACAAGTTTGCTGGTGCACAAGATCCTCCGCATGAGACCGGCCTGAACATGCCGGTGCAACCGCGCGACAGTGCGACGCGGCGTGTGTTCGGCAGGTCCTGAGGAGCGAGGATGCGTGCGGAACCACCGAAACCGGCGGCATATGTTGCCCTGCAATGGTACAGCGAAAGGGACCCGCTCCGGTCTTCAGGCCCGCGCTGGATCAGATCCAGGCCAAAACCCGAATCCCAACGGCGTGTAATACAGACTCGCCCGATTTACGCCGCCATCGACGAAGAGTTCCGGCATCTGGTCCTGCGCCAGCTTCCGCCACTTGGCGATCTGAATAGGATGTACTTTGAACTGAGAGCCCAACTGGCTCAG
>JAWXCM010000059.1:0-56867 GCA_034408745.1 Bryobacteraceae bacterium
ACAATTCGCGGCGCCGAACACCACTCCGACATCGGGAGCGTTCGGGCAGGTGTCGGCGATCTCAAGGCTTCCGCGCGTGATTCAGTTCGGCCTGAAAGTGCTGTTCTGAAACCCCGGCCGCCTGTCAAGGCAAAGTAGAAAGTTGAGTCGTCCTTGAGGGCTGGCTTCGGCGCGCTCGGCACCAAAACCCGGGAATGCTCTTCCCGGGTTTGCTTTGTGCCTTCCTGCTGGTGCAGCTTTGAAGAACCGTCCATCCACGGGATTTTACCTCCGGCGATGGGGTTTTGCCTGATCCGGGTTTGGCGATTCGTGCCGGGTCGATCTGCCATGTCTGCCTGCCTGCCCAGTCGACATCCGCGGTCGACGGTTACAGAACCTGCGTCTCCTGTTCCAGCTAATGCGCTCCCGCTATTATAGATAAGCGGGATCCGTGCTCCGCACGCTCCCACTGAAGGTTTATCAATTCGGCAATCGGCTTGACGCCGACTTGAGACACACGCGCCAGGCAGACATGACAGAAGCTCATCACCACCCTTTACAGAAGATCCTCGAACAGCGAATTGCCATCATTGATGGCGCGATGGGCACAACCATCCGGACTTACGGCATGACCGAAGCCGATATCCGAGGTGAACGATTCAAGGACTCACGTAAGGATTTGCTGAACAATGGCGACATCTTTTCGCTGACTCAGCCGAGCATGATTTGTGACATCCACCGGCGGTTTCTTGAAGCCGGAGCGGACATCATCGAGACCAATACCTTCGGCGCCACCACGATCACGCAGAGTGAGTTCTTCGTGGACGATCCTCGCGAACACGGCGGCCGCAAAGATCCGGCCTTCTATCAGAGGGTTATCGAAGATCGATTTCTGCAGAACCTCGCCTGGGAAATCAACGAGCAGTCCGCGCGCCAGTGCCGCGAATGGGCTGACCGCGTCGGAACCGCCACCGGCCGCCAGCGCTTCGTTGCCGGCGCCATTGGGCCTCTTACCGTTTCGCTTTCGAATTCCCCGGATGCGGACGACGCCGGCTTTCGTGTCGTCACGTTCGATCAGGTGAAAACCGCCTACATGGAGCAGATCCGCGCTCTGATCAGCGGCGGATCGGACCTGCTTCTGGTGGAGACAATCTTCGACTCGCTAAACGCCAAGGCCGCTCTGGTCGCTATCCGTGAAGTCTTCGATCAGGATGGCAGGGAACTGCCGGTCATGATCTCGGCGGCGGTCGGGCGCGGCGGCGAAACCATGATCTCGGCCCAGACCATCGAGGCTTACTGGAACGCTGTGCAGCACGTGAAGCCGCTGTCAGTGGGCCTCAACTGCTCGCTCGGCCCGGACATGATGTACCCGTTCCTGGCGGAACTGGCCGAAAAGTCGTCTGCTGCAATTTCCTGTTACCCGAATGCGGGCCTCCCGAATCCGCTGACGCCTACCGGCTTCGACCTGGAGCCTGCCGACATGGCTCGCTACCTCGACGAGTTCGCCGCGGGTGGCCTGATCAACATCGCGGGAGGATGCTGCGGCAATACGCCGGAACACATTCGCGCGATTGCCAAAGCTCTCGACGGCCGTCACCCACGCGAAATCCGAAAGCCCGTAACGTCGGTGAGCGTCAGCGTGCCGGGAGACGGCTACCGTCCATTGCGCCTCTCCGGATCTCAGCCCTTCACACAGCAGGACGGCGTCTACATCATGATCGGCGAGCGGACGAATGTTGCCGGATCGCCCAAATTCGCCAAACTTGCAAAAGAGGGCAAGTTCGAAGAGGCGGTCAGCGTCGCTCGACAGCAGGTTGAGAACGGCGCCAACGTTATCGACATTTGCATGGATGAAGGGATGATTGACGGCGTCGCGGCCATGACGCGATTCCTGCAGTTGCTCGGTACCGAACCCGAGGTGGCCAAGGTCCCGTTCATGGTGGATTCTTCCAGGTGGGAGGTTATCGAGGCTGGCCTGAAATGCCTGCAGGGTAAGGGCATTGTCAACTCGGTTTCGCTCAAAGAAGGGGAAGACAAGTTCCGCCAGAATGCCGCCACCGTGCGCAAGTACGGAGCAGCCGTCGTTGTGATGGCGTTTGACGAGCAGGGTCAGGCCGCGACGTACGAGGACAAGACTCGCATCTGCGAACGGGCCTACCGGATTCTCGTCGACCAAATCGGATTCCCGCCGGAAGACATCATTTTCGATCCGAATATCCTCACCGTCGCCACCGGCATGGAGGAGCACAACAATTACGCGCTCGATTTCATAAACGCGACCCGCTGGATCAAGGCCAACCTGCCGCATGCAAAGGTCAGCGGCGGCGTGTCTAACATCTCATTCAGCTTTCGTGGCAACAACAAAGTCCGCGAGGCAATGCACTCGGCATTTCTCTATCACGCGATCGGCGCGGGCATGGACATGGGCATCGTGAATGCCGGAATGCTCGAGGTCTACGAAGAGATCGAGCCGGAACTCAAGGTCCTGGTTGAGGATGTACTCCTCAATCGACGGCCGGATGCCACCGAACGGCTGGTGGAACACGGCGAGATGCTGAAGACCGCCGGCGCCGGTGCGGCGACCACGGAAAAGAGGGCCGAAGAGTGGCGGAACGGTACGGTAGAGGAACGGCTTTCTCACGCGCTTGTTAAGGGCATCGACAACTACATCGACATCGATACCGAGGAAGCGCGCGCCAAGCTGGGCCGTCCGCTCCTTGTCATCGAAGGACCGCTGATGGACGGGATGAGTGTGGTGGGCGACCTGTTCGGAGCTGGCAAGATGTTTCTGCCGCAGGTGGTTAAGTCCGCTCGCGTGATGAAGAAAGCGGTGGCTTATCTGACACCGTTTATGGAGGAAGAGAAAGCAGCGCTTGCCGCCGCCGGACACGTGGTGAAGGCGCAGGGCAAGATCGTACTTGCTACGGTGAAGGGCGACGTTCACGACATCGGCAAGAACATTGTGGGCGTGGTGCTTGCCTGCAATAACTACGAGGTTGTGGACATGGGCGTCATGGTGCCCTGTGAGAAGATCCTCGAACGCGCACGGGCTGAAAAGGCCGACCTCATTGGACTAAGCGGACTGATTACGCCATCGCTCGACGAGATGGTCCATGTGGCACGTGAAATGGAAAGGCAAGGTTTTAAGCTGCCACTGCTGATCGGCGGTGCCACCACCAGCCGTGCTCATACCGCAATCAAGATCGCGCCCCATTACAGCGGGCCGGTCGTTCACGTTCTGGATGCCAGCCGCGCGGTCCCCGTCACTACCAGTCTTCTCAGCGACGATGGCAAGGCTGGCTTTGTCGCGCAGCATTACGCTGAATATGAAGCGCTCCGCAAATCGCACGCCTCACCGAAGCAGAAGTCAGTCTCAATCCACACCGCACGCGACCGCCGAACGCCGGTAGAATGGCGGTCTGAAGACATACCCTCGCCTTCGTTTACCGGTCTGCGCGCGCTCAACAATTTCCCGCTCGAGACGTTGCGCAAATTCATTGACTGGTCTCCGTTCTTCCATACATGGGGACTGAAAGGTCTCTATCCGCGGATCTTCGACCATGAAGCGTACGGTTCGCAGGCTCGTCAACTGTTCGAAGAAGGCAATGCGCTTCTGGACCGCATCATTGAAGGACAACTGATTGAAGCGCGCGGAGTTTATGGGCTGTTCCCGGCCAACGCGACAGGCGATGATGTAGAACTCTATGCGGACGCCACGAGGTCGCGGGTACTCGAGCGCTTTTGTTTCCTGCGGCAGCAGGCCAGCCGGGAGGACACCAAACCGTGTCGGTCGCTCGTCGATTTTATTGCTCCCAGGGGGACCGGACTGCCCGATCACATCGGCGCTTTCGCCGTTACGGCCGGTATCGGACTGAAGCAACTGTGCGAACGTTTCCGGGCTGAGCACGACGATTACAACGCGATTATGGCTGAAGCGCTGGCGGATCGACTTGCCGAGGCGTTCGCCGAATGCCTGCACAAGCAGGCGCGTGACGAATGGGGCTATGGCCTCGACGAAAGCCTGAGCCCTGACGATCTGATTCGCGAAAAATATCGCGGAATTCGACCTGCTCCGGGCTATCCGGCATGCCCTGACCATACGGAAAAGGGGGCGTTGTGGCGCCTGCTCGACGTTCAGAATCATACCGGGATGCTGATCACGGAGTCCTATGCAATGTGGCCCGGATCCAGCGTGAGCGGACTCTATTTCGCGCATCCGCAGTCGCAATATTTCAGCCTGGGAAAGATCGAACAGGATCAGGTTGCCGATTACGCCGAGCGGAAGGGCATGTCGATGGCCGAGGTGGAACGATGGCTTGGGCCCAATCTGAACTACGAACCAGCAACGTTGTTCGCCACCATAGCGTAAGCGTCGCATAATGGCCGCGGCGCTCACTTCGCAACAGCGACGTACGCCCCGTTCCAGTCGGCTGGCGGAGAAGACTGGGTGAAGTGGAGCGAGCGGTCGCGCAAGACCGCAACGGCAAGGTCGCCCGGCCTAAGCGTGAGCGCTTGCTCAAACAACTGCGCCGCTCCCTGAAAGTCTCGGGAGCGATAGGCCACGAATGCCTCGGTGCAAATGCGCGCGAGTGCACGGGCCGTTGGATCTTCTTCCGATGCAAGACAGAGAAGTTCATACACCCAAACGCCGTGAAGCCTCCCCTTCACGCGCACCAGGTCGACCGGCCTTGCTATCACGTGTGCCTTTGCCGCCTCAAAGGTATCCTCGCTGATCAGACTCTCCGTACCGTATTGCTTGCCCAGGCTCTCCAGCCGCGACGCCAGGTTGACGGTATCTCCCATCACCGTATAGTTGTAGCGGTCGCGGCTGCCGATGTTGCCAACCAGCATTTGTCCCGTCGCGATACCAATGCGGGCGTGAAGGTCTGCGAGCCACGGCTCAGTGGCGGAAGCACGCAACTCCGCAAGCCGACGCTGAGAGCGAAGCGCAGTTTCGCAGGCTCGAGCCGCATGATTCGGCACATCGGCCGGAGCGCCCCAGAACGCCATAATCGCGTCACCGATGAATTTGTCGATGGTGCCATCGCAAGCCGTGACGATTCGCGTCATCTCATCCAGGTAATCACTCAGGTTTCTGACGAGTTCCTCCGGAGTTAACGCTTCGGCCTTCGTTGTAAAAGATTCGATATCGGAGAAGTAGACGGTCATTTCGCGCGTTTCGCCGGCAAGCGTCACTTCGTGCCCAGACTCGAGTACAGATCGAACCAGACCTGTTGGCACGTAATAGGCAAACGATCGCAGCCCTCGTTTCATGTTGTTCAGCGATCTGTCCATCATCGCCACTTCGCGAAAGCGCGTGTTGAGCGGCGGCCTGTCCTCAAGCTGGAACGTTCCGACATCCTGCATCTCGGCTGCGATCATCGTCAGTGGCGACGTGATTCTCCTGGCGAGCAGCATGGCAAGAATAACGCCACTGATCACGCCTGCAGCAACCATGAGAATCGCCAGGTCACGATTGCGCTTAACCACCCAGAGGAAGTCATCGGCCGGCGCAACGGCTCCCAGAATCCAGGTCAGCCCGTTGTCCAGTTTGATCTCTTTGCGCGCTGCGATGTACTCCGTGCCGTCCAGATCCACGATGCTCTGGCCATCCGGCGCAGCGCCTGTGACACGTGACTTTACAAACGCCTGAAGCAACGGATCGTTGACCTCAGAAGTGGTGGGAAGCGGACCTTTTCCACCCTGCCGGGGCATCGGAGTCAGGCGGAGCAGAGGGTGTGCCACGACATGGCCGTCGCGCGTGAGGATGAAAACACGGCCGGATTCCCCGAAGCGCAAGTCAGCGACAAAGCGTGAAAGCACTGGCAGATCGAAGTCAACCGTGAACACACCAAGAGGACTCCCGTCCGCACTGAACAGGGGCCTGGCACAGGTGATACCCGGAAGCCCCTCATCGTACAAGACGTAGGGCCCCACCCATACCCGCTCCCGTGCGGAGATTGCCGCGGCGTAGAACTTATCGAGACGGGGGTCGTAGTCGTAGTTTGTGTCGTGCTCCACCAACGTCCATTTGCCCGTCGGATCGACTGAGTACTCACGTAACTCGCCCCGGCCGTTGCGGATGGTGCTCAGACTTACGCGCAGCCGTCCCGAATTCGTTCGATAGGCACCGGTAAAACGGCCATTCTGGTCGGAGTAGCTGGCCCAGGAGAAGCCGGGATTTGCCTGTAGCACGAACGTGAAATGGCGGGCCAGAACATCTGGGCTGACACTGTCAACCGCATTCGCCGCGACGGAGTGGGCGAGTTCTACCGAAGGGACGGCGCGAAGCACGTGGTTCTCCACTCGCGCGCTGAGTCCGTTAAGCAGGTCGTCAACCCGGTTGGCAGTCAGTTTCAGGACCGCATCCCGGGTGTTCAGGTACGTTACCCATGTAAGGATGCCAACCGTAAGCGCGACCAGCAGGCTCACGGCCGCGCCCAGCCCAACTCGGTATGCGATCCTTCGTGGTCCGGACATCGGATCGAGAATGGCACAGAGAATGTGCTGCGTCAATTAGGAAAAACTGGCAAATGCCGGTTTTGCAAATTTCTGCCGCTTTCAGGCGGTATTCCACTCCGATTTAGGGCACACTTTTCCAGGAATCAGCCTTCGTCCCGGGCAGGTGGCCGCGTCTGCCGACTGTTATCTGGTCTCCGCCCGGCGCGCCAGACATACCTTTACCCGCGTGGCGAGCTGCGGTATGGAAAACGGCTTTGTCAGAAAATCGGCAGCACCGGTGTCGAACCCGTCTCTTGTGGTGGTTTCGTCCGTCATCGAAGTGAGAATGATCACCGGAATCTGTGCCGTTTGCGGATTACTCCGCATCTTTTTCAGCACCTGAAGACCGTCTATTCCTGGCATCAGGACATCGAGAATCACCAGATCGGGCGGATTCGCGTCGATCGACTTCAGCGCTTCGAGGCCGTTGCCCGCTTCCCTTATTTCGTAATCGTTGCCGCCGAGCGCGCGCCTTACCAGGAGTCGCACATCCGGATCGTCGTCCGCCACCAGAATGCGGGTGTGTCCAATTGCGCCCGAACCCTTGAGCACAATATGGGAATCCGTTGGCTGCTCCGTGGGCCGCAGCAGAATCTCCGCGCCTTCGACGGCGCAAAATACTTCCATCGACGATCCTCGGCGGCGGGCCACCTCACGTGCCGCGTCCTCAATGCCCTGGATGAACGCGTCATCGTGGCCGGGATCGTGATGCATCAGTGCCAGGCGCTTCACTCCCGCCAGCGCCGCCATCTCGACAGCGTACTCGTATGTGCTGTGGCCCCAGTTCTTCTTCGTCGGGTATTCGTCGGGAGTGTACTGCGCATCGTGGATCACCAGATCCGCACAGGCCATGAACTGCGCGTGCCTGCGATCCCCCGCGTGGAGAATCGAGTCCAGCTTGCCTGGTTCGGCATCGGAACGCCACAGCGTTTCCGAAAACGGCTCGTGATCGCAAAGGTATACCACGCTGGCGTTGCCGCACTGAATGCGGTAACCGAGAGCAACAGCCGGATGGTTGAGGAACTGCGCCAGCACGCGGACGCCGTCGATTTCGTGGATCCCCTCAGGCAGATCCACATACTGCAACTGGGCGGGAAGCTGACTCAGTTCCACCGGGAAGTACGTGAATTCCATCTGACCTGAGAGTACATCCCCAAGAGAGGCTCCGGCGCCCTGCGGGGCGTATACGGAAAAGCGATTTCCAGGCACGAATAATGGAACAAAGAATGGAAAGCCCTGAATGTGATCCCAGTGAGTGTGACTGAGAAGCAAATTGCCCTGCAGCGGCTTCGGGCAATTCGCCATCAGGTGCAGACCCAGCAGGCGCGCCCCGGTTCCACAATCGAGAATGAATCGAACTCCGGCGTCGGTAGTCACCTCGACGCAGGATGTATTACCGCCGAAATGGACAGTTCCAGGACCCGGTGTGGCAATGGATCCTCGCGTGCCCCAGAACTTCACTCTCATTTCATCTTCTCCGTCGTTCCGCTTCCCCGGTTCAGGGTGTCCAGGTACAGCGCCAGTTCGTTAATTTGACCACGGACAGCGGCGGGATCTCTGGCAAGCGCCGCTTTCTCGATTCTGGCTCCGATCTCACTGAGCACCGGAAAACCATACCCACCACCGGATCCCTTCATGTTGTGGCCCAATACCCGGATCGAATCATAATCGGCAAAGCCCAGTGAGGTCAAGATTGCCGGCACATCGCGGCGCCGACGGGCCAGATACTCCGGCACCACGTCGGCCAGCGCCGGGTCCACCCCGATGCTGCCCACCGCGGCAGCCGAAGTCTCCGAAACATCCTCACGCGCCACCCAGTTCGAAAGCACTTGAAACAGGGTCTCTTTGGATAAGGGCTTGACTACGTGCCCGTCACACCCCGCATCCGCGCTCTTCCGGACGTCTTCCTTCATCGCATGCGCGGTCAGGGCCAAAATTGGCGTTCGCTGCGCCCCCAGATCCCTTTCCCGCACCCTCATCCGCCGTGTTGCGGTATACCCGTCCATCACCGGCATTTGCACATCAATGAGGACGATATCGTAGCTCGACGATTCGAAACACGCGAGCGCTTCGGCCCCGTTTGCGACCTCTTCCAGCACGCATCCGGTGCCGCGCAGATAATTCCGAATCAGGAAGCGGTTGTCATCGGAATCGTCGGCGAGCAATATCCGGATATCCTGAAGCCGCGGAACACCCTTCTTCGCAGCCGCGTGCTCGGTTCTTGCAGGGGTGCGCACGGAATCGAGCAATTCGGACCGGCGCAACGGCTTAAGCAGGGACCGGACGCCAATCTCGCTTGCTCGCGAAGCTACAGAAGCCTGATCGGTGGAAACCATCAGCAACAGTTTCTTTGTGCATCTGTTCCGCCGCGCCACCGCTGCCAGTTCCAGCCCATCGTTGAGCGGCAGTTGCGCGTCGACCAGCGCAAGATCGAACATCCGCCCCGATGAGAGCAGCGCGACCGCTTCGGCGCCGTTGCGCGCCTCCACCGTCACCGCGCCCCAGTTAGCGAGCATTTCCACCACAGAAGTACGGTGGCCGTCATGATCGTCCGCCACCAGCACCAGCGCGCCTTTCATTTCTGGTGGAGGGACTTCCGCTCCGCTGCCCACTCCGAAGCGAGCCGTGAAATGAAACGAGCTGCCGACGCCGAGCTGGCTGGTGATCCAGATCCGTCCACCCATAAGCTCGACGAACTTCCGTGAAATCGCAAGCCCGAGACCCGTGCCTCCATAGTTCCGTGTCGTGGAGGAATCCGCCTGCGTGAACGCTTCAAAGACTTGCTCCAGCCTGTCCGCGGCTATTCCAATGCCAGTGTCGGTAACGATGAACCGAAGAGTTCCAGGTTCAGCGCTCTCCGGGTCAGGCTCTACGGAAATCGAGACTTCTCCCCTGGCGGTGAACTTCACAGCGTTGCCGACCAGGTTGATTATGATTTGCCGCAACTTGTCGGCATCTCCGATGAGTCGCTCCGGTACGCCAGGCCGGATGCGCCAGAACAGCTCCAGTCGCTTTGCGTGAGCCTTGACCGCGGCAATCTCCACCGCTTTCTCGAACACCTCAACTACGTCGAACTCCGCCTTTTCGAGTTCGATATGCCCGGATTCCACTTTCGTCAGGTCCAGAATATCGTTGATTAAATCGAGTAAATGGTCACCACCTCGCTGAAAAATGCGCACATATTCGTGCTGTTCGGGCGACAGGTCCGTCTCCGACAGCAGGCTCGCCATCCCGAGAATTGCATTAAGGGGCGTCCTGATCTCATGACTCATGCGAGCCAGAAACTCACTCTTGGCCTGCGTGGCCCGTTCCAGCGCTATGGTCAGCTTGCGGACTTCATCCCGCTCCAGCGATGTGTCGTGCGCATGCTGCAGCAGCGTCAGGGTCTCGCCGTACATGCCCTCGGGCCGTTCCACCGCGAGGATCGGACGCTCGTCGAGGGTAACGGCAACAGCACGAAGATGATGATCCCCGGCATTCCCGATTGCCTGTGTCCATACATCCGAATACAGCGGGCCACAGTTTCCCGCACCCCAGTGCTCTTCCGCGTCCGGGACAAAAACCTCGAGAAACGGAAAAATGTCCTCCAGCGGCGCAGAATTTCCGCTGGTCAGGCCCGTGATCCATTCCGGGCTCGAACCGACAAGGGCGAACTCTCCTGGCGCCATACGCTCGAAGACGGCGATTCCCAGCGCAGCAAGTAGTCGATGGCCTGAACTAGTCGTCATCGCCGTCCGCGGTACCTCTGGCGGCGCCGCCAGCGGTCAGTATGCTTCTGGTAAGACCAACGAACGCGGCTTCCACTGCGTTGCCTGTCCTCGCGCTCGCCTCCATGAAACTGCACCCCTCTTTGTAGATCCGCTCGAAGTCCGCGGCGTCAATCTCCCACTGATGCTTCAGATCGGCCTTGTTGATGACAAGCATGAACGGCAGCGGTCCCAGTTGCTGCTCGATCCTCGCGCGAAGCTCCAGCGCTTTGTCCAGACTCGACCTGCGGCATCCGTCTACCACCAGCAGATAACCCGACGCGCCGCGCAGATGCGAGACCTTGACCTGTGAGATCTCGTCTTCTCCCGCCATATCCCAGATCGCGAGGCTGACCGGGGTTCTTTCCACAACGACGTCTTTTTTGTCGATTTTCACTCCAATTGTCGTGTGATAACGCTCATCGAACATACTTTCGACATACCGCTTAACGAGGCTGGTCTTGCCGACGCCATACAGTCCAACCATGCAGATCTTTTTGCGAATCACGGTGTGGATCCTTCCAGAACGCGCAATGACACACTCCGGCACGCGGCGCGCTCCCGGTCCGACTCACCCGTGCACGGTGAGCGGCCTTCTCCACGGCCGCGCAGAACCAGTTGCGAATCGCTTACACCTTTGACGCTGAGGCCGTCGGCAACGGCCTTTGCCCGATCCTGCGCCAGCGTCAGATTGCGTTGCTCAGGTCCGAGAGGGTCCGTATCTCCGTGCACCTCAACGCGCACGCTCCGCCCGGTTTGGGTGGCTGCGTCATAAAGAGCACGCAGGTCTCCCGAAATTTCCACCAGTTGCGGGTCCATCTCTGGCGGAATTTCCGCACTCCCTGGCCGAAATCGAAATTGCCTTCTCTCGAGTATTTGCTTCAGGCGCAGGTATTTTCGTTCATTGGTAAATTGTGGCTGCAACGATTCGTAGGTCTCCCATCGTGAATCCACCGCGTCTCGGGACAGTCCGGCCGAGGCGAGCAGTACGTCCGGGTCCCGTGTCAGTGGATCCCGAAGCCCGCGAATCAGGAACCGGCCGCCGGTCCGCCGTTCGTGCGCTACAACAATACCAGGTTGTGACTCGATACTTCGAATGTACTGGTTCCACCGCCGCTGTTCCAGTTCTCTCACCGTCAGCCAGCCTGCGATGAGGATAATCACCACGGCCGGAATACCGAACAGGAGTGCCCGGCTCATCCAGCCGCTCCTGACCGCCCCTTCCTTTCGATCCCCCTGACCCAGAAGACACCGGTCCAGCACCGGTCTGCAGTCGTCGAATCGAGAGGTTTCACCGTCGAAGTCCACCAGCTGCTTCAGGTGCGACGCATGGATGGATTCCACTCCATCCTGGAAAACATTATTCAGCTCGCGAGGCACGACGCCACGCACAGCTCCCGCGAGAATGGCATGGGGGCTGTACGCGATCACGAGCGTCAGATCGCCCGTACGCACCGTGTCCAGTTCTTCGGAACCGGGGCTGAACGAATCCCGGACAAAATCCTGGATGGCCGTCAACATCCCCGACACCATTTCCGGATCCTTCACCGTTTCGCCTCCGGCTACGGCATGCTGCAGCAACAACCCTGTCTGGCGGTGAATCAGGAAGACCTGCTCCACGCGGTAGAGCGCGCTTCGCAGCAACACAATCTCGGTATAGCTTTTGCCGGTGCGAATCGCCTCTAACCGCCATCGCAGGCTTCGGGCCGAAAAGCTCGATTCCAGCATGTGATCCAGAGTCTGCAGAGTCGCCTGCAGTTCGGCCGCGATCGCCTTGCGCAGAGCCTTCCCGAAGATGGGGAACAGCGCCTCGGCCAGAGCACGCGGATTCCGCTTCACCGAGAGATTCAGCGCCTCCTCGATGGTCGGCTGCAGAGCCTTGCGAAGCTGGTTGCCCCGGGACGCACCCAGCCGTACCGCCTCCGGCAGAATTTGGCTGACGGCCTCCGCACGGCCTGACGAATCGTCGAACCTGCGTTGCAGATCCTGCAACTGAGTTCGCTCCGGCTCAACCAGAATGGCTTTGAGTTCGGCGAAACGGTCAGGCCCAGCATGCCCGTTCTGTACGGCGTCCGCTGACATGTATATGTCTGTCGGGTAACTTATTCGCTTAGTGCCGGAACTTCGAACTCGTTGTTAAGCCGCAAAGCGACTTCCGTGAACAGTGCTGCCAGTGAGGAGCGGTCCGCCTTGTCGTTGCGAAGTTCGCCCGCGCGCCGGTCCACAATTGTGCTCAACTGGTCGATCCTGGAGCGGATCTCGTCATTGAGGTCCTGCGACTGCTGCAGCAGGTCGCGCCGGAGCGAGCGCTCAGCCGACGATCCCGACTCCTGCGTCTCGCGCAGCTTCCGGTTAAGCGACTCTGACAATTCCCGGATCTCGCGCGATAAGCGTGTCGCGGCCTCGGAACGTTCCTCGCTCTCCGCGCGCAGGCGACTCTCCAGCGATTCCAGTTCCTTCTTCAGATAGTCTTCCAGACTGTCGAAGCGCCGCCGAGTCGCGTCCCGCATATCCCGGGCTTCCTTCTGCAGCGACTCTTCCAGACGCCCAAAACGCGCCTCATAATCGCGCATTTGGTTGCCGAACAGAATGTCGCGGATTTTATCGACATTACCGGGGCTCTGTTCGGTCACACTGCGCGGTCTGACAAGCGTGAGCTCCGGATTTGTCTCCTCGGGTTGCGGAGTTGGTAGAGTCGCCATAGGTTCTGATTGTACGTCGCTGTCTGCCAAAATTGCACTGGCATTAAACAAAAGGCACCGCAACCGACCAGGATTACTCACGGTGAGATACCCGGCGTTTGCGACTCTAGCCGACGTCGTAGCGATCCAGGTTCATCACCTTGTTCCAGGCAGCCACGAAATCCCTGACAAATGAGTGTTGCGAATCGGCGGAAGCGTAGGCTTCCGCAATCGCTCTAAGCTGCGAGTTAGAACCGAAGACGAGATCGACTCGTGTGGCGGTCCATCTAACGTCGCCTGTCACGAAATCACGCCCTTCAAACATACCTTCGGACGTGGTGGAGGGCTGCCACTTCGTATTCATGTCCAGCAGGTTGACAAAGAAGTCGTTGGTCAGCGTCCCCTGTTGGTTCGTGAAAACGCCGTGCTTCGACTGATCGTAGTTGGCATCGAGGACGCGCAGTCCGCCCACGAGAACCGTCATCTCGGGCGCGGTAAGAGTTAGTAACTGAGCCTTATCGACCAGCCAATACTCTTCCGGCCGTCCGTGGCCGTTCTTCAGATAGTTTCGGAAACCGTCAGCGAGCGGCTCGAGAACTGCGAAGGAGTGCATATCGGTCTGATCCTGCGATGCATCGGTGCGCCCAGGCGTGAACGGAACGTTGATGTCGTGCCCTCCCCGTTTTGCAGCGTCCTCAACCGCGGCGCAGCCGCCCAGAACAATCAGGTCGGCAAGGGATACCTTCTTCGTGCCGGATTGCGAGTTGTTGAAGTCCTTCTGTAGCGCCTCCAGGCTGTCGAGGACCTTTGCGAGCCGGTCGGGCTGGTTCACTTCCCAGTCCTTCTGCGGCATAAGCCGAATACGCGCTCCATTGGCGCCGCCGCGTTTGTCAGAACCTCGGAACGTGGATGCCGAAGCCCAGGCAGCCAGAACCAGCTCAGAGGCAGGCAGGCTGGATGCGAGCATCCTTGCTTTCAAAGCAGCGATGTCCTGCTCGTCAATCAGCTGGTGATCTCCCGTGGGAACAGGGTCTTGCCAGAGCAGGGTCTCGGAGGGAACAAGCGGTCCCAGGTATCGCGAGAGAGGCCCCATATCCCGGTGCGTCAGCTTGAACCAGGCTCTTGCAAAAGCGTCCGAGAACTCCGCCGGGTTCTCAAAAAAGCGCTTTGCTATCGGTCCATAATTCGGGTCGACCTTGAGCGCGATGTCCGTCGTGAACATCATTGGAGCGTGCCGCTTCGACGGATCATGGGCATCGGGAACCGTGCCTGCCGCAGCGCCGTTCTTGGGTGCCCACTGGTTCGCGCCCGCCGGGCTCCTGACCAGTTCCCATTCAAAGCCGAACAAGTTTTCAAAGTAGTTGTTATCCCACCTGATGGGATTTGTGGTCCAGGCGCCTTCTAACCCGCTGGTGATGGTGTCGAAACCGCTCCCGCTGCCGTTGCTGTTTCTCCAGCCAAAGCCTTGCTCCTCAATGCCGGCGCCTTCGGGTTCGCGACCCACAAACTGGGCCGGTTCAGCGGCACCGTGAGCCTTGCCGAATGTGTGACCGCCCGCGATCAGCGCAACCGTTTCGTAGTCGTTCATTGCCATGCGGCTGAAAGTCTCGCGAATATCGCGCGCCGCTGCCACCGGATCGGGGTGGCCATTCGGACCTTCCGGGTTCACATAGATGAGACCCATCTGCACGGCGCCGAGTGGATTGTCGAGCTGCCGGTCGCCCTTGTAGCGCTCATCGCCTAACCACTGGGACTCCGGCCCCCAGTCGATATCCTCCTGCGGTTCCCACACGTCCGCGCGGCCACCCGCGAAGCCGAAGGTCTTTAAGCCCATCGACTCCAGCGCGACGTTCCCGGCGAGCACCATGAGGTCCGCCCAGGAGATCTTCCTCCCATACTTCTGCTTGATGGGCCACAGGAGCCGGCGCGCCTTGTCCAGGTTTGCATTGTCGGGCCAGCTGTTGAGGGGCGCAAACCGCTGGGTGCCGTATCCCGCGCCGCCACGGCCGTCGCTGATGCGGTAGGTGCCCGCACTGTGCCAGGCCATGCGAATGAAGAACGGACCATAATGGCCGTAGTCTGCCGGCCACCAGGGCAGCGACGAGGTCATCAAAGCATGCAGGTCCTGGATCACGGCCTCCAGGTCGAGCGTCATGAATTCCTCGGCGTAGTGGAACGACTTTTCCATTGGGTTGGACAAGTCTGAGTTCTGGTGCAGAACCTTCAGATCAAGCTGATTCGGCCACCATTCGTTGTTTGCCCGGATGCGAGGCGTCACTTGCTTCGGCGCGCCATTCGAAAAGGGACACCCGGTCTCGCCATTCGAGGCGTGTTCGACGTGAACAGTGCCCGGCGTCTCCACTGTAGGGGTAGGTACCGTATCCATGATTGTTTGTTCCTTATTCTGATTACCGCTTTATGTCAAAGCCGCCGCGGCGCCGAGTTCACAGCGGTCATCGCCTTCAAGTCCGCGAAGTATTTGAACCAAGTCTATCGGATAATTTGTCCATGCTGCGCAACGTAGGTTTGGGACAGTGCTTCAAGGTCAGGCGGTCTCGGTCGACTGTTGTTGGTGTGAAATGAGAGATGACCGGAGCCTGCTTGTCGCGGCCCTCGGAGATGGGCGCTTTCTCGTTGCATTAACCGGCTTTTCAGTAGCGCTTAGCGGACTTTTCGCAGTCCTCCAATCGATGAGTGGGCACCTGTTACCGCATGACAGCCGCTCCATCGGAATGGATGCCGCCGCGTTGTCACATGCGGCGAACCCGCAACTGGTTGGGTTCCTGTTTCACGATCGCGCAGCTTATGGCGGATCGTTGCTGGCGATCGGTCTGGGTTATATGTGGCTCGTTGGATTTCCAATGGCCGCTCGACAAAGGTGGGCATGGAAGGCGCTGGCAATCTCCGGTGGCATCGGGTTTCTGGCGTTTCTTACTTACCTCGGGAAGGGCTATCTCGATACGTGGCACGGCGTGGCAACTCTTTTCCTCCTGCCGGTGTTCGCCGCCGCGGTTTGGCGATCAAAACCAGAAGCGGGCCGGCCGGATCACGTTTCCGAAGTCCCCTCCCAGAGGGAAAGCAGGTTCGCGGTATGGGGAAGGCGTCTTCTGGGCGCTTGTGCCTCGGGCCTGGTGGTGGCAGGAGCCACCATCGCGATCTTCGGCATGACAACCGTCTTTGTGCCTTCCGATCTGGCCTTCATTGGCCTGGAACCGTCACTCCAGGAAATCTCGCCGATGCTGATTCCGCTGATCTCGCACGACCGGGCCGGCTTCGGCGGCGGGCTGTGCTCCACGGGCGCTTTTCTCTGGTTCGTAGCAAGATACGCCGACATCACCCGGAGTCTGGTGGAGATTGTGCTTCTGATGGGATGTGTGGGTTTCGGCTGCGCCATCGGGATTCACTTTACCGTTGGTTATACCGACTTTCTGCATTTATTGCCGGCGTTCGCCGGATTGGCGCTGTTCGTTGCCGCTGCCGGATTGTTGTGGACAGGGCAGGAACACGTCATCCAACACTCTTAAGTTTGGACTGTTACCACGGCTCCCAGCCCAGGCATGGCAGGTCCGCTCATTGCCGCTTTTCGCCCGCTCATGCCGGTATTGCTCCCGTGTACGCGAAGAATGTGGCGTACGACGCTGCGTTTACCGACCATACAGAAATGATGCTGCATCTCAAACTGAGTCTGGCGTTGAGCGCCCTGGTGTTCCCTTCGTTAGCATTTGCGCAGTCTCTCGGCAATGCGGGGACCATTTCGGGTCAGGTGCTGGATCCGAGCGGAAAAATCGTTCCGGCAGCCAAAGTGGAAATTCGGAATGCGCTTAGCGGATATCGGCGGACACTGACCTCCGGAGAGGACGGAAGCTTCCGCCTTTTCAACGTCCCCCCGAATACGTATCACCTCACCGCGGAAGCTGTCGGTTTCGCCGTCGCGGAACGGGATGTGCAGGTCCGTGCGGCCGTGCCCGTCACCGTCGAATTCAAACTGTCGCTTGCCGGGTCGGCTGCCGCAATTACAGTGGAGAGTCTCGGCGCGGATTTGCTGGAGAACATCCCGGTGGCCCACAACGACATGGATCAGGCACTGTTCTCAAAACTGCCGACGCTCTCACCTGGCTCCGGACTCAGCGATGCGATCGTACTTGGCACCCCGGGTGTAGTCGCGGATTCCAACGGCTTCTTCCATCCTCTCGGCGATCACGCTCAGACCACATTCTCAGTGGATGGCCAGCCAATCAGCGATCAGCAGTCGAAGCAGTTCTCGACGCAGATTCCGCTGAACGCAATCCAGTCCATGGAGTTGATCACAGGCGCACCCAACGCGGAGTTCGGTGACAAGACGAGCCTGGTGGTCAACGCCAACACGCGGTCCGGTCTGGGGCAGAAGCCGACGGGCAGCTTCATGGCGCAGTACGGGTCCTTCGGCACTGTCGCGGAGGAGTCAACGCTGGGATTCGGCAACGCAAAGTTCGGCAATTTCCTCACCGCCAATGTGCTTCGCAGCGGCCGCTTTCTGGACACGCCGGAGTTCCGGCCCGCGCACGCCATTGGGAACAACTACACGCTGTTCGACCGAATGGATTTTCAACTGTCGCCGGGTGACACGATGCACCTCAATCTGTTCCACGCCCGCAACTGGTTTCAGATCCCCAATACGAACGACCAGCCCGGACAGGATCAGCGGCAGAAGGTGCTGACGTACAACATCGCTCCCGGCTATCAGCACACTTTCTCACCGAAGGCCCTGCTGACAGTCAATCCGTTTTACCGCCAGGATAAGGTAGATTATTATTCGAGCCGCGATATTTTTGACGATTCTCCCGTGAGCCCGCAGCAGTCCCGCGGCCTGCTGAACTGGGGCGTGCGCGCGGACGTCAACTACGTATCGGGTGCTCATAATCTGAAGGTCGGGACCCAGATCATGCAGACAAGGCTGCGCGAGCAGTTCGCATTCGGGATTACCGATCCTGACTACAACGCAGTCTGCGTGGATCGTGACGGTGGTCCGCAGGATTTGCCCACCATCACAAATCCTGCGACCTGTGCCTCACGTGGCTTCCTCTCCAATCCCGATCTCCAGCCGGGGCTCGTCCCTTATGACCTGACTCGCGGCGGGCGGCTCTTCAGCTTTGCCGACCGCGCCAACATCAATCAGGCAGCAGTATATGTGCAGGACAACATTACGCTTGGCCATTTCACGCTGACCCCCGGCATCCGGATCGACCGGTACTCCGGCCTCAGCAAGGACACCCAGGCACAGCCGAGGTTCGGCGTTTCCTACCTGATCCCGAGCACAGGAACCATTCTGCGAGGCGCTTATTCGCGGACCATGGAGACGCCTTATAACGAGAACCTGATTCTCTCCAGTTTCACCGGTGCAGGTGGGCTCACGGAAAATGTGCTCGGCGGCTTCGGAGCCAGTCCGTTAAAAACGGGTATCCGCAATCAGTTCAACGTCGGCGTACAGCAGGCAGTTCACAAATTCCTGCTCATTGACGCCGATTATTTCTGGAAATACACGGATAATGCGTACGACTTCGGTACACTTCTGGACAGCCCGATCACGTTCCCGATCTCGTGGAACAAATCGAAGCTGGACGGGGTATCGGTGCGGGTCAGCACGCCGAACATTCATGGCTTTCAGGCGTACATGACCATGGGTCACACGCGGGCGCGTTTCTTCGGACCGTCCAATGGCGGACTGATCTTCAACTCGCCGCTTGAGACCGCTGTGTTTCGTATTGACCACGACCAGGTGTTCCAACAGACCACGCATGTCCGCTATCAAATGCCGCGGAACGGAGCGTGGTTTGCCTTCACATGGCGGTATGACAGCGGTCTGGTGGCCGGTGCAGTACCGGACCTGGAATCCGCACTGGACCTGAGCGGCGCGCAGCAGGCGGCTGTCGGGTTCTTCTGCGGATCGACACAGGCAACAGCGGACCATCCGATCTCGACATGCCCGTCAGGTGGCTGGGGTGCCAAACGGCTGAGGATCCCCGCTGAAGGAACAGCCGACGATGACCACAATCCGCCGCGTATCGCCCCACGTCACCTGTTCAATCTCGCGGTGGGCTCGGACAACCTGTTTCACAAAGAGAAGTTCCACACGGTCGCGCGTTTCACAGTCGAGAATCTGACCAATCAGGTCTCGCTGTATAACTTCCTTTCGACCTTCAGCGGAACGCACTTCGTAACGCCGCGCGCGTACCGGGCGGAACTCGGGTTCCGATTCTAAGATCTGTTGCGCTTGCTTCGGGACTCCGCGGTTCCGCAGACTCCCGTTCGGTACGGCCAGCATGATAACGTGACCAGCATGGACGCTGATTCTCAGTCGCGACGGCAGATGCTTCGGCTTGCCGCTTCATCCATGGCTGCAATGCATCTGGCCGGAGCGGAAACACCCGGTCTGCCGCTGTGCGTCTTCTCGAAACATCTTCAGTTTCTGAAGGATGAAGCGCTCGCGGAGGCAGCCATCGAGATCGGCGCGGAAGGCCTCGACCTGACAGTACGAAGTGAGGGACATGTGCTGCCGGAGCGGGTGTCCACAGATCTGCCTCGCCTTGTGAACCTTCTGCAAAAGAAGGGAATTAAGGTGCCCATGGTCACGACAAGCATCGTCGACGCCAGTTCCAGGTACGTGGAAGAGGTACTTTCCACATGCTCGCGCCTGGGGATCAACACCTATCGCTGGGCGGGATTTAAATACGACGCCAACCGCCCGATCCTGCAACAACTGAATGAACTCAAGCCGCCGGTGGCCGGGCTTGCGGCACTGAATAAGAAGTATAAAGTTCGCGCGATTTATCACACTCACTCAGGCGTTGGACTTGTTGGCGCTTCCATCTGGGATTTGAATTATCTTCTGAAGGACTTCGATCCCGCCAGTGTCGCAATCAACTACGACGTGGGCCATGCCACCGTGGAAGGCGGCTACGGCGGATGGATCAACAGCTTTCGAGTCTCGGAGTCACACCTTGGCGGAGTCGCGCTGAAGGACTTCGCCTGGGTGCAGGAGAAGGCCGGGACGTGGCGGGCCCGCTGGAAGCCGATCGGCGAAGGCATGGTACGCTTCCCGCAGTTCTTTGGGATGTTGAAGAAGACTAAGTTCTCCGGTCCGGTCCAGGTTCACTTCGAGTACCCGCTGGGGGGCGCGGAGTCGGGCAAGACCGAAATCACGATACCCGCGCATCAGGTTCTCAGTGCCATGAAAACCGACATCCGGCGCATTCGCGAGATGTACGCCGCGGCGGCGCGGACCGTCTAAGCGATCAACGCGCGGATCACCTGAGCGCCGACCTGGCTGAGCTGCTTCTCGCGGCCGGCGTGAAAGAAGCGAAGCTTCGCATCGTCGAGGCCCATTAGATGCAGCAACGTCGCATGGAAGTCCCGGATGGGATGCACCTCTTCGACAGCCGATCCACCGATTTCATCCGTTGCTCCAACAATCTGGCCCGCTTTCACGCCGCCCCCGGCCATCCAGACCGACATCGCATTCGCGTTGTGGTCGCGGCCCCAGGCGGTGCTGCCGCGCCGAATCCCGTTGTCGGGGCTGCGCCCAAACTCGCCTGCCCACACCACCAGCGTCTCATCGAGCAGGCCAGTGCGCTTCAGATCCTTCAGCAATGCGGAGACGGGCTTGTCCATGGCGGTAATCCTCGCGCCATGCGCTTTGTCGATATAGTCGTGCGAGTCCCACCCCATCGCCACAACCTGTACGAATCGCACACCGTGCTCCACCAGCCTTCTTGCCAGCAGGCAACGTCGCCCCAGCGCGTCCTCATCCTTATTCCGGCTGCCGATTCCATACATCTCCGTGGTCTCTTTCGATTCTTTGGACAGATCGACAACATCGGGCATTTCCGCCTGCATTCGAAACGCAAGCTCGTAGCTCTCGAGGCGCGCGGCAAGCTCGGCGTGGTCGGGGTGGCGCTGTTGATGGAAGCCGTTCAATTGCCTGAGAAAGTCGAGATTGGCGCGCTGCCGGTCTGAACTGACTCCTGGCGGCGGCGTCATGTCGAGGACCGGTGCGCCTTCGGGCCGCAGCGGTGTCCCCTGATAGTGCGCCGGCAGATAGCCGCTGGACCAGTTGGCCGCTCCGCCCTGCGGATAAGCGACATCGGGGAGAACGATAAAGGCAGGCAGGTTTTGATTCGTTGTGCCAAGCCCGTACGACACCCATGACCCAACAGCGGGATCGCCCCCGAACTGGTTGCCTGTGTTCAGGTGATACAGCGCCGTCGGATGATTCACGCTGTCGGCCTTCAGACCGCGGTAGAAGCAAATATCGTCGACCACTCCGGCGAGGTTGGGCAGCATCGAGTTGATCTCAATGCCCATCTTCCCCGCACGGCGAAATGTGAACGGGCTTTTCACGTAATAGCGCTCGCCCGTGTTCATACTCGCCTCGAACTTGCTGCGCTCTTTCTGAAAGCGCGTCATGTGCAGTTGTTCCAGCTTCGGCTTCGGGTCAAACGTATCGATATGGCTCGGACCGCCTTCCATCAGCAGAAAAATGCAGTGCTTTGCCTTTGCCGGATGATGCGGCGGCTTCGGCGTGAGTGCGTCGCTGCCAGTTGCGCGCGCCTCATCGGCAAGCAGTGAGGACAGTGCAATGGCGCCCAGCCCCATGCCGCCGCGATACAGGACATCGCGTCGCGAAGGGCGGGCCACAATCATCGAAGAAGGTTTGCGCATGTGTGACTCCTGCCCTTAGTAGACGTAGACGAACTCGTTGGAATTGAGAATGGCCAGCGTGAAATCAGCCAGCGCCCGCACCGCGGGGCTCACCTGCGACGGATGCAGGTTCTCCTCGTACGGGACCGTGTCTTCCTGCTGCGTGAACTGGAACGACTCGCCTGTAAGTTCGCTGGTGATCTTGTGAATCAGAGGCTTCTTCGACGGCCGTTCCGGAGGCGGAGTTTTCTCGTGAACCGCCGTCAATCGCTGCACGTGCTGGCGAGAAGCGTCGAGTTCCTCCTTAGAAGGGGCTCGGCCGTATGCCAGTTCGAAGGCCTGATTAATCTGCGTGTCGATATCCCTGGAACTGGTAGCCAGACGAGCCGCAAATGCCAGCGCCATGTCATGCGAGAACGCGCTGTTGAACAACGCGAAAGCCTGCGTCGGAACCGTTGACGCATCGCGACGTTCGCACGACAAATCCAGGCCCGGCCCATTGAAGACGTCGATCACAGGATCAATCAGGCTGCGCTGCTGAAACGTATAAATAGTCCGTCGATTACGCTGCCGCTTCAATGGCGAGGCATGATACGCGGGCGCAAGCGAGCCCATGCGATGCTGCGGTTGTCGCGCCACATCCTCGTTGATTTGCGGGAACACGCCGGGCCCTCCGCTCTCGAGGCTAAGCTCCCCTGAAACCGCGAGGATACTGTCGCGCAGAGTCTCCGCCTCCACACGCCTCGGCGAGAAATACGCCAGCAGCTGATTCTCCGGATCGGTCGCGCTCAGAGACTTCATATCCGCTTGAGTGGACCCTCGACGGTACGTATTGGACAGCAGAATGGTGCGATGCAGTTGCTTCACGCTCCAGCCATTCGCAATGAAGCTCTGCGCCAGATGGTCGAGCAACTCCGGGTGCGACGGCTTGTGTCCCATCTTGCCGAAGTTGCTTGTGTCGGCAGCAATGCCTCGGCCAAAATGATACTGCCAGATTCGATTCACCATCACGCGAGCCGTCAGCGGATTGCCGGGATCGGCGATCCACTTCGCCAGAACAGTACGCCGGCCCTCGACCGAATCGGGCACCTCCGGGGCTGGGAACTTCCCAGTCGTCGCCGGAGCGCTCAGCAGCCCCGGCGTAACCCGATCCGCAGGCGACTGAATGTTGCCTCCTGGCAGTATGTGCACTGCCGCGGGCTTGTACGCCGCGCGGTTCGGATAGCGCAGAACGTTCCCACCGTCCGTGGATCCATCCACAGGACCGCTGGAAACAGCGAACGCTTTGGCTTCGAATCGGTCCAGCGACTCCTTGTACAACTGCGAATGCTTCTGGAATAACTTGTATTCCTCAAATGTGGCCGGATCGAGTCCCGCGCCCGTGTTCATTGCCTGATTCAGCTCAGCCTTCGGCACGTCCTCAATGCGCGAGATGCCCCGCGCCTTCATCAACTGAGTGACCGCACGTTGCCGGTAGTCCCGAATTCGCTCCTCGGTGCGCCGCTGGAGTTCGACCATACGCGTCGCGTCTCCCGCCACATCCGACGTGTTTTCACTGCTAAGAAATGGCACCTTTGGCCGAGCGAATTCCGTGCTGGCAAATACGGCCTGCATACGGTAGTAATCGCGCGTGGGGATGGGATCGAACTTGTGGTCGTGACAGCGCGCGCATCCCAGCGTCAGGCCGAGAAAAGTAGCCGTCGTGTTGTGAGTCACATCATCCAGAAACAGCTGACGAGTGACGGCTTCCACCGACATCGCCGTATGCTCCCAGGGCCCGGACCTCAGGAAGCCGGTCGCAATCAACGCTTCGGGATCCCCGGGGAACAGCTCGTCACCCGCTATCTGCTCCAGAATGAAGCGGTCGTAGGGCTTGTCCGCATTGAAGCTGCGAATCACGTAATCGCGATAGCGCCACGCATTGGGACGCTCGAAGTCATTGGAGTAGCCATTCGTGTCGGCATAGCGCGTCACGTCGAGCCAGTGTCGCCCCCAGTGCTCTCCATACCGCGGAGAGGCAAGCAGCCGGTCGACCACCTTCTCCCATGCCGTTGCCGACGTGTCGGCCAGAAAGGCACGGACTTCTTCAGGCTTCGGCGGCAGACCCGTAAGGTCAATCGTGACGCGCCGGATCAGCGTGCGCCTGTCGGCCTGCGCAGACGCACTGAGCCTGCGTTGCTGCAGCTTCTCGAGGATGAAATCGTCGATGTGGCGATCCTTCTCGAAGGGCCGCAACGGCTGGAACGCCCACAGGTCTTCCGGCTTGTAGTCCCATTTGCGGGCGACATTCTTCGAAGGCCATGGGGCGCCTGCGTCGATCCAGATTCGGAAGGCGGCGATCAGTTCCGGCGATAACTTTTTCGATTCACCGCCGGGTGGCATTTGCAGCTTGTTGCGGCCTTCGATTGCGTGCACCAGAAGACTGCTTTCGCTCTTGCCCGGTGCGATTGCCGGCCCCCGCGCGCCCCCGGCAAGCAGTGACTCGCGCGTGCGAAGGTCAAGCTTCGACAGTGCCTGGGTCCCACCGTGGCAGCCCTGGCAGTCGCGCTCAAGCACCGGCAGAAGCGTCTCGGAAAACAGTTGTTCCGGCGTTTGAGATGCAAGGGCCATCCCCACCGTTAGAAGCAAAGAAACAACACAATACAAGCAAATGCGCAGAATCGACACGGAATCACACCTCAACACGAGAACAGCCACACACATTCCAGCATAGTTTGTCCGTGCCCCGCATCGTTTGCCGGCTCTCGTTCATCCGGTATGTATGGAAACGCTCGATTTAGTTCAGGCAACGGGTCGGATGGAGGGCGCTGACAATGCGTCTCTGTTTTCCCCTTTGCAGATCCGTGACGTGGTTTTCCCGAACCGGATCGCGGTTTCTCCCATGTGTCAGTACTCGTCCGTTGATGGGTTAGCCACTGAATGGCATCTGGTGCATCTGGGAAGCAGGGCCGTTGGCGGCGCTGGCCTGGTGATCGTGGAAGCGACGGCGGTGGAGGCTCGCGGTCGAATCTCTTACGGCGATATGGGCATCTGGAAGGATGAACACATCGCACCGCTGGCTCGCATCGTGGACTTTGTGAGCGCCCAGGGGTCGGTGCCCGGCATCCAGCTGGCACACGCCGGTCGTAAGGCGAGCACCCAGCTTCCATGGAATGGTGGTGCGGCGATCCCACCCGCTCAGGAGAATGGGTGGCAGGTAGTTGCTCCGAGTCCCATACCGTTTCGTGAGGGCGACCCAGTCCCTCATGAGCTCACAGTTGCCGAGATCGGCGGTATCGTAGACGCGTTCGCGGATGCGGCGCGCCGGGCTCTGCAGGCGGGCTTCCGCGTGATCGAACTGCATGGCGCGCACGGATATCTGCTGAACGAATTTCTCTCGACGCTGACCAACAAACGCGTCGATGCCTACGGCGGCTCCTTTGAGCACCGGACGCGGCTGGCCGTCGAAATCGTAGAGGCAGTCCGGCGAGTCTGGCCTGCGGAATTGCCCCTCTTCCTGCGTATCTCGGCGTCTGACTGGGTGGACGGCGGCTGGACCGTCGAAGACTCCGTGAAACTGGCGAACCTGTTGGGTCCGCTCGGCGTAGACCTGATCGACGCCTCCTCCGGAGGAGCCGTTTCCTACGCGAAGGTGACCGTCGGGCCGGGCTATCAGGTTCCTTTTGCCGAACAGATTCGACGCGAGTCCGGGTTGCGCACCGGCGCGGTCGGCATGATTACCGAAGCGCATCAGGCTGACGAAATCGTTCGGTCGGGCAAGGCGGATATGGTGCTGCTGGCCAGAGAGTTACTACGCGACCCGTACTGGCCGCTGCACGCGGCTCGCGCGTTGGGCGTGTCTGCGAAGGCGCCTGTACAGTACGCCCGCGCGCTCTAAAGTCAACAAGGGCCGGACCCCCATCAGATCCGGCCCTTGTTCGTTATTACTTCTTGAGTGATCGCAAATACGCGACCGCGTCGTCAAGCTCGGCCGGAGTTACATTCTTCACAGGCTTCTTCGCCCCGTGGCCTCCGAGCGCCAGCTTCTTCAGTTCAGCGTCCGACTGCTTCTGCACCTCAGCCGACTTCAAATCGCGGAAGGTGACCTTCAGCGATTTCGCAATCGCGGGATTGCCCAGTCCCTGTGCGCCGTGACAGGACTTGCACTTTGTTGCGAAAACCTTCTCGCCTTTGGCAGTATCTCCGGCCGCACTGAGTGCAGCAGGTGTGCAGAGCAGGACCACACCCGCGATTCCCGACAACAAGAGGATCTTCACGGAAACGACCTCCGAACAACAGGACTTGCCGAGAGGGCGACTCGGGTTGCCAGGACGCTCCGAAGCGGGTGGTCCAGCCGATACTGATTATAATCGAATCGCTCGAGTGACGGAAATGCCGACGCATCTGTCGGCGACTCCGACACTCGGCAGCGCACCCCCCTCACCTGCGTTCCTGTACTCGCAACAACTTAGCCAAATGGCTATTCCCCTGCATATCTCGGTCAACGGAAAGGAGTATTTCCGATGATCGAAAACGTCGACTCCGCCGTGCTCTGGCTCAACATTACGAATTTCGCGATGGCGGGCGCGGTGGTGGTTTGTTTTGTGCTGTTGGGTGGCGCGATTCTGCGCGAGGTGGCCGGACGTCTGCGCATGCCGCACACGTCTGACGACCACGCGTTCCAGGTGCCGGAACTCGGACTGACGATGGCCGACGGAGGCGAGCGCGAGGACAAGGCCGAGGCGAAAAAGCAGCCGAGGCGCGCTCGTTGAAGCAATGAACTGTCCCTTTCTCCAGGAGGCTCATGTGCGCTTCTGCCACGCGGCCTCCTTCCGCAAGATGCTGGTACAAAACGTTCCCGCTGGTGCCGAGCGATGCTCATCGGCTTCCTACACCGAGTGCGGCGTCTACCGCGGTCAGGCGGGTGCTGCCGTGGTCAACCAGAATGAGGCGGGCGAACGCTGCCCGTTCCTCCACGAATCCATGGTGCAGATGTGCTCCGCTGCAAGTGCCTCGAAGGCAGTGCCGTGGAGCGAATCGACACTGATCCGTTGCGGTCAGTCGGGCTACCGCTTCTGCGATGTGTACTTGTCTTTTGCGCATCCGCTTCCCTCGCCGGGAGAAGACGCCGACGGGATCGAACTACCGCGAGACCTGCGCTACTCGCTCAACCACATGTGGCTGGACATAGCGGAGGACGGCTCCTGGCGAGTCGGCGTAGACGCGCTGCTGGCCCATGCGATGGGACATCTGGACTCGGTGGAATTCCTCACCGGTATGGGCAACGTTCGACCGTCGGCGGTATTGACCGCCGGCCAGACAGAGCTGCACGCCTCGTTTCCGCATGAGCTGCCAGTAGCGGCCTGCAACAACTACGTGCGGGCAGACCCGTCACGAGTAACGGAGGCTCCGTACACCTCGGGCTGGCTGTTTCGCGGAGACCGGCTTGCGAGCGTGCCCGCCGGACTGATCCCAGGCGACAAGGCTCGCGAGTGGATGCTGCGGGAAATGACGCGGGTCACCGAATTCGCGCATGAGCAGATGCCGGAGATTGCAGCCGGCACCATGGCCGATGGCGGAATGCCGGAGCGCGGATTCGTGGCTCATCTGCCGCGGTCCGAACGGCTTCGTTTTGTGAATTCATTCTTTAGTCCGTGGCGGAGCGGTCGCTCATGAAACATGCAGGATTGGTCGTGTTTGCCGTGGGATTCGCGTCGGCGCTGGCGGCAGGCTGGGCAGGCCTGCCTCGCGTTTTATATCGCACAGAGGCGCAGCCGGTCGGGTTCAGCCACAAAGTTCACACAGGCGAAAAGGTCGGAATGGCCTGCAACGACTGTCACGCCATTACGGACGCCGGCCACTTCGGAGGCATTCCGAAGATCGACAAATGCGCCGGCTGCCACGCGGAACCGGTAACCACATCGGCCGACGAGAAGCGCCTTGTGGAGCGGTTCGTCAAGCCCGGCCGAGAAGTTCCGTGGGGTGTTTACGCCCGCCAGCCACAAAATGTTCGCTTTTCTCATGCAATTCACCAGAATTTGGCAAAACTAAAATGCGAACAGTGTCACGGACAACACGGCACGTCGGACAAACTGCCACTGGTTCGCGTGAACCGCATCAGCGGATATGCCCACACGATGAAGATGAGCGAGTGTGAACAGTGCCACGCGGAGAAACGCGTCGGCACCACTTGCCAGAGTTGCCACAAGTGAGGACGGCCATGGAAACTACCCGCCGAAACATATTTCGATTCGCGGCAGGCGCCTCAGCGGGCGTGTTCTTCACGCCGGCACCCTGGAAGCTGCTGGACGACGTCTCCGTCTGGTCGCAGAACTGGAGTTGGATCGCACGGCCGCTGCGCGGCGAGATTACTGAAAAATTCACGGCGTGCACGTTGTGCGGCGCGGGTTGCGGCATTCGAGCCCGCTGCGTTGCGGACCAACCCTGCCGGCTAACCGGTCTCGCAGGCGACCCGGCATCGGGAAGAACGCGGCTCTGCCCGGCCGGAATCGGCGCGCACCAACTCCCATACGCTCCTTCACGATTGCGGACCGCCTCCATCAACGGCAAGCCCGCAACGATTGACGAGGCCGTTGTCGAGGTGATGGCGAGGGTGAAATCGGCGAACCGTGTAGCGGTGCTCGACGGACGGCCTGGCCGGTGCGCCTCGGATATTTATCGCGCGGTTGCGGCCTCGGATAAGAAGTGGCACTACGTGGTGGCGCCTGGGTCCACAGGGCTGATGGCAGAGATGTCGCGCCTGACCGGTGTGGCCTGGGGGCTCGACACCGAGCGCGTCAAGACGGTGCTGAGCTTCGGCGCTCCCGTTCTGCATGGCTGGGAAATGCCTGGAAAGTTGCTGGAGCGCCGCGCCGATTACCGGCTGATTCAGGTTGAACCGGTGCAGTCACGCACAGCAGCGTTCGCGGATACCTGGCTCGCAGTGCCACCCCACACCGAAGGCGTAATCGCCGGAGCGATCGCCAATGTCATGTTCCGTGACGGGCTCGTTTCCTGCGATGCCGCTGCAGGGTATCGGAACGTGGTGGCGTCACTCACTCCGGAGCGCGCGGCTGAGATCAGCGGCGTACCAGTGGCAAGGATCGAGGAAACGGCCCGGGCGTTCGCCTCCGGCGGTCCGGCGATCGCACTCGGACCTGTGGAAGCCGGCACGCTTGGCCGGGAGGGTGCCATCGCTGTCGCCGCGTTGAACCTACTGATCGGAGACCGCGCGGCTGTGGTGGCTCGCGGTCCGCTGGTTCTAAACGCTGAGTTCGCCGACATCGAAGAAGGATCGGTCGACGTGCTGCTCATCGACGGAGCCGCGCCCCTGCCTCCTTCGCTGGTGCGCCGCAAACTGCGCGCCGGAGCCTGTGTTGTCGCTCTGTCCGCATTTCCTGACGAATGGACCACGCTGGCCAGCATTGTGGTACCAGCGCCAGCTTGGATGGAATTTCGGGAGGACGTTACCGGTTCGCCCGACGCCGTCCGGAATTCGTTCCGCCTGGCCGCGGCGCTGGTGAAGCCCGCGGTGGACCGGACCATCACACCGGCGGACTTTGTGGCGCGTGCGGCAGGTGTCGACAAAACCGTCGCCGCCGAGATGGATGCGCGAATCGCGGCGATCCACGCTCGGCGTGTGGGCGAGGTCTACAAGGCGGGCGACGGATCCCGTGTGGAACTGGCCTCGCTCTCTGCCGACGACTTCAAAGCCGCGCTGAACGATGGCGCCGTCTGGGTTGGGCCTCTCGAAAAGAAGGTTCGGACCGGTGCTGTGAAGTGGCCGTCCGACGCTGCGACTTTCGCGCGAGCCCTGGTGCCGGAATCCACGGGCGACGGCCTCATGCTCGCGGTGCGAAGCGGCATGCCTCCCGTTCCGTTGCTTGGCAAACTGTACCAGGAATCGGAGCTGTATGCCGCCGCGGGAATCGTGCGAATGAACCCGGTGGCAGGCATGGCGGAGGGCACGCGGGTGGAGTTGCGAAACGCGTTTGGATCGGGGAACGCGTCAGTCAGGCTGGATGCGTCGCTGCCCGCGGGAGTGATGCAGGCGAGTAACGATGCGGCGTTGAAGCTGTGCGGAGCCGGCAGCGACGCGTGGCGCATGGCCGCTGTCAATGTGAGGAGAGCGTCATGAAGCCGAAACGATACGGCATGGTTATCGATGTGGACCGCTGCTACGGATGCGGAGCGTGCATGGTGGCCTGCGCCGTGGAGAACAACGTCCCCCCACCGCAAAGCAGCGCCAGTGCCCGCACCGGAATCACGCCGATGCGCGTGTCGGAAGCACGGAACGGGAAGGCATTCCCCGAGTCAGAACTGGCGTTCATCCCCATGATGTGCCAGCAGTGCGGCGAACACACTCCGTGCGTTTCGGTGTGCCCGCAGCTGGCCGTCGACGTGGATCCCAACACGGGCATTGTGAGCCAGATCCCGGAGCGGTGTCTGGGTTGCCGGTACTGCATGGCGGCGTGCCCGTATCATGCCCGTTACTTCAACTGGTGGGACCCACAGTGGCCCGCCGGCATGGAGCGGACGCTCAATCCCGAGGTCGCGCCCAGAATGCGCGGCGTCGTCGAAAAATGCCGGTTCTGCCATGGGCGTCTCCAGGCTGCGCAGTCGAAGGCAGCGGCAGCGGGTCACAAAGATATCGATCCGGCCGACTACGTTCCTGCCTGTGCCGAGGCGTGTCCAACCGGAGCCATTCAGTTCGGCGACCTGCTGGATGCGGGGTCTGATGTCGCGCAGGCAGCGAAGGGGCCGAATACGTTCCGGCTGCTGGAAAAGATCGGCACGGATTCGCACGTGCATTACGTCTCGAAGAGAGAGTGGGTCAGGGACATGGGCGGCGCAGCAAAGGGTGTGAAACATGGATAGCGCGCTGATTGCACGTTCGGTTCGACGCTGTTCGTTCGGGCGGTTCGCCTTGTGGCTGGCGCCCTGGCTGGGGGTGCTGGGAGTGGGCGCATGGGCTCTCTGGTTGTGTCTTCGATACGGCCTGTACCAGACGAACATGGATAATCGATACGTCTTTGGCTTGTGGATTTTCCTCGATTTAAGCATTATTGCTCTCGGGGCCGGGGCATTTTTCACGGGCTTTTTGCTTTATGTAATGAAGAAGCGGGAGCTGAAGGCCGTGATCGGGAGTGCTGTCGTGCTCGGGTTCATCTGCTACAGCGCGGCTATGGCATTACTCGCCGTCGACGTGGGCCAACCCCTGCGGGCGTGGTTCACTTACTGGCACCCAAACGCGCACTCCATGCTAACCGAAGTGACGTTCTGCATCACGTGCTACCTGACGGTGCTCCTTATTGAATACGTGCCAGTGATTCTGAAGACCCGCAAGCTGCGGCAGATCCCGGCTTATGCGGTATTCGAGTGGGAACTGCACAAGCTGGTTCCGGTATTTGCGTTGATCGGAACACTGCTCTCCTTCTTTCATCAGGGTTCGCTGGGTGGGCTCTTTGGTGTGCTGCGAGGCCGACCCTTTGCGTTCCGTGAAGGCTTCGCGCTCTGGCCGTCCACCTTCTTTCTGTTCATACTCTCGGCGGCAGCGGTGGGGCCCAGCTTTATTCTGCTGACAACGTGGACCGTTGAGAAACTCACCGGCCGTCGACTGGTAAAGGACGACGTATACCGGCTGCTTTGCAAGGTGTCGGGCTGGCTGCTGCTGACGTACGTCGGTGCCAAGGCGGTCGACACAATGATCTGGATCAACGCCACGGCGCCACGGGCGGGATTCGAAGCATACAACTTCTATCTCCAGAAACCGTTCGGCCCTGGGACGCTCATGGTGGAGGTGCTGCTGCTCGGACTGCTGCCGGCGCTTCTGCTTCTCCGCGGCGCCAAAGAAGGCGGTCTCGCGATGATCAACGGGGCTGCGCTCGCCTGCGCCGGCATCGTGTTGAACCGGTTCGTAATGACCATTCAGACCCTGGCGTTGCCGACTCTGCCGTTCGATCGGTTTCTCTGGTACGTGCCCAGCTGGCAGGAGAACGCGGCATTCGGTGCCATGCTGGCGTACGGCGTCATCGTCTACTCATTTTCTTATCGATATCTGATCCTGTTTCCTCAGGAAAAGGAGCTGTCTCGTCATGTTTCCTAACGTTTCAGGCTGGAGCTGGACGCCGCTCCACGTGACGTTTGTCACCATCTTTCTGACTGTCGCGGCCGTGATGGCAGGGACGTTGCTGCTGGCGGCATGGCGGGCATGGCGCGATGTGCGGCGCGGCAGGGCCGAGTCGATCCGCTGGCACTCGGAGTTCGAGGACCTTCCGCTGGCCGATCGCACCTGCCGCCACGTATTGACGAATGAATTCCTGCACCGCACCTGCGATCAGGGCTTCGACTGCCGCGAGTGCGCCACGCATGCGCGCTGGACTGAGAATCACCCCGCGGCAGCCGCCGTCGACTTCGAAGTCGCGGGGTTGAAGTATCCGGCCGACCGCATGTACCACCGCGGTCACACGTGGGTGAAGGTGGAAGACGGCGGCACACTGCTGATCGGGCCGGATGCGCTCAGCGAGCGCATGTTCGGTCGTATAGGCTCACTGACATTACCAGCAGTTGGAACCACGTTGCATGCCTGCGCGCCGGCCTGGACAATCCGAAGCAGAGGCGATACGTTCCGCGTGCTTTCACCCGTCGATGGCGAAGTAGTGGAGCAGGGTGGCCCCGAGCAGGCCTGCTACCTGCGCGTCCGCCCATCTGAGCACCCTCCGGCACTCACACATCTGCTGCGCGGCAGTGAGGTCCGGCCGTGGGTCCTCAGGGAACTGGAGCGGCTGCAACTACTGGTCTCGCCCGGGTTGCCCTCGCTGGCTGACGGCGGCGTGCTCGCAGAAGACTTGCCCGCAATGTCACCCGACGTCAACTGGCCCGCCGTGTGGGGCCAGATGCTGCTGGAACCCTAGCGCTGGATGTCGTAGCGCCGAATCTTGTCGTACAGCGTGGAGCGGTCGATGCCAAGGCATGCGGCCGCTTCGCGAATATTGCCGTCGGTGCGGCGAATCGCTGCCGAAATGGCCTGTTTCTCCAGATCCGCGAGGCTCACGTTGGGCAGCACCCACGATCCTTTCGCTGGGGTATCGCGGGTCAGAAACGTGAAATCGGCATCGGTCAGCACACGGTTGCGCGATGTCACAATGGCGCGCTCGATGGCATTCTCCAGTTCCCGAACGTTACCCGGCCAGTCGTAATCGAGGAGAATGCGAAGCCCGCTCTCAGACACATCGGCCACCTCGCGGTTCACCTCTCGTGCAATCTTCTCGATAAAATGACGGGCCAGCAACGGAATATCTTCGCGGCGCTCCCGCAGGGGCGGGATACGCATCTCAATCACGTTCAGCCGGTAAAACAAATCGCTGCGGAAACGACCCTCCGCAATGGCCGATTCCAGGTCGACACTGGTGGCGGCAATCACCCGTACGTCGACGCGAATCTCCTGGTGTCCGCCGAGCCGGTAGAAGGTGCGCTCCTGCAATACACGCAGCAGGTCCGCCTGAAGCTTCGGGGATATGTCGCCGATTTCATCCAGGAACAAGGTACCCGAGTCGGCCATCTCGAACTTGCCCCGGCTCTGCCCGCTGGCTCCCGTGAACGCGCCCTTCTCATACCCAAACAGTTCGGATTCCAGCAGCGTTTCCGTCAAAGCGGCACAGGAGACGGCGATGAACGGCTTCTGTGCACGGTCGCCTGAGTAGTGAATCGCGCGAGCCACCAGTTCCTTTCCCGTTCCGCTGGCGCCGCGGATCAGCACCGTGCTGCGCAGGCTCGACACGTCTGCCGCAAGCCGCAGAAGCTCCTGCATTTTCGCGTTCTTACTCACGATGTCGCGAAATTCATAATGCTTATTCAGCTTCTTGCGCAGGATTTCGTTCTCCCGCTGGAGATTTTTCACTTTGATGATTCGGTTGACCAGCAGCGAGATCTCTTCGGGGTTGCACGGTTTGACGATGTACTCCTGCGCGCCTTCTTTCATGGCGGCTATCGCGGTGTCGACCGTAGCGTATGCGGTAATGATGATGATGGACGCTTCGGGCTGAGTTCGCCGAATGTGCATCAGCGTTTCGATGCCATCCATGCCGCCCGGCATCTTCAGGTCGACGAAGTAGATGGCGTACTCGCTTTTCGAAGCCTTTGCAACTGCCTCACGGCCTGAAAACGCGACCTCCACGGTGTATCCGTCTTCGCGCAGCCAGGCTGCCAGCGACTCGCACATCACTTCCTCATCGTCAACAATCAGTATTTTCCAGTGGCGTTTCATCGTGCGCTTTCCTTTCGGCCAGAATGTTCCCAGGCCTGCACCTGCTCAAGTGCGATGAGCCGGCACGGCGGACAGTATGTTTCGGATTTGCGATCCACCTGCGGCAGCCCTGTCGCCAGCGACATGACGCATTGCGGGTCGGCGCAGTGGACCAGCGTGAGAGTGTGGCCGATTTCGTGGAGCACTTCTTTTCGTGCCCGCCGGCGGAACAGCGTGGCATCGCCGCGCATGTGGTAGAACTCCTGCCTCAGCCGTGCAGCCGCAACAAGCCCACAGGGTCCACCCACCTGCGCCTGGCCGTAGACAAAACTCAGCATTGGAATAAAAAGATCTTCCTCAATCAGGCCGATAACGCAGTCTGCCTCCGGAGGACACCACTCCACCATACGGTGCAGCAGCAGTCCTGAGTTGTACTGCCGCCGTTTGGCGTCGAATGCAAACGACGAATCGAACCCCGTGTCGACGAGCGTCATGGGTGCACCAAGCTCATCGGCGACTGACGCACGCGCCTCATCCATAAACTCCTGGCTGCACTCTCCCCAGGTCACGATGAGAACTCCGCTCACGTCCTGCTCTCAGCGGGGGTGGTCTCAACCGCCGGGGCATGAACGGGCAACGTGATGGTGAATGTGGTTCCCTGCCCCAGCTTGCTGTGTACGGTAATCTCGCCGTGGTGCGCATCGATAATTCCATACAGCACCGCCAGTCCGAGGCCGACGCCTTTGCCTTCGGGCTTCGTCGTGAAGAACGGGTCGAAGATTTTAGGAAGACTCTCATCCGGAATCCCTTCTCCATTGTCGGAAACGTCAAGAACTACGCTCGCCCGGTCAGACGTAGTGCGAGTCCTGAACACCAGTTCTCCGCCGCCCTTGCCGTGCGTTGCTTCGGCACCGTTGAGCGCCAGGTTCACCAGCACCTGCTGAATCTGAGAAGGGTCGCAAAACACCGGCGGGAGATCGGCCGCAAGGTCTGCCGCCGCCGTAACATTGTTCAGCTTCAGCTTATGCGCCACCAGAGTCAGCGTGGTACTGATCAGCTTGTTGAGATCGGCATCCGTGCGCTGTGGCTTCGACCTCCGGGAGAACGCGAGCAGGTCCGAAACGATGCGGCCAACCCGCCCCGTCTCGCTCGAGATCAGGGTGAGGTAGCGTCGAAACTCCGGAACGCGTCCAGGATCAATGCCGTCGCCTTTCATGATCCGCTGCATCAGCATCGACAGATTCAGGACGCCAGAGATGGGGTTGTTGATCTCATGCGCGACACTTGCGGCAAGTTGGCCGAGCGAAGCCAGACGGTCCGTCTGAAGCAGTTTCTGATGCGCATTACGAAGCTGCAGCGTCCGCTCCTGTACCTTGTCCTCCAGCCGCTGCGTAAGCTGGTTCAGCTCTTCCAGCGCCTGCTTCAGCCGCTGCCGCATCAACTCGAACGAATGCGCGAGTTCCTCCAGTTCCACGCTCTTCTGGCGCGTGTCGATCGGCTTGTCGAGTTGCATCGCACTGACCGCGCGTGTCGCCTCTATCAGGCGACCGATCGGCCTGCTCAGGAACGCGCGGGTGAAGAACACGATGGTAATCGCCATCAGCAGCACCTGCACCACCGTCGCGCTGACCACGCCCACCTGCATCTCAGCAAGCTGCCTGTCCACAGTGCCAAGCTTCAGCGTGACGTCCAGCACGCCGAGCACCTTCTTGTCGGCCGGATGCGCATGGCACGACGCCTGGCTGCACGAAGGCTCATTGTGGATCGGCGTAACCATGGTGAGCACACGCTCCCCGGCAACGCTGCGAAACACACGGACCCGGTCGTTTACGTTGGGGTGCTCCGACGGCTGCGGCTGCGAATGGCAGACCGAACACGTGACGGAGCTCTTCTGCACCTGCGTTTCCGGATCATTCTGCAGGGTGGAGAAGACCAGCCGGCCGTCGCGATTGAACAATCGTATTCGGTCGATACCCTGCTTTAGCGCGATGGTGGCCATCACCTCGTTCGCCGCCTCGCGATTGTCCGCAAGCATGGCGTGCCAGGTAGCGCTTATTATGCCTTTCGATAATTGATCCGCCCCCAGGATCATGGCGTCGAGGAGCTGGCGTTCCTGCGATTTTAGACTGATTACACCGAAAACAACGGCGATCACTACCATGATGATCGTGAGGGAAAGGATCAGTTGCTGAGCCAGTCCTCGCGGCACCGGTATGTTCTTCTTTCGTCTCTATTATCTGACAATCCACAGCGTCCGTGGGAAGTGAGGTAGTGTGTAGCGTTATGCACTGGTTTCTGGCTTTGACGATGGCGGTGTCGATGCAGGCCGCCGAAGACTTGCGAGTCGGCCGCGCTGCCGTGGTGATTACTCCCGAAGCGGGCGTCCCTCTGGCGGGCTACTATTCCACCCGGTTTGCGAATGGCGTTCATGACGACCTGCAGGCTAAAGCGATCGTGATTGCAACCGGCGACCGGCGCGTCGCTCTGGTTGCATGCGATCTGATCGGACTCCCTCCCGCGGTTCTCGAAGAGGCCCGACGCATCGCAGCGGCAAAGTCCGGCATCCCGGAGGGGAACATCATGATCAGCGCGACTCACACGCACACAGGTCCGCTAATGATGGGCGGTGGGGCTCGGGACGCGGCTTACGGAGGCACACTCCCTGCTGCGCAAAAGTACCTGAGCGAGTTGCCCTCAAAGATCGCGGAAAGCATTACTTCCGCGGTTCACGACCTCCAGCCCGCGAAGATGTCGGCAGGGCGCGGACAGGAAACCTCGATCAGCTTCAATCGCCGATTCTTCATGAAGGATGGCTCGGTGGGTTGGAACGCCGGCAAGCTAAATCCGAATATTGTCAGGCCGGCCGGGCCAGTAGATCCCGATGTATCTGTGCTGTATTTCGAGAATGCCTCGACAGGTGAGGCGCTCGCGACATATGTGAATTTCGCGCTGCATCTCGATACGGTGGGCGGGCAGGAGATATCGGCGGATTATCCAGCCACGCTGTCGTCAATTTTGAGCAAGGTGAAAGGTCCACGCATGCTGACTGTGTTTACCAACGCGGCATGCGGAAACATCAACCATATCGACGTATCGACCAAACGGCCGCAGAAGGGTAATGAAGAGGCGGCGCAGATCGGCACAGTGCTCGCCGGTGAGGTAATCAAAACCTACGCGCGCCTGGAGCCCGCCGCGCCGGTTACCGCGAACGTGCGTAGCCGGACCTTAGCGCTGCCTCCCGCTGCCATCCAGTCGGGCGACCAAGCGCGTGCACGCCAGATCGCCACGTCTCTGGAGTCAGGCGGTAAAGCCACGTTCCTCGATACAGTGTTCGCGTACAAGGTGCTCGACGTTGTCGACCGCAAGGGCAAAGCGTATGATGCCGAAGTGCAGGTGGTCGCACTCACGCGCGACATCGCAATCGTGGCGCTGCCTGGGGAAATCTTTACCGAACTGGGAATGGCGATTAAGAAATCGTCCCCGTTCCCCATGACCATTGTCGTGGAACTGGCGCACGGCCCGACCACCTATTTCCCAAATGAGGCAGCTGTGCCACAGGGAAACTATGAGGTCGTGACGTCGCGAGTCGCGGCTGGCTCAGGGGAGAGACTGGTGGACGCGGCGCAGAAGCTGCTGGCAGAAGCCCACGCCGCTCAACGCTGAGGTTCCTGCTTCTCCAGAGTGCGGCGAACGCGCTCGGCCAACTCCGGATCGTCTTGTTCCACTTCCATCAGCACGGCTTCGCGCTCCGGGCGGCAAAGGCCGCGGCACAGTTCCAAAACGTCGCGTTCATTGGCCATATTGAAGTTCAGTATACGAGGCGGTCGAGCGCAGCGCGGTCAAACAATACACCGTTGGCGACCACCGCCCGGACCGCGCATTGCGAGGGGCGCCGCGCGACGCGGTCACGTCCGTAATAACCCCGCCCTCGACAACGACGGTCTGGTTCGGACGCAGCGAGGCACTCTCGACGTCGACCACCGTAACGCCCGTAATCGCGAGGCGGGTCTGAGCCAGCAATACCGCGCCCGTCACCAGCAAACAGAAAGCGTTAATGAACAATGTACGTAACCGTGACATCTGCTTAGCCCTCGCCAACTTTACAGCTTTACATCATTTAACGAACCCAGGGGTTGGCGACGCCGTCTGTGGGCTTACGAATCAAACTGTGCAGCGTACCCTTTCTCGCCGCGGCCACAGCCTTCGGCCAGATCACCGGTAGTACCTTCGGCAGCGAGCACAACGTCGGACCGTGCTCGCTACGCCGTGGTCGGCAACATTGCGGTGAGCACAAGTCCCGTCGCCGCCGCGATGTCGATCGACAGTAACTGGCTGTAAGTTACCAACCCGCGAGGCCAGTACTTTCTGGTGAACGGCCAAATCCTGCGCCGCTCACTGACACCGGTGGTGACCACGGCTGCCACGCGTCCCAACGGGGCGGTAGCCGCAATCCACGCGAACCAGCTGCTCCGATTCACACTACAGGTCCGCGCGAAGGCCCATTCCAACGTGACGGATACGCCGACGCTGGAAGTGCTTGATGCCACCACGGGTCAGTCGCGCGGTTCGGCCATCGTGCTGGAAGGACCGCTGTCGACGCAGATCGGGACCACCCGCGTCAACGTGGCTGCCCGCACTATGGCTGTGGACGCATCAGGCTCAACCCCTGGGTGCTTGCACCGGCCGCACCAGTTCAGAACCGCATGTCGTTGAACACCGACGGCATCGTTTACGCTGGTAATTACACAACCAGCATGGCTGCCGGAAACGTGGTCTCGCTGTTCTGACAGGACCTCGCGTCCAACGCGACCGCCTCAGCGTAACCCCTGCCAACCTTGCTGGGCGGATCCTGCGTCGCCATCGACAACACACCCGCGCCGCTGGTGAAGGCGGCACCTGGCCAGATCAATCTTCAGTTGCCAACCACACTCGCGGCAGGTCGCCACACCATAATTGTCCGCTCGGCAGAACCGGTGCTCACTGCGCGATCCCAGGTAGCCGACAAAGTGGAGGGCCTGACCCTCGGCGCGGACGACTACGTAACCAAGCCGTTTGAACCCGAGGAACTGCTTGCCCGCGTCGAGGCCCTGCTGCGCCGCCTGAACCGCGACGCCGCCTGCACCTCCGTCCCCCGGTATCGGTTCGGCGAAGTGGACGCCGATTTTCAGGCCGGCGTTGTCATGCGAAATGGGTCGCGTGTCAGCCTCGCGAGCAAGGAAATGCAGCTGCTGCAGTACCTGGTCTCGAACAAGGGCCGGATCATCCCGCGCGATGAACTGCTGCAGAAAGTCTGGAACTACCAGCCGCTGGCGTCGTCCAGAACCGTCGACGTCCACATGGCGTGGCCGCGTCACAAGCTCGAGCCCACCACACAGTCGCCGCAGCACTTCCACACAGTGCGGGGCGTGGGTTATCGATTTACAGAGTAGAGCGAGGCTCGACCGATCTTCTGGCGCGTGGCAGGGCTGCGCTGCGGCGCAACCAAAGCACCGCCGGAGCTTCCTGGGACGGCAACAGCATTGGGTTTATACAGTCGAGGGAAATCGGTTATCTCAACCCGGACCGCAGCGTGACGGGCGTCGGTGCTTTCGGTGACGGCATCACCGGCGGAGATGAGCAGGCGGCGACCGAAGTTTCCGTCGCGACTGGCTCTGTCTTACCGGTCTGCCGGACGATCTCTGTCGCTGGACCAACTCCCTCACATCGACGCTCCCGTCTTGTCCGCGGGGTCGGCGGAACAGGCGCTGCGATATTCTCGCGGTGTTGTACCCACAATGCGCCGGAACAACACGCCGAAATAGCTTTGATCGCAAAATCCGACTTCCTGGGAAACAGCCGCGATGTTCCGGTCCGAACTTGCCAGGAGTTGTTGAGCGCGCGAGACCCGGAAACGATTGAGATAAGAGATAAATGCCTGGCCCGTGACGGTACGGAAGTAGCGCATGAAATGAGATTTACTCATTGCCAAAATATGTGCCGCATCCTCTACGGTGATATTTTCGGCGAAATGTCGATCGATGTAATCCAGAACCGGTTGTAGCCGCTCCAGATTCCGATTCTTCCGTCGCACCAGGCTGTTCGTGCTGGCATTCCCCGCGTAGTGCTGCATCAACAGCACGAGAATCATCTTCAGATACGTCTTCATCGCCAGTTGCGAATGAAGTGTCCTGTGCGACAACTCTTCGTGAATTCGGTGGATCAGATCCTGAACCTGCAGCGGTATACCGGTTTCGGCCGGAACTCCGTACGGAAAATCACCGCCCTGGATTTCAAACGGAATCAGGTACTCCGCTTCGTCCAGCGTACGATATTCACCCAGAATGATGCGCGGATGGAAATACAGAGCCACGGCTCGAATTGTCGGACTGAGATATTGCTTAATCCCGTGTGACAGATTGCTGCCGACGATGAACAGGTCTCCGGTCTTTACCAGTACCTCACGCTCCTTCACGCGGTAAACCGCGCTTCCCGACTCCATGTACAGGATCTCCAGGTAATCGTGCTGTCTCGGCGTTACCGAGGCAGGCGCCTGGAGATGGAGGAACCGGACCTGCATCGGCCATGACGGATCGAACCGGCAGTGATGCACGCCTGTCGGGGATACCCGCGGCTCGATAACTCGGACGGCGTTCTCCCACCGTATCTGAGACGTCTGAAGCATGTAAATACCACAGCCTGCGGGCTATGGTATTCTCATCACACCTCTATGTCAAGAACGCGCGCAATCTGGGCAAAACAGATATGATGAGTTCACCTGGTTCCCGGCGGTGGGTAGTTCCTGGCAGAGGAGTCGAGCACCAGAACCCAGTCCAGCATCTCTCCCGACTCCGGCGGCCGAAACTCTCGCGTTCCGCTGTTGGCGAACGTCCCGATTCTGGCCGCCTGACCATTGCGCGGGTTGTACCACCAGGCCACTACCTTTGGTCCTTTCACCTTGTCCATGCGGACCGAAAACTCCCGGCCGACCGGCGCATAGACCATCGCAAACGACCCATCCGCATCCCGAGTTGCGACAAAACGATATCGTCCTGCGCCTGGCATCGACGAGGTGACCGTACCCGGAACGATCACCTCGTTGTCAGGTACCTGCGTGGCGAAGGGCCGCGACTCCATCAACCTTCGGCCATATTGCATCTGCCCGGCGCCTGGCTGATCCAGCGCCTGATCCCACGTCATCAGCGGGCGGTTGATCGGCTTCCTGGCAATCGAGTACATCTGCCACACCGAATGATGTCCATAGGTGTGGCCACACGCTCCGGAGAACAGGTCCCAGTACAGCGGACGGCGCACATCGGCTGCAATGCTGTGTCCCATTTCGTCCGGTCGAAACGAAACAGGATGGTCTTCATACACCGGCTCACTGTCCAGCACCGGCTTCACCGGCGTGCGCTGGTAGTCGACCAGAGTCTTGTCATAACGGCCCGTAAACTCCGCGGCGTGACCGTTCTGCCGCATGTTGAAGCTCAGCCACTCCTCGGCGTGGAACGCTTCGGCGGAACCCGAGCCGCCGTTCGGGTGATACGTGATCAGGTGAGTGCCGCCGTCCCCTTTGCGAATCCCGGAAGCCATGGCGCGCAGAATCGACCGGTGCGTATCGTTCTCTACCGGCCGGTCTCCGCCCATGATCCAGATCACGCCCGCACTGCGGTATCGCTTGCCGATCCACTCGCCGTAAGCCTCTGCGTTCTGTTCGGTGAAGATCTCTTTTACCCTTCCGCGACCGTTCCATTTATCACCCCAGGTAGGCAGGAATCCCACATACATCCCCAGCGAGTTGGCTTTCTGAACGACGAAGTCTACGTGGTCCCAGTAGTCGTTGTTGGCGCCGTCCTTAACATCAGGCCGAACAGGGTCGTTCTCAACAAGCGGCCGAAAGCCGTAAGCATTGGGGTCGTTCAGTCCGTCGAGTTCCGCAAGGGCCACGGCCTGAATGACTGTGTAGCCTTTCCGCGCCCGATTCTCCAGATATCGCGTTGCCTCTTCTCGATTCAGCCGGTGAAACAGCTCCCAGGCGGTGTCGCCAAGGTAGAAGAAGGGCTTCCCGTCGGCCGTGACAAGATACCGGCCGTTTGGTGCCACCTTGAGTTCGCTCAGGGGTTTGGAGCCTTGACCGAACAGCGTCGTCGCCACGGCAAGAAGAATCACTGGTAAGCGCATGTGGATGTTTTTCCTGAGCCATCCTACAACCATCCAGCCCGGAAAACTATGAGACTACTGCTGCGAAATATGGCAAAACTATCATGCGTTGCGGCATTCAGTCTGGCTGCTGGTGACGAAGCCCGCATACAGTTCACTGAAATTCCCGCTGCGAAGAGCCATGTATTCTGGCGCCATGAAAACGGTAAGTCCGATGCCAGGCACCTGCCGGAGACGGTGGGAGCGGGCGTTGCGGTGTTCGACTATGACGGCGATGGCTGGATGGATCTGTACTTCGTAAACAGCGGGTCGTCAGACTTCTTTAAGCCAAAAGCCGGGTTGCGAAACGCACTCTGCCGCAACAACAAAGATGGCACTTTCACGGACGTGACGACTGCGGCCGGGGTCGGCGGTGACGGGTTTGGGATGGGCGCGGCGGCCGCGGATTACGACGGAGACGGCCACGTCGATCTGCTGGTCACCAATTACGGGCGCGACATCCTGTACCGCAACAACGGCAACGGGACCTTTCGCAACGTCACCGCCGAGGCAGGCATCGCGGGTGAGGGCTGGCACACCTCCGCCGTGTGGTTCGATTACGACCGGGACGGCAAACTGGATCTGTTCATTGCCAGTTACGTCGAGTACCGGAAGGAGCTCGTGAAACACTGCTGGGACGCGAAATTGAACGTCAGCGCGTACTGCGTCCCCCGACTCTTTCAGCCCACCCAGAGCCGCCTCTACCGCAATCAGGGCAACGGTACGTTTCGGGACGTCAGCGCCGAGACGGGCATCTCCACATACAAAGGGAAAGCGTTCGGCGTGGTCGCCACCGACGTCAACAATGATGGCTGGCCCGACCTGTTTGTCGCCAGCGACATGGCGCCGAATGCGCTCTTCATCAATCGCGAGGGGCGGAAGTTTGACGAAATCGGTCTGGACGCCGGAGTCGCCTACAGTGAAGACGGCGAGCCGCGGTCGGGCATGGGAGCCGACTCAGCCGACGTCGACGCCGACGGCTGGCAGGATCTGTTCGTGGCCAACATCGATCAGCAGCACTTCGCGCTGTATCGCAATCTGAAGGATCTTAGCTTCGAGGAAACGCGGGGGGAAGTGCGTCGCGACACGCGGCTGTTCAGCGGCTGGGGCCTAAAGTTTGCTGACTTCGACAATGACGGCGATCCCGACCTGGTGCTCGCCAATGGCCATCCCGACGACATGATCGATCAGCGGATGCCAGGCGTGACCTACCCGGAGCCGCTGCTGTATTTCGAGAATCGAGACCGCGAGTTCCGCAACGTGAGCGCCCAAAGCGGAGCTGTTTTCCGTGGGCGCTGGAATGCTCGCGGCCTGGCCGTCGGGGACCTCGACAATGATGGCGACCTCGACGTCGTTGTTGGTTTAAACGGCGGTCCGCCGCTCCTTCTGAGGAACGATGGTGGCAACAAACAGCATTGGCTGGGTGTGCGCCTGATTGCCACACGATCCAATCCGGCAGCAGAAGGCGCCAGAATCCGCTGGACTGCCAGTGGCGTGGCCAGGCAGCGACTACGGACCACGGGAGGAAGTTTTCTTTCGTCACACGACCCACGCGAAATTCTGGGGCTGGGCACGGCCGCGGTAGTCGACAGCCTGGAAGTCGTTTGGCCTTCAGGACAGGTGTCTCGCGTTGTTCCGCCGGCAGTTGACCGTTATATCGAGCTGGTTGAGCCGGCGAACAAATGATAGTTTTACAAGAATCGCGTGATAGTTTTCCCCTAGCATTTAAAAACTAGCGTTGATAGAGTTCCTCTCACCTCGTTGTGTACGAGTGCTACAGGAGCTCTCCATGAAAACCCTCCGGTTCTCCCGCTTACTGCTGTTTCTCATCGCCGCCACTACCACTCTGATCCAGGCACAAACCATCACCGGCTCGGTCGCCGGAAGCGTAGAAGACAGCAGCGGCGGTGCCGTACCTAACGCAACAGTTACGCTGATCAGTCAGACGACAGCGGAAGCCCGCACCACAAAGACCAACGACTCGGGCGATTTCCTGTTCAACGCTGTTGTCCCTGGTCGTTATTCAGTGAGAATAGAGCAGCAGGGCTTCAAGACCGTCGAGCGCAGCGGCCTGATACTCACCGCCACGCAACGCCTGGCAACGGGCACAATCCAGATGCCCGTCGGCGCAGTGACGGAGAGAGTGGACGTGCAGTCCGCGCCCGTCACGGTCCAGACCGAGACCTCCGGGAACTCGGCGGAACTTTCCGGCAAGCAGCTCAACTTACTTGTGACCCGCGGCCGCGACGTGATTTCACTGCTTCGAGTGCTGCCCGGAGTGAACAACGGCACGGACGAAGCAGCGCTTGGAGGAACGTTCGGCACCAACACACCAAACATCTCCGGACAGCGCATCGGCATGAACACCATGTCGGCTGACGGCCAGTCGGGTAACGACGCCGATGGGGTTGGTGGCTTCAACGGCATGACCAGCCTGGACGCCATCGCCGAGGTGAAGGTGCTTATCAACACCTATCAGGCCGAGTACGGACGAAATGCGGGCGCCAGCATCAATCTTGTAACCAAGTCCGGCAGTCGCGACTTTCACGGCAGTGCCTACTGGTTTGCACGCAATGATTTCCTGAACGCCAACGACTTTTTCAATAATCGGAACAGTCAGGCGCGTCCGTTGTACCGGTACAACACACTCGGCGGAACCATCGGTGGTCCCGTTTATATTCCGCGCAAATTCAACACCAATCGCGACAAACTGTTCTTCTTCTATTCGAGGGAGGACTGGAGGATCCGGGAACCGCGCGCGGTGCGGCGCGTGACCATGCCCACAGCTCTGGAGCGCGCGGGCGACTTCTCGCAAACGCTGGATGTCAGCGGACGTCCGATCCCGGTCACCGATCCTCAGAACGGCCAGCCGTTCCCCGGCAATATCATTCCGACAAACCGCATCAATAAAAACGGACAGGCGCTGTTGAATCTGTTCCCCGCGCCGAACTTCCTCAACCGAGCCTTGTCGGGTGGTAACTACAACTATCAGTTTCAGGAGATCACCAATCACCCCAAGAAGCTGAACACGCTGAAAGTGGACTACAACCTGAGCGCGACCGACCGCATATGGGGCCGTTATACCGGATGGTGGGCTGACCGCCGCGGCTATGAGGGTCTGGCGGCCTTCAACTCCAACTGGGATCAGATGTACCACCACTATCTGTTCAAGACCGACCAGATCCAGACCAGCTACACCAAAATCATCCGGCCCAATATGATCAATGAGGCGCAGTTTGGCTATCGAAAACTGGGTGAGATCGGCGACGCGCTTTCAGCCACCACGTTCGACAAAGTGACGCGTTCTAAAGTGGGGCTCGGCAGCCTGGGTCAGCTATACCGCGACGGCAATCCCCTCGACATCATTCCTCAGGCGAGCTTCGGAGGCGTACCGTCAGCCGCGAACGTATCCTACGACGGCCGGCTGCCCATTGATGCAAAGGACTGGCGCTGGAACTACAGCGACACGCTCAGCTGGATTCGCGGGCGGCATTCCTTCAAGTTCGGGATGTCGGGCGAGTATCAGATGAACAGCGAAGGACCGCGCTCCAATTTTGGAGGCAACTTCGCATTTGACCGAAACGTCAACAATCCCCTCGACTCCAACTACGCGTACTCCAACGCCCTGCTCGGCGTCTTCTCGTCGTATACAGAGAGCAGCACCCGAACAACGGGTCTCGCCCGCCAGGGGCTGTTCGAGTGGTTCGCACAGGACTCCTGGAAGGTCAGCCGGCGTCTGACCATCGACTACGGAATGCGCTTCACCTGGTTCACTCCGTGGAAGGTCACCGACGGCAAAGCTGCCGCTCTCGCGCTGGAACTGTACAATCCGGCGAAGGCTCCGGTTCTCATCCAGGGTGTGCTGAACAATGGTGTCCGGTCCGGCCGTAATCCGTTAACGGGAGCGATCCTGCCGGCCGTCCTGATTGGAGCGTTTGCACCTGGCAGTGGCGAGCCGGCAAACGGCATGGTCGTCTCAGGCAGCGGGACTCTGCCCGAAGGGTTCTCGAATCGCGGGTGGGAAGCTGCCCCGCGATTCGGCTTCGCCCTCGACGTTTTCGGAAACGGGAAGACCGCCGTCCGAGGAGGCTTTGGCGTCAGCAAGCAGGCGGTTCCGAGTGCGGGCTCTTATCTCTGGACCACACGAACGAACCCGCCGGTCCAGTACAATCCGCAGATCTTCTATGGCAGCCTCGACACACTTCTGAGCTCCTCCGGCGTGCTGTTCCCCAGCAGTGTCAGCGCGCTCGAGCGCAACCCCAAGGCCGCCACCGTGATGAACTACTCGCTTGGTATTCAGCAGGACATCGGCTGGAAAACGATCGTCGATATGTCGTTCGTCGGTAACCGGTCCCAGCATCTGCAGCAGACGCGGGATCTGAATACTCTGCCCTATGGTGCGCGGTTCGCCGCGGCGAATCAGGACGCGTCCGCCCCCGGCCGCCCCCTGCCCGATAACTTCATTCGTCCGTATCCCGGCTACGGAGGCATCACTTACATTCAGAACTCCGGTTACGGCAATTACAACGCGCTGCAGACATCCATTAACCGTCGCTTCAGCTCGTCACTGCAGTTCGGGGTTGCATACACCTGGTCGAAGGCGATGGATCTCACCAGTGGCGACAACGGGCTGCTCCCTATGTTCAGGAACTACCGTACGTGGTTGTACGGTAAATCGAGCTACGATCAGACGCACGTCTTCGTCTTCAACTACCTTTGGGACCTGCCCAAAGCAAGCACCCTGTGGAATACTCGCGCCACAAAGCTGGCTCTCGACAACTGGCAGTTCTCAGGGATCGTGTCGATGGTCAGTGGAACACCACAAGGCATCTCCTACTCGACGGTGGACGGAGCCGACATCACCGGCGGCGGTGACGGCGCACGTGTCATGGTAAACGGCAGCGCCATCCTGTCCAAGGGCGACCGCACATTCGACCGCTTCTTCAACACATCCGTATTCGCGCGGCCGGAACGGGGCAATGCAGGCAACGCCCCCAAAGACGTGTTCCGCGGTCCTGGAACCAATAACTGGGACATGTCTTTCTTCAAGAAGTTCCCGCTGAAGAACGAGGCTCGATATTTCCAGTTCCGCTGGGAATTCTACAACGCGTTTAATCATACCCAGTTCAGCGGCGTCGATAACGGAGCCCGTTTCGATACCCAGGGCAATCAGGTAAACGCACAGTTCGGACGCTACACCTCCACCCGATCTCCACGCATCATGCAGGGAGCGCTAAACTTTACGTTCTGATGTATTGCTCGTGGCTCGTAGTCGTTTTCCTGGCGGCGTCGGCGGCTCTCGCGGCTGCCGACGCTGCCCAGGAACAAATGGAAAAAGCGGTTCGCGCACAAAAGGCCGGTGATCTGTCAGCCGCTGCTGCCGCTTACCGTCTCGCTCTGCAAAGTAACCCTCGCCTCACACTTGCACACCACCTCCTGGGCGTCTGTGAGCTCCAGCTCGGCAATCTCAATAAAGGAATGGAGCACCTCGAGATCGTCCTGCGGCAGGATCCCGCAAACCGCCAGGCCGCTTATACGCTTGTCTCGACGTACATTGCAACAGGCATGCTCGCGGAGGCTGGTAAGGTGATCGATACTGCGCTGCGTGCTGATTCGAGCGCTGCCGGGCACCTTATGCGAGGCTCACTTCAGATGGCGCTTGGCGAGTACGAAGTCGCCACCCATGAGCTGGAGCAGGCGCGTAAGCTCGATGGCCGTCTGCCTGGCGTTGTGTCGCAACTCGGTGTGGCGTATTGCTTCGCCAACCGGCTCGACGATGCCATTCCGGTCCTTGAAGCGGCGCTGCGTGAGAACCCTGAGGACGCAAACGCAGCCGCTTTCCTTGGGTGGCTGTACAAGGACCGCGACCGGGACAAAGAAGCAGCCACACTGCTGGAGTCCGCCGTCCGTGCCCGTCCCAGCGACAAAGGAGCCTGGTTTCTGCTGGCGCAACTTGCTCAGAATCGAGGCGAGCCGGCACATGCCGCGGAACTGCTGCAAAAAGTAGTGGAGATGGATCCCGGGTTCCGGCCGGCACACGTGCTCCTCGCACGCGTGTACCAGCAGTTGCGTCGACCCGAAGACGCGGCTCGCGAACGAGCCATTGTCGATCGGCTCAACGCGGAGCAACAAGCCTCTCAACCTGCTGCCCCGCCATCGAAGCACTAACTCACTTACGGCCGAAGCCCTGCTACATTCACCCGTGCCTTGTACACATATCCGGTGACTCTGGCCATGTCAGAGCTGGTGAAGAAAAGTGTGTTCCCATCCCCGGCACGCCCGAACACCACGTTAGTGAGCGCCTTCTCTGCCGTCGTGATGGTGGACAGCACCTTGCCCTCACTACTTACTCGATACGCCGTGCCATGCGAGTAGCACGTCAGCCAGATAGCGCCCTCCTTGTCAACCGCCATGCCGTCGGCAACGCACGGACCTACGGTCGCCAATTCAGCCATCGCTCCGTGAGTACCGTCGCCATTCAAAGGCCACTTCACAATTTTGGCCGTGTTCGCGTTCACGTTATGCGAGACGTACAGGGTCTTCTCGTCGCCGCTCAGAACAATCCCGTTCGGCCCCGTGATCTCAGAGCTGAATACCGACGTCTTGCCGCCGGCGACAACGTAGACCGTGCCATTGGGCGCTGTCCCGTCGTAGCCATTCGGGTCGGTAAAATACAACGTGCCATCCTTGCTCATGACGAGATCGTTGGGCCCTTTGGCAACCTTCGGGTCAGCTTCGAACTTCTCGGCTGACACGAAAACCTTCTTCTGCGGGTTCACTTTCAGGATCTGACGCTCCGCCGTCGCTGTGACGTAGATGTTGTCGGCATCATCGATCCACAGTCCGCCCGGGCCCTCCCCCGTGGCCACCGCAAGGTACCGTTGGAAGCCCTCTTTCTGATTCCACGACACGATGCCTTTCCATGTCCCCCGGGAAGTGAAATAGAGAGTTCCCTTCGAATCCGTTGCGGGACCTTCCGTATTCCCCCAGCTTCCGTCCGAGCCCAGAAGCTCGGCTTCCATTGAGGATGCCTTTTCCGTTGCTGCCGGCCCTGGGGCAGAGCATCCGGCCAGCAACAAGGCTGCTGCGGCAGTAACTGCGTACTTCATCATCCCTCCGTTGACACAGCGTGACGTTTGCGAAGATAAGAAGCGATTAGCGCTCCCGAGGCGTTCTGCACTGTGCCGAACAGCACACTCGGCAGCGCCGCATTGGAGCTCTTGAGAACGTCATAGGCGAGACCGGCGGCGAGTCCGCAATTACGGATCCCCACCTGCATCGCCACAGCGTAAGCATCCCGCGACTGCAGTCTGAGCAGCCGGGCGCCGGCATAGCCCAGAACGAACCCGGCAAGGTTGTGCAGAACAGCCACAAGGATCAGCACCAGACCCGTTGTCAGCAGCGCATCCCGTGACATGGCCGTGATGATCGCGTTTACCAGGCAGGTGGCCGCGATTACCAGCCCCGGCAGCCATCGTTCTGCCTGCGCTTTGTGGCGATGCAGCAGCCTCTCACACATCAGTCCTAGCAATAAGGGCAGGACCACGATCCGAACGATGGACCACGAGAGCGCCGCAAAATCGAGTGGCACCGAGCGCGATGCCAGTATCCGCATGAACAACGGAGTGGTCAGCGGCGCCAGCAACGTGGAGAGTGTCGTCATCGCAACCGACAAGGCGAGATTGCCGCCGGAAAACCACGTCATCACGTTGGAAGAGTTGCCGGCGCACACCGAACCAGTCAGGATTACTCCGGCACTCACGTCGGCCGGAAGCTGGAAGAGGCTACTCAGGGCCGCTCCCGTGAACGGCATCGCCAGGTATTGAAGCCCGAGCCCCGTTGCCACTGCCCCGGGTGCCGTCACCACGTGGCGCAGGTCTTCCAGGCCGACCCGCGTACCCATCGAAAACATGATGAATTGCAGCAGCGGTGTGATGGCATCGCGGCAGTCAAACCAGCCCCACCGAAGAAACAGACCAGGGAACAACAGTGCCAGGCAGACGGTGGCAAGCAATGCGAATGAGAATGCAATCCCAGGACCGCCGCTTGGGGACATAGGCCTGGCTATTTGTCTCCGGTGCGGGACGTGCGCATGGCCATTGCATCCTCGAGAATGCGATACCGATCATCGGCGCGGTTCAGGTGCTCGCGCATCGCACGCTCCGCCTCGACTGGATCATGGGCCGCAATCGCTGCCAGCAGCCTCTCGTGTTCTGCCAGTGTGATGAGTTCCGAACCCGGCAGGCGAAGCAAGTCGTGCCGGAACTGGAAGAGCCAGTCGAGCATGGCTTCGCTCAGCAATACACAAACACTGTTGCCGGTCACCGCTGCCACAGCCGTGTGAAAAGCCATGTCACCCTTCACGAACTCCGCCGGTTCGTCGACACATTGCCTCTGCCTCTCGAGCGCCTGCTTCAGCCGGTCAATATCCGCCTCTGTCGCGCTACTCGCGACCATCGACACCATCCCGGCTTCAAACAGGATGCGCGCCTGCTTCAAGTCCTGCAGGGTTGTGGGCGAGACCTGCAGCAGGTGCAGCATGGTCTGACCGATACGGTCGAACATGGTTCGGGTATCGGGCACAGCGATGCGGGCACGTTCGCCATGACTGATGACAATCAGACCGGCCGAATCGAGCGATTGCAGAGCTTCGCGGATGGCAGGCCTGCCGACCGAAAACGTGTCCATCAAGTCTCGTTCGGACGGAAGACGATCCCCTGGACGCAACTCGCCAGACCGGATCATTGCCACCAGCCGGTCTTTCACTTCGTCAGCGATCTTGCGCCGGACAATTGGCTGAGCGCTCATACCCCGGAAGTGTCTGACATGCAGTGGTGATGATACCACTAAGACAGACACAAGGCAACGATTGCCTGTCTTTGCTGCGCTTCAACTCGCTCTTGCTTTTGTATGGTGATATACTCATCAGACCAATTATCGAACCAGCATCGCTATGACACTCAAAATCGCCCTCTTCGGCGCTGGCGGCAAAATGGGCTGCCGCATCACGGACAATCTCAAGGATTCCCAGCACCAGATGTCTTACGTGGAAGTGAATCCCGCAGGCATCGCCCGCCTTGCAGAGCGCGGGCTGACCGTCACCCCGCACGACACAGCGGCGGCGGAAGCTGACGTTGCCATCCTCGCGCTTCCTGACGCGCTTATCGGGGAGGTGGCGCCTCAAATTGTTCCACGTCTGAAACCGGGCGCAATGGTGATCTGCCTCGACCCCGCGGCCCCGCACGGAGGGGAACTGCCCGAACGCCCCGACATCGCTTACTTCATCACTCATCCGTGTCATCCTCCGGTTATCCACCAGGAAACGGAACCCGAGGCACAGCTCGATTTCTTCGGCGCGATTAAGGCTAAGCAGCATATCGTATGCGCGCTGATGCAGGGATGCGAAGACGACTATAGCCGAGGGGAAGCGATTTCACGACAAATGTTTGCTCCCGTCATGAATGCCTATCGCGTGACGGTGGAGCAAATGGCTATTCTTGAGCCTGCGCTGTCAGAAACCGTTACAGCCACATGCATGACCATCATTCGCGAGGCGGTGGATGAAGCAGTTCGCCGAGGCGTTCCGGAAGAGGCTGCCCGCGAGTTTATTCTCGGCCACATGAAGGTGAATATTGGAATTCTTTTCGGCTATATTGGCTCGCCATTTTCCGATGGCGCGCTGATGGCAATCGAGCGAGGCCGAAAGAAGCTGTTCAAGCCCGACTGGATGTCCGTGTTCGAACCGGAAAACGTAATGGCTGAGATCAAGGCGATCACAGCCGGCACGTCGGTCGCCGCGCGGCGATAGCATATGTCAATGCCGTTGCGGTCGATTGGACAAGCTGTTCTCCTTTCCGCGTTGTGTAGCCTCGGACTGTCTGCTGCCGCTCCGGACAGCGCCGCCGCGGTGGCGATCCTCAACAGCAACTGCGCGCAGTGTCATTCGAAAGCCCTGTCAATGTCGGGGCTGGACCTAAGCTCCCGCGATGCCGCATTGCGAGGAGGATCGCGCGGTCCGACGCTGGTTGCCGGCAAGGCCGCTGAAAGCAAACTCATGGAGGCGGTCGAGCGCAAGGGAAAGCTGGTCATGCCACCTTCAACACCCCTGAGCCCGACAGAGGTGGAGACTCTGCGTCGCTGGATCGATGAAGGAGCGGAGTGGCCCGAAGCAGCCGCCACAACCACCAGGGCTCCCGTCTCTACATGGTGGGCTTTCCAGAAGGTCGTCCGGCCCGTTGTCCCACGCTCGGGCGATGAGTGGGTCCGGAATCCAGTCGACGCGTTCGTCCTAAGCCAGTTGAAAGCGGAGGCGCTTCGCCCCTCATCCCGAGCACCGCTTGCGTCGCTCGCACGCCGCGGCTACATGGACCTGTGGGGCTTGCCGCCGACGGCCGCTCAGATCCGGGAGTTCACAGACGATTCATCCCCGAACTCGTGGGAGAAACTTGTCGACAAGCTGCTTGCCTCCCCCCATTACGGCGAAAAGTGGGGGCGGCACTGGCTCGACCTGGTGCGCTATTCCGATACGGCCGGCTTCGAACTCGACAGCTACATCCACGATGCGTGGCGGTATCGCGACTGGGTGATCCAGTCGTTTAACGAAGACAAGCCGTACAACCGTTTTATCCAGGAACAGGTGGCGGGCGATGAGCTCTTCCCCGAAGATCCCGTCGCACGCACGGGGACCGGCCTGTACTGCGTTGGACCAAACCGCGACCTTTTCCCCGATCAGGCCGATATCAATCGTGAAGAGATTCTTACTGATTACGCGGACACAACATCCGCGGTTTTCCTGGGCCTTACCGCGGGCTGTGCGCGCTGCCACGACCACAAGTTCGATCCCATCTCACAGGAAGACTACTACAGGATTCGAGCTGTTTTTGCACCGGCAGTGAAAACGAAGGTAGCCCTGAACCGGCTTGGGTCACTCGGCTTCGAGGTGGGAGAGAGCGTGCGTGAGTGGAAGCTCAGAGAAATTGGCGAGCAGATTCGTGGCGTGCAGGGGCGGTGCCAGACCACTCTGCGGATGCAGAAGCTGAAGTCAACGTCGCCGGAGGTACAGGAAGCCATCCGCACAGCCGACGACGCTCGAACGCCAAAGCAGCGCGAACTTGCCACTCAGTTCGGCGATGCCGCACGCGTCTCCGACGATGAGATTCGAGCATGCCTGACGCCCGAGGAATCCACCCGGCTCGCGCAGGTGGAGCGGTCGCTGATACGCATGTATGCGGACTATCGCGCCAAGCCCTTTGCCTGCGGCCTCACAGACATGTGGAATGTCTCTCCCAGGACATTCCTGCCCGCTCGTGGCAGCCGTTCTGAGCGAGAGGTGCAGCCGGGCTTCTTCACTGTGCTGGGCGGCGGGGAGGTGCCTGCACCAGCCGAAAAACGTGAGGCAACCGGGCCAATTCCTCTCCAGCCCACCACCGGCCGTCGAACGGCACTCGCAAACTGGATCAGCGATCCTGCAAATCCTCTCACCTCGCGAGTCATGGTCAATCGCGTCTGGCAGTATCACTTTGGACGCGGGCTGCTGGCAACGCCAAGCGACTTCGGCACCCGCAGCGGGAAGCCCAGTCACCCGGAACTGCTCGACTGGCTGGCGTCGGAGTTCGTTGAGAAAGGCTGGTCTCTGAAACAACTGCACCGCCTCATCATGCTGTCGTCCACATACCAGCAGCAGTCGAATCCTTCCAAAGAGACCGTCGGCCGCGACCCCGCGAATCTGCTGCTCTCGCACTTCTCCAGGCGCAGGCTCAGCGCAGAAGAGGTTCGCGACGGTATGCTTCTGGCCACGGGATCGTTGAACATCAAACAGGGTGGGCGCCCGGTTGTGCCACCCCTCAGTGCGGAAGAGAAAGCGACCCTCACGCAGCGGCCCGAAGACGCCTGGGTGCTGACCACCGACACCGCCGAGTATCTTCGACGCAGTGTTTACATGATCCAGAAGCGAACCTTCCGGCTGCCCATGATGGACGTCTTCGATTCCCCGGAGTCCATGCTTACCTGCTCGCGCCGCGACTCCAGCACCACGGCGCCGCAGGCGCTGACTCTCTTCAACGGGGGCTTCACGCTGGAAATGGCCCACGTCCTCGCCACTCGTATCGACAAGGAACACGGGAGTTCCCCTGACGCCGCTGTACGGGCAACCTGGAGCCAGGTGCTGGCGCGCGATCCTTCCGCATCGGAACTGCGCCGTGCCACAGAGTTCCTGAAGCTGCAAACCCGTAACACAGGCCAGCCCACCGAAGCCCTGACCGAACTGGTGCGCGGTCTGCTTAACTTGAATGAGTTTCTGTATGTTGACTAAGTCTCGCCGTCAGTTCCTCGCCTCTGCCGGACGCGGTTTTGGAGCTGTAGCAGCATCCTCGCTCCTGCCTTCGCTCGCCGGAGCTGCGAGCCCGCTGGCGCCAAAGGCAGCCCATCAGCCCGCCCGTGCCAAAGCGGTGATTTATCTCTACATGCACGGCGGCGTGAGCCATGTGGACACGTGGGACCCAAAACCCGAGCTCGCCCGATTCTCCGGACAGACACTCCCGCCCAGTTTCGTCAAGGGTCTGAAGACCAGCCGTATCGATTTCACCAAAGCCATCGCCCGAGGCAGCGCTTGGCCGTTTCGCCGGCATGGCCAGGCGGGGCTGGAGATCTCCGATCTGTTTCCCCACATCGCATCGCATGCCGATGAACTGGCTCTTGTCCGGTCTTGTTACGGTGACGCCTTCGACCACGCGCCTGCAATGTATCTGAGTGGCACCGGATCGCAGTTCCCCGGGCGTCCGTGCCTCGGCTCGTGGGTGGTGTATGGACTGGGTTCGGAGAACCAGAACCTGCCCGCCTTCGTCGTGATGACCGACGGAGCTATGAAGTGCGGACCGCAGGGCTACGGTGCCGGGTTCCTGCCCGCGGTGTATCAGGGGACCATGTTCCGCGGCGGCCGGAGCCCCGTGCTTGACCTGGCGAACCCCGAGGGCACAAGCAACGCCACACAAAGCGCCACGCTCGATCTGATCGGCGATCTCGACCGGCAGCACCTCGCCGAACGTCCATTCGACAGCGACCTCGAAGCCCGTCTCGCGTCGTACGAACTTGCATTCCGCATGCAATCCGAGGCACCGGACGCTGTCGACATCAGCAAGGAATCCGAGGCCACCAAAAAGCTGTACGGGATCGGTGAGCCGCTTTCGGACGACTTCGGGCGCAAGTGTTTGCTGGCGCGCCGGCTTGTCGAGCGAGGCGTGCGGTTCATTCAACTCTATTCCGGAACGCACCTTGGGGACGACTGGGACGGCGCCCACAACGACCTCACAGGATCGCACAACAAGATGGCGGGAAAGACAGACAAGCCCATTGCCGGTCTGCTGAAAGACCTGGCTGCACGCGGCCTGACGGACTCGACGCTCGTGATTTGGGGCAGCGAGTTTGGCCGGACTCCCCTGGCAGAAGGGCGCAATGGCCGCGACCACCACCCTTACGCGTTCAGTATGTGGTTCACAGGAGCAGGCGTGAAGGGTGGCCAGGTGATCGGCGCCACCGACGACTTCGGGCTCAGGCCTGTAGAGAAGCCAATGATGGCGCATGACGTCAATGCCACCATTCTGCGAATGATGGGGCTCGACCACCTCAGGCTCACGTACTTCTACCAGGGCCGAGACATGCGTCTCACCGACGTTCATGGCGACAACGAATTTACGCAACTCCTGGTCAGGGCCTAAAAAAACTAGCCTTCCCTCTCACCGAAAGCCGACACCCTCGGATCCGGTCTTCGAACCCTGCGCCGGGACGGGCCAACATCGGTGTTTCAGAAGCGCCGTACGAACTCCGCTGTCTCCAGATTTGCGCCTCGCAACGCTCTCGCAAACTCCGGGTTAATGGAGTCCTTTTCGTCGAGAAAGCCGCGGCCTCGCGCCCTATTTTTCAGGTACGCGCCGCACACGTGCCAGCCGATACAGCAAGGCAGTTCGCGCAGGGTTTGCAACATTTCCCGAGTAACGCGGGCCCCATTGCGTTTGCTCGGGAATCGACCCTGGAATCGACGCGTCCGCAAGGAGAGTCGGCTTGCCAGTCAGGTCGCTGAACCGTGTGAAGCTCTTCGCCACCTCGCCGGGGCTCGCGAAGAACTGGAAGCTCAGCACATCCACCCAGGGCTGGGCGGCCTTCAGCACCTCGTCAGGCAGTGCTGCGCGCGCCTCGTAACGATCTCCAGGACATCAGATGATTCTTGTCGTACCGCCGGATGGCGTCGTGGGTCACTTTGTAATATCGGGTGGCCAACGCGGTGAGTTCTTCGCGCCCACACCGGACAATTCCACATAGAAGTATCCGATCAGCTTCGGATCGTCCTTCATGCGCTGGCAGGAATCTCGCGCCACATAGTCGCACCACTGCTCCCAGTCTTTGCTGAAGAAATCGGGAAGGCGCGTCTCCACCTCCCACTGATGAGTTTCGGCGAATGGCAGCAGATGGCAGTACGGGAACGCGAGGTTCGGCGGCATATCGAGCCACTGGTATTGCTCCAGCCCCCAGGGCCGGGAATGGCGGTGGTTGGTTGGAGTGCGCGTCACTACCTCCTGCGTCCACCCGACGCTGTTGAATCCCCAGTCCAGCAGATTGCGCCGCACTCCAGTCCGGATCCAGCGTTCCTCGCTGTTGCCATAACGCTCACGCCAGATGCTGGAGTTCTCTTCGTACCTGAGGGTGGTGGAATCTATGTGGTTCATGGCCACGCTGAAGAACGGCTCGCCGGAGGGCGTTATGAACCACCAGTGTCCTTTGCGCTTCTCAACCCGAAAGAACTTCCCGTCCGCGGCGGCAGCGGCCGGGGCTGCTGCGAGTCCGGCTGCCGCAGAGACGCCTGCGAAGGCTCTGCGTGTCATGTTCACTCTCAGG
>JAWXCM010000060.1:0-31825 GCA_034408745.1 Bryobacteraceae bacterium
CCAGCCGTTTTCGGATGCTCTGGGACGCGTTGCGCGCGACCGCGCCGACGCGGGCGAACAAGCGATACCTCGAGATACTGGAACTGGCGGCAAAAGAAGGAGAGGCGCGGGTGGATGACATCCTGCGCTGTCTGCCTGAGCAGGGCGAGATGGGTGAAGGAAAGCTGAATGCGAAGGTGATCACGGAGGTGTTAAATGAGGGTGCCACGATGCCTGCGGCCACCGATATCAATGTGGCTGCAGTCTCGCTTGCGAGTTTCGATGAACTGCTCGGCGATGAATCGGAGATGGCGGAATGAGCGCGCAGGACTTCAAGCCGCAACTAACGGAGCGACTGAAAGAGCTGCACCTGCCGGCGCTCCGGCGCTGCTTCGAGGAAAAAGCGCGCCAGGCGGAGCGGGAAACCATCAGCTATGAGCGGTACCTGTTCGACCTGATCGAACTGGAATGCCAGGAGCGGCGCGAACATCGCGTCGCCCGTCTGTTGCAGGAGTCGAGGTTGCCGCTGGAAAAGACGCTGGGCAACTTCGATCTGCAGCGTCTGCCTCCGAAGGCGGCCCGGCACGTCAAGACGCTGCAGGATGGCACGTTCCTGGACCGCAAGGAAAATGTTCTGGTGTTCGGCAACCCGGGCAGCGGGAAAACGCACCTTCTTTCAGCGTTGGGGCAGGAACTGATACGGTCTGGCCGCCGGGTGGCCTTCACTACATGCACCCGTTTGGTGCAGGAGCTTCTGCTTGCGAAGAAGGAGTTGCGGCTGACCCGGGCGATCCGCAAGCTGGCGTATTACGAAGCTCTCGTCATCGACGACCTGGGTTACGTTCAGCAAAGCCGGGAGGACATGGAAGTGCTGTTCACGATTCTGGCGGAACGCTATGAGCGCGGCAGCGTTCTGATCTCGTCGAACCTCGCATTCTCGAAATGGGAGACGATCTTCAAGGATCCGATGACGACAGCCGCCGCCATCGACCGCCTTATTCCCACTTTCCCACCGCACCGACAGCCTGCGGCGCAAGGAAGGAAAACCATGAACCGCGGAGCTTCGAAGCCCACGGCGAGGCGACTGGCCAAAGCCGAACAGAATCACTGGCGAGTAAAGAACTGATGCTTACACAATTCGCTTCACACCCCGATAATCAGAAAAACCCAGGCGTATTGAAGCATGTCGATCCTCTCCGACGGTTAGTAGAAATCCGGGGCGGGACTGTTCACTTCTTTTCCCGCCCTTTGGTAATGATCGGCGCTGTTGCTAGACCGCTCGGCGGCCCATCAAAAAGCTCACGAGCCAGATCACGAGGAACACGAAGAACAGAACCTTCGCAATTCCGGCTGCGGTGCCGGCAATTCCGCCGAAACCAAGAACGGCGGCCACAAGGGCAACGATCAGGAATACCCAGGCGTAGTGAAGCATGAGTCAGTACCTCCGCAATTTCAATTAGCATTTGCGGGACCAAATCGAAAAGTGAATATAAATCAACGACTTTTGAGTTTCTAAACACTTCCGCTTCGCTCTCTGAATGTAAGAAGTGCCAGCAAACCCCGGTAGTGCATGGTATCCTTCGTCTCACGAAGCCGTTTCTTCGCAACTCGCTCCCGCTCTTGTCGCTGCTAACGGTGTGTCTCGCAGTGCAGCGGCCCTTTCGTGTCTACCTTAGTCTGGAACCGCATGACAACGTGCCTCTTCCAGCCGATTATCAGGAAAAGACGGAGTGGATATTCGCGCGGCTGATGTACCCCAATCATCCCGAGGCTCGATTTACAAGGCGACGGCTGTTCGGTCAGCCGGACCTGGACTGGCATCAGGGCGGCACCAGCTGGTCTCAGGATTATCCGCGTGCCGACAGGCACTTTGCGCAGGTGATGAGGCGCCTGACTCGCGTCCATGCGCGTTCGGTGGAGCAGCCCGTCAATCTCGATGACGATGAAGATGTGTTCGAGTATCCGTTTCTGGTAGCGGGTGAGATGGGTGACTGGATGCTGACCGATGCGCAATGTGCAAAGTTGCGCGAGTACCTGCTTCGCGGTGGCTTTCTGTTTCTTGACGATTTCTGGGGCACCGAAGAATGGAACCGGTTCATGGAGAGTATGCAGCGCGTGTTTCCGGATCGCCCCATCGTGGAGATTCCGGATGAGGATCCGATCTTTCGAACGCTGTATGATATCCGCGAAAAATTCCAGATCCCCGGAGCGTGGGGGTTGCGCCGCGGAACTACGTATCGTAACGACGGAGCCGTGCCGCACTGGCGTGCAATCTACGACGACCAGTCCCGGATCATGGTGGCCATCGCTTTCAATCACGATGTCGGCGATGCGTGGGAGTGGGCCGATGACCCCTGGTATCCCGAGAAGTACTCTGCTCTGGGTATACGGATGGGTGTCAATTACGTGTTGTACTCGATGACCCACTAACTTCAGCCATGAAATACAGGGCCTGGTTGTGGACCGGAATCGCCTGGCACCGGACGCGGCGAGCCTAAAAAGGGGCTGTTTCACTGCCCGGAATCATATTGCGGGTTCCATATCCACGGAATCGCGTTCGTGCGCCGAGCCCATTGTTCCCACTGAGCGACCATGTCCCTGACGCGCTCCGGGTGCTGAGCGGCGAGATCATGCAACTCGGTGCGGTCGGCTTCGATATCGTACAGCTCCCAGCGTCCGGTGGGCTGCACGGCGACCGCTTTCCATTTCCCAACGCGCACGGCGCGGTTGCCTTCGTGCTCCCAGAACATGGGGCCACGGTCCATCCGACCACCGCTCAGGGCTCGCACAAGGCTGCGACCCTCCATCGGTGGCATCGACGCCGGATACACAGCTCCGGCAAGTTCGACGCATGTCGGCATCAGGTCGAGGATATTGCCGGGCTGCGATTCAATCACGTTGCGTCGCCGAATGCCTTCCGGCCAGTGTGCGATAAAAGGTGAGCTAATCCCGCCCTCATGTGCGTAGTGCTTATACAGCCGCCACGGCGTGTTGCAGGCGTTGGCCCATCCTGAGCCATAACTGTGGTACGTGCCGCGCTGGCCCATGCCGTCGAGCTGATCTTCCTTGTGCAGAATATTCTGGGGACCACTGTTGATATCGAAACCCAGTGGGTCCCACTCGGCACACGCGCCGTTATCCGAAAGAAATAACACCAGGGTGTTGTCGAGCTGCCCGTGTATTCGCAAATCCTCAATCACACGGCCGATATTACCGTCCATTACATCGACCATGGCGGCGAAGGTCGCCATGCGTCGAGCCAGATCCTTCTGCCGGGCAGGTTCGAGCGAATCCCACGATGGGTTCGTTTTGCCAGCCCAGCCAGTCTGCTGATTGAAGCGATTCGGCGGAATCTCGCTGCGCGGTGTCAGCGCAAGGTCCTTTGCGATCAGCCCGAGCTTCTTCATCCGGGCATGGCGTTGTTCGCGAATCCTGTCCCAGCCCTGCTCGTACACCGGAGCGTACTTGTCGATCACGTCCCTCGGTGCGTGCAGCGGGAAATGCGGCGCATTGTAGGCCAGATAAGAGAAAAAAGGCTGGTCCTTTTTACGCGACTCGGCAAGGAAATCCAGCGTGTGATCCGTAATCGCGTGGGTAGCGTAGAATGCGCCCCCAGGGTAGGTGCGTGCGGGGCGTTCTTTGGGCAGGCGCGTGTACTTCGACGGATCCCAGAAACTGTCGAACCCGTGCACCAGCCCGTAGTATTCGTCGAAGCCCCGCCCTACAGGTCCTGGTGGCCCGAGATGCCATTTGCCTGCCATCCAGGTGCTGTAGCCTGCCGCTTTCAACACCTCGGGAATCGTTACGTTTCGATCGTTCAGAACGCCGCTGTACCCTGGATAATCGGTTCGAGGCTTCGGGGACGTCATGTTCCCCATGCCCGCCTGGTGCGGGTGAAGCCCCGTCATGATGGAAGCGCGGGAAGGACAGCATCGGGCAGTGTTGTAGAACTGCCGAAAGCGCACACCGCCCTGCGCCAGTTTGTCCAGGTTGGGCGTCTGGATCTCGCCGCCATAGCAGCCAAGGTCCGACCACCCGAGATCATCGGCAACAATCAGCAGAATATTCGGGCGCTTTTTAACGGTCTGAGCCGACAGCACGCCCACACCAGCAGCAGTCCCGAGAAACTGGCGCCGATTCACTTCGCCTGACCTGCCCACTTTTTCCACATTGCAGGATCGCTTAGCATCCTGATGAAAACGCCACCGACCACGGAACGCGCCTGGAACCCGCGCTGCTTTGCTTCGCTGGTCATGTACCAGTCCGTCATCGGAACACGATCCGTAGTTTCGTTCAGGAATCGATACACCGGGTCGACCAGTGCCTCGAAATCGGCTGGCCGCTCCGCCATTGTGGCGGTCCAGAGAATCCAGTCCAGCTTCGTATAATCGGCGCGATTATCCAGTGGCAGTCCGTACTTATTCTGGTGCTTCAGGTAATACGCCATTTCTTTACGCGCAATTTGTGGATCAAACAAATTCAACCCGAGGAGCTTATCCCACACCAGGTTGTATTTCTGGCTCCACGTGCCGGGTTTGTCGAACGCCAGCCTGTAGTGGTCGCCGTCTTCCGCCATGCCGGGCCACTTGCGCGCCAGTTGCTGCGCCAGCGCGCGATACTTCGCAGCCGCATCGCGGTGTCCCAGCGACTCGGCCACAAGCGCATAGCCGCCCAGCCCCAGAATAGCCTTGATCGAGAGGTTTGTGTTGTGCGCCAGATGTCCGGCGAAATCGTCGGTGCTGAGCTGGTTGTCGGGGTCCATGCCCCGGGCTGCCAGATAATCGGCCCAGCGCGTGAGCTCATTCCAGTAAGGGCGCGAGAACTCGCCATTGCCATTCACGCGCGTGAGAGCACCCAGCAGGATGAGCATGTTGCCACTCTCTTCGACCGGCATCTGGCGATCTTCGGTCTCCTCACCGCCGCCGTACACCTGGCCGTTGGCGAGAGGATACTGGCCGAGGTCATGAGGCGCATATGGCCACTTCCACCGACCGGAGCGCGCGTAATCGAGCACCGGCCGCAGTTGCGCCTCCAGCAGTTTCGGATTCAACAGCAGAAACATCGGGGCTGCCGGATAGATAACGTCGACCGTGCCGATACAACCATTGCTGAAGTTCTCTTTCGAGAAATGCAGGGGCGTGCCATCGAGGTCAGCTGCCAGTTTGTGCGCGGCCAGCGTCTGACGATACGCGAGCGTCGCGATGGCTGCGTATTTCGCACCGCCGGCGCGCACCATGTCGGCTGTGAGCTCCGCGTCGAACTGCTCGCTGCGCTGCTTTGCCTGCGTGAAGTTCTTCACCGCATCGGTGAGCAGTTCCTCGGCGGTCGCCCTGTTCCGTCGCCAGTACGGCCGCAGAGGTCTCTTGAAATACTCGAGCGAATAAATGTCGTCATAGGCCGCGATCATGTAGCGCGACGCGGATCCGGCAGCAGACACATCGACGTCCAGAGCCACGGCCCCCACTGCCATGTCGCGATCGGTTTGCTCGGGCATCTCAAGGTCACGGGACGGTGGCAGATCCAGCGTGGCTGTGTACAGGGCTCGCCTCCGTGCGGTGGTGCCCAGTGTGACGGCCGGCGCGGGCGCAGCGAGATAGAAATACCCCCAGTCGATCCGCAGATTGTCACCCGACCGCGTGAGCATTCGCTGGTCGAGGCTGCCAAGTCGAACCACTTCGAGATCTCCAACGCGATGCCGTGACCACATCACTCGCTGCGTGGGTGAGTCGACCGCAAGCTGGCTGCTGGCGTCCACGTAGATGCGGACGCGATGCGCCTTCGAGTCCGTGGATCGCACATGGAAAACCAGGTAAGTGACCGGTCGCGCAAGTGCGTCCATGTCACCGGCGAGCGCCGGTGTCAGAAACGTCAGATCCAGTTCGATGCCGTCGCCTGCGAAGGTGTACAGTGTGCGCGTCGGCGTCAACTTCTGCGATTTCTGCGGGAGTGCTTCCAGTCGCTCTGCCCAGCGGGGTACGCTGCCCATGAAGCGGCGCACGGTCCCATCGATTCGGATCAGGCCCGTGAGCGGCTGATCGGTACCCGTCCAGTGCTTTGTCGGCTGGCCGGTCAGATGATTGGCAGTGCTCCAGACGCTGAAGTACGGATCGTGCGCGATCAGTGGGGTGGCCGGCGGCCGGAGAGGCGCTGCTTCCTGAGCAAGAATGGGCGCCAGGGCGAGTACGAACAAACAGAGTCGTTTCATGGTCAGCTTTGGCCGAGAGGCCGGTGGATGTCCCGATTGTCTCAAACCAGGTGCCATCGGCAGCGGACACTGGATAATCGGACGCACTGCTGCTCGCCTCGGGGCACAAGCAACGTGAGCGGCGATGGCTCAGGGCGTGTTTTTCACGATCTTGCCGAACATCTTGCCGCCTTTTGCCTGCGCACCCCAGGTGCCGGCGTACATCCCGTTGTGTATCAGAATCCGGGCGCTGTAGACGCCCTGGCCCTTGATCATGTAGTTTGCCAGCGTGATCACCGGCGTGTCTCCGGCCCATTTCACCGGGACTTTAACTGTCGCATTAAATTCTTTCTCGCCGTACTTGATACTCGCGTCGAAATTCCACAAATCGTCGGCGAGTTTAACGATCTTTTTGATCGTGTATCGGTCTTCGCGAGTCTCGCCGGCATCGCCGACCGTAAAGAAGCCCGTCATTGTGACATCTGTCATGGCCTCCTGGAACTGTTGCTCCGCGGGTGTCATTGGAAGTGGGGAAGCGGTCTGGCACGGGGCCGTCGCGGCGGTTAGCAAGACAAGAACCGCGCAGACGAGCGTTCGGGAGAGGTGCATAGCCGTTCAGCATACCGCACTGCTACGCTGAGCAAATCCGTTTTCGGGTTGTGTGTGCGTTGCTTTTCGTTGCCGTGCAGGGGTGGGCACAAATTCCGACTGGTCGCTGGGGGCAAACGACACCTTGACTTGAGAAAGAACGGTTGCGCGCCGCTGTATCCATTCAGTTCAGGAAACTGCAGGCCGCCTGGCCGGTCCAGCGCGTGGGGTGCAGCGACTCTGGCAGAGCTTAAGGCCTGGACGGGTAGTCGTTGAACCCGATTCCGGTAGCATCTGGGTTCAAATGAGGTGCCTGCGACCAGAACCAGGCCCGGTAGTCGCTCCGAAAATCAGAACTGTTTATGCGCCCCGATTCGTCCAGCAGAGTCTGATGAAAGCCGTTCAGATTGCGCTGCGGGTCGTAATGCATCTTGCCGATGCCCGTGGTGTAATAACCGGCGTCGCGCAGAGCCTGGGGTTTGGTGTAGCGATACCCTGACCAATGGCGACATCCCTGTGAGCAGGGCGCTGCGTGCGGGAGTGCAGGTAGGGCTGGTGCTGTAGGCGCAGCGGAAGCGGACGCCCTCCGCTCCGATACGGTCGATGTTCGGCGTCCGGATGCCCCGGTTGCCGGCAGCGGCGGTGCAGTCGCCGCGGTGCTGATCGTCCATGATGAACAGGATGTTCGGCTTCGACGAGGGCCGAGCCACCTGGCTGCCGGCAAGCGACGGAGCTACACCGGAGGCAGCCTCCCGTCAATTCTGTAGCTTAAGCACCACGTTGCGATATGCTTGGCAGCCATGAAAGCTTACATCAACAGAGTGTTGCTGTCGCTTCTGATCTCCGGGAGCGCGTTCGCGCAGGTGGAGCAGGGAATCATACTTGGAACCGTAACAGATCCTCAGGGCGCGCGTGTCCCAAACGCTTCAATCACCATCGTCAACCAGGATACTAACGCTAAGACGCAGTCGGCCAGCAGCACCGGTGGTGACTTTCGGTCTATTCCCCTGAGACCCGGCCTGTACACTCTCACGGTTGAGGCTCCCGGCTTCCGCAAGGTGGCCCGCGCCGGCATTCGCGTGGAGATTCAGCAAGAGGCTCGGGTCGACCTGACGCTGGATGTGGGTGGGACATCGGACACTATAACGGTGAGTGCCTCGGCTTCTCTGCTGCAGACCACAGAGGCCTCGCGCGGGCAGGTGGTCGACAGCAAGAAGATCTCCGATCTGCCCCTCAACGGCCGCGATTACCTGCAGCTTGCACTCTTGACTGCCGGGACCAACGTGCCGCCACCGGGATCCCGGTTCGGTGGCTTTTCTTCGGGCGGAATGCGCGTCTCGCAGAATAACTACCTGCTCGACGGAATGGACAACAACAGCAATCAGCATGCGGCTCAGGGGCGAACGCCGCAGGTGATCTCGCCCAGCGTGGATGCCATTCAGGAATTCAAAGTACAAACCGGGAATTATTCCGCGGAATTCGGAAGAAATGTTGGCGGTGTGGTGAACGTCGTCATCAAATCCGGAACCAATCGTTTCCACGGCGGCGTGTTTGAGTTTCTTCGCAACGAGGCATTGAATGCTCGAAACTTCTTTCAGAGCACCAATACCATGCCGTTGTTCCGCCGCAATCAGTTCGGCGGGTTCTTCGGTGGTCCCATCATAAAGAACAAAACGTTCTTCTTCGCCGACTATGAGCGGACGCTGCAGCGAACACAGGACACGGTGCTGTCGACTGTACCGTCGCAGAATGAACGCGCAGGCATCTTCGCCCAGCCCGTTTACGACCCGGCCACTTACAACGCTGCCACTCGGGAACGGCAGGCGTTTGCGAATAACACGATCCCGGTTTCGCGTCAGGATCCCGTGGCGATGCGTGTCGTTTCGCAGTACCCGAATGCTAACCGCGCGGGCGCTGTTAACAATTTTCTGTTCAATCCGGCGGGCGTCGAGAACACCCATAAAGGCGACATTCGCGTCGACCATACACTGGACGACAAGCAGACGGTCTACGGGCGCCTGAGCTATCAGAATTTCATCGGTTACGGCGATGGAACCCTGCCCGCACCCGCATGGGGCGGCGCCGATACCTCCAGCCGGAACGAGAATAATTCTGTTTCTTTCGTGATGTCGTATCAGCGGATTTTCACTTCGAATTTGTTTAACACACTGAAGGTGGGATATAACCGCCTGCTGACCGAGCGCGCATCTCCGGTGGATACCGCGAAGAATGACGAGATCGGCCTGAAGGGCACGGGGAACGTTATTGGTCAGGCGCTTTTCAACGTCACTGGCTACGCGTCGGAAGGCCCGCCCGCAAACAACCCCCAGCTCTCCGATTCACAAACTCGGCAGGTGACCGACGATCTTCTCTGGTCGCGGGGTACGCACACCTGGAAGTTTGGCGGCAACCTCATGTATATCCAGTCGCCGCATCGTCAGGCATTTCAATCGAATGGCGTTTTCACGTTCAACGGCAACTTCACGCGGCAATTCTCAGATCGTGGAGTCGGCAACGCGCTCGCGGACCTGCTGGTGGGTTATCCGTCGAACTCGCAGTTGTCGAATATTGCCCAGGGCAATCAGCGGCGCAGAATTTATGGCGTCTACGCGCAGGACGACTGGAAGGCAACCAGCCGCCTGACGGTGAACCTGGGGCTGCGCTGGGAGTACATCGGCCCATGGTTTGAGAAATACAACCGCTACGCGAATTTCGATATCGACAGCAACCGATCCAACCCCCAGTTACTGCTGGCAAAGGACGGCAGCATCGCGGATCGATCCACGCTCAGCCCGGATATGAATAACTTCGGGCCGCGCGTCGGACTGGCTTTCCGCGTGGATACCCGGACCGTGGTGCGATCGGGCTACGGCATATATTATGGCGGCGTGGACCAGATTGGCGACCGCTATTTGCATGCCGGTCCGCCGTTCTTCTTCCAGTCCACGTTCAATACCGACAGCATCACCCCTTCAATTATCCTGCGCGACGGTTTTCCGGCCGGCGCCACCACAAGGGGCGTCACGAATCTGCAGACCATTTCGCAGGGCCGCAACAACCCCACCACGTACGCCCAGCACTGGAATTTCACCATCCAGCGCGAGCTTGGGAAAGACATGGCCTTCGAGATCGGTTACGTAGGTACAAAGGGCAGCCGGCTGCTGCAGCGGTTCGACTCCAATGCCCCTGACCCGGGGCCCGGCAACGTAAACGCGCGCCGTCCGGTGACGCGGCTGGATGTACCAGGTATCGGTATCGTCACGCCGTTGGCTGACACATTCCGCCGCGAATTCAGCGGAAATTCCAGCTATAATGCGCTGCAGACCCGGATCGAGAAACGCTTCTCCCACGGGCTCAGCTTCCTGACTTCATACGTCTGGTCGAAGACCATGTCCGATTCACGTGGCGGTGCGGATGCGGGCGGAACCGCTCCCAACGCCGTGCAGAATTACAAAAACCTGCGTGCCGAGAAGTCCCTTGCAGATGAGCACGCTCCGCACCGGTTCGTCGGCAGCGTGAACTATGAACTGCCATTCGGCAAGGGTCATCCGTTCCTCAGCGGAATGCCGAAAGGCCTGAACGCTCTGCTGGGCGGATGGTCGATGGGTGGAATTGTTACCCTGGTCAGCGGCCGCATGGTTAACATCGGAGTTCAGGGCGACCCGGCGAATGTCGGATCCGGCGCCGCGATTCGTCCCGACGTGGTTCCAGGCAGAAACCCGAACCTGCCGTCCTCAGACCGAACCCTGCAGAAGTGGTTCGACACTGGAGCCTTTGTTCGGCAGACCGGTTTTGCGTTTGGCACCGCGGGACGAAACCTGGTTACCGCTCCCAACCGCTCGAACCTGGATTTGGCGATCTACAAATCGTTCCAGTTCGGTGAGTCGAGGTCCCTGCAGCTACGGGGCGAGTCGTTCAACGCGACCAACACGCCCTTCTTCGGAGCTCCGGGCAACACGCTCGGCACCCCGCAGTTCGGCATCATCAACAGCGCATCGGATGGTCGAATTATTCAGGTGGCGGCGAAGCTCTATTTTTAAGCAGCGAGCGTCGTTGCGCTCAATCAGCGGTAGCGGTAGCGGGCCAGCAGACCGCGCATGCGCTCCACCACGTCCGAATTCTCGGACCACACGTTGCGGGTCTGCGACGGATCGGTGCGGAGGTTGTACAGCTGCCCTTCGGCCTCACCTGCCTTCACCGGCACAGTGCGCGGAAGGGAGAAGCCTCCCGAACCGCGTGATTCGATCAGCACCCATTTCCCGGACCGGATCGCGAACTGACCCTGCACCGTGTGCAGCACCACATCGGTGCGCGCCGGCTTGTCCTCCAGCAGCGCAGGCAGCATACTGATGCTGTCCTCGCCCGCACCTTTCGGCAGCGCCGAGCCCGTAATTGCAGCGCATGTGGCCAGCAGATCCGTGTGGCAGATCAGCCGGTTGCTCACGGCTCCGGCCTTGATCTTGCCGGGCCAGCGAGCGAGGAAGGGAACTCGATGACCGCCCTCCCAACTGTCCGCCTTGGTGCCGCGGAGCACCGGACCGTTGCCCTGATGGCCGAAGTCCTTCACGTATCTGCCGCGCGGTGTCATCCGCCCGGAAGCCTTGTCGTCCGACTCCTGGAACTCCCACCAGTGCCAGAGCCCGCCGTTGTCGCTGCTGAAAAACACAGCCGTATTGCCGGCCAGTCCAGCCTTGTCCATTGCGTCGAGCACCCGGCCAACGCACGCATCCATCTCCACCACAAAGTCGCCGTATTTGCCTGCCTTGCTCTTGCCCTCGAACTCGCGGTTCGGCACCACCGGCAGATGCGGCGCGCTCAACGGCATGTAGAGAAAGAAGGGCTGAGTCCGTCGAGCCGGAGCGCTCAGATAACGAACGGCGCGGCTGGTGATCGCGGGCATCACGCCTTCCAGCGTGAAGTCCTTTGTCCTCACGCCGGGCACCTGATTCATGAACAGAGTCTTGTCTTCCGGCGTCGCCACATCGGGCATGCCCACCGTGCGGTCATTCTCAATGAAGCAGTACGGAGACATGTCGAGCGATGCCGAGATGCCGAAGTACTCGTCAAAGCCCACGTCACGCGGGCCGCCGGAGAGACGGTGCGAGTAATCCACGTCGTCACCCGGGCGAAAGCCGCCGCTGTACGACGGCCGCTGCGGCATGGCCGAGCCGTTCTTCATCGTCCACTGCATCCCCAGATGCCATTTGCCGAAGCATGCGGTCGAGTAGCCCTGCTGCTTCAGGAAGGACGCCACCGTCACCTGGTCCTTCTCAATCAGCGGTGGATCAAAGCCATCCAGCACACCCTGCGTCAGTCGAGTCCGCCACGCGTAGCGTCCGGTAAGCAGACCGTAGCGCGTGGGCGAGCACACTGCCGAGGGCGTGTGCGCATCGGTGAATCGAACGCCCTGCGAGGCCAGTTTGTCGAGGTTTGGCGTTGCGATGCGCGACTCGCGGTTGTAGCAGGAAAGATCGCCATAGCCGAGATCGTCGGCAAGGATGAAAACAATGTTCGGGTTGCGCTGCGCCTGCTGCCGGTTCTGGGCCATTGCCAGCGCCGGCAGCAGGGATGTCGTGTGGAGAAAGTCGCGCCGTCGCATCAGAAATAAAAACGGAGAGCGAACTGCATCTGACGCGGATTGCGTGCCGCTATAAATTCGCCGAACCGTGCGTTCACCTGCTGGCCGGTTGCCGTATCGAAGCGAGCCGTGGTGTCGATCGCCGAGAACTGCGTGTGGTTGAACGCGTTGTACAGCTCCCAGCGGAGCTGCATGCGTACCGACTCGCGGATCGGGAATGCCTTGAACAGAGCAAGGTCGAAGTTGGTGTAGCCAGGGCCGCGGATCGGCGAGGGTTCCGAATTGCCGATGGTACCCGCGGCGGGCATGCGGAATACTTCCGTCCTGAAGTTGCGGGAGAACGTCCGCTCGCCCGGATCCAGCCGGGCGCTGCCCGTGATGTCGGGCCGGGCGCCCTGCGACGCGCTGCCTGTGACATCGAACGCATTGACCGTTGCCAGGCCGATGCCGAGGGGCGCTCCGCTCACCACGTTGGTGATGCCGGAAAGCTGCCACCCATGCAGAACCTGCTTCGCAATCGCGTTTGTGGTCCGCACGCCAGGCAGATCATAGATGTAGCTCACGTTCACCACGTGCGTGCGGTCGAATGTGGACGGGCCATAGTTCCACACGCGCACCGGCACAATCGCGCTGACAGTGTCGGTGTCGTTCGAGTTGTAGTCCATGGATCGCGACCACGTCCAGTTCGCATTGAAGTCCAGTCCCCGCCGGAACCGGCGCTTCACCTGCAACTGCATGGAGTGATAGTTGGAACTGCCCGCGCCCTCCATCATCTGAATGTTGTTGAAGCCGGTGTAGGGACGCAGGAACGAAGCCGGAAGCGGCCGTCCGGGAGTAGTGGGATCAAAGTTCCGCGCATCGAAGTTGGCGCCCAGCGGAATGGCATTGATGTCGCGACGCCAGAACAGATGACGGCCAAGCGAGCCCGCGTAACCCAGGTCCACCACGACGCCCCCGCCAATATCGCGCTGGATGCTGAAGCTGAAGTTCATGATGCGCGGCAGCGGCGAATTCACGTCAGCCGCGAAGACGTTCGACGGGAAGAAGTCTCGGTTGGCAGACCGAAGCCCGCCCAACGTTCCGTAGGTGATTACCGGCGTCTGAAGCAGCGGCGGCTGACCCATCAGTGGATTCAGGAACGTCTCTGTGAAGTAGCGGTTGTAGAACATGCCGAACCCGGTTCGGATCGACGTCTTGCCGTCGCCAAACGGATCCCATGCCAGGCCGACACGCGGTCCATACTGCACGCCCTGATTATTGATCAGAGCTCGCGGATAGTTGGCCGTACCCGACTTCACCATGCCGTTGAACGGGTCGCCCGCACCGGACGCAATAGCGCCAATCAGCGCGGCCGGGAGTTGCTGGCCGGTGACGGGATTCACGGCAATGCGCGCTCCCGTCGCGTTGAGGCCGGGGCGAACCAGCTGCGTTCGCTTCGCCGGATCGTAAAACGAGGGATCGAACCCGGCCAGCAGGTTGTCCCGCTCCAGCAGCGGTGGAATGATGTAGAACCGCATGCCGATATCCACCGTCAGGCGTTTGGTTGCGCGCCATGTGTCCTGCACGAACCATTCCGGCGCCATGGTGATGATGTTCATGAACGCTGGTCCGCTGATCTCGGTGTAGCTGCCGTAATTCCCGAGGATCGCGTTGGTATAGGCATAGTTGGTGTCGAGCGGGTTGTTCACGTTGCGCCCGAAATCGATGCTGCCGTTGAATGGCACGGTCTTCTTCTGATTGCGGAAGAAGCGTTCAATATACACGCCCGCCTTGAAGTTGTGGCTTCCTCGATTCCAGGTGATGTTGTCGGCCCAGTTGCCCAGGTGATACCGGTTGTAGAGCGGGAACCGGCCCTCGACGGTCAGATTCGCAGCTCCTGTGACGCCGCCGAAGCTCGCGTTGGGAATGACTCCCAGCGGGTTCGCCGCCGGAGACAGGGCGCCTGCGACAAAGCCGACGTTCGACGCCTTGATCTTTTCCAGCTCGGCGTCCTCATACGTGTCGTCGGCGGGCTGGGAGAGCCACCCGAAGCTGAATTCATTCAGTAAATGCGGCGTGATTACACGTGTATATCGAGCCGTAATACTGTTTGGGTGGGAGCCCCAGGTCTTCACCATCATGGGCCAGTTCATACCGCCCGCACTGGGGATTCCGATGCTGCCCGTCTGGTCCTCGCGAAACATATTCAGGCTGACGGTGACCGTGTCTTTGGTGCTCGCGTTGTAATCCACTTTCAGTGTGTTGGTACGTTTCGGCGTGTTAATCGGCGCCGCGAAAACGTAATTGTAATTCCCGCGCGTGACGTTGCGGTCGAGCGCGTTGGGCACCGGGAACATGCGCAGCAGAGCGCGTCCGCTGGGATCAATGCGGCCGGCCGGGACTATGTTGCCGGGAAATGGAGCGTTGGTCTGAGGATCGCGCACAACTACCAGCCTGTTGTTCAGGTCCAGCGACTGCGAGTAGTTGCCTTCGCGTTCCAGCTCCGTCGGCACGGTCACGCGGCCATTGCGGTCCAGCCGCGTCGGCCAGAATTCCTGGCCCCAGAAAAAGAACAGCTTTTCCCGGTTCGGGTTGAACAGTTTGGGAATATAGACGGGGCCGGACACGTTGTAGGTCCATGTGTTGAAGCGGTACTTCGGAACGGGCAGACCGTCGCGATTGTTGAAGAAGTTATTCGCGTTGAACTGCTCATGCCGCTTGAAGTATGATCCCAGGCCATGGAAGTCGCGGCTGCCGGATTTGGTAACCACCTGCAGGTTCGATCCAGCCATGCGGCCGAACTCCGCCTGATAGTTGCTGACCAGAATTCGGACCTCCGCCACCGCGTCCTGACTCACGTTCTGCTTCAACTGAAAACCGTTGCCCATGTCCGTTGCCGGCACGCCGTCAATCGAGACGTTGTTTGCGGTGCGACGGTTGCCCTGCACATAGAACTCGACATTGCTGTTCAGGTCCTCCTGCGCGTTACCCGCGACAACACCGGGCACCAGCTGCACCAGATCCGTCACGTTGCGGCCGCGAACCAGCAGATTGTCAACCTGGCGATTGGTAATGACGGCGGCTCGTTCGGCGCTCCGCGTTTCCACCAGCGCCGCCTGCCCCGAGACCTGCACCGTATCCGTTACCGAGCCCAGTTCCAGCGTGATGGCCTGAAGCGCTACGTTCTGGCCGGTGGTCAGCGGAATGCCAGGCCGTGAGGACGTCTTGAAGCCCGGGGCCGTAACCGAGAGCTGATACGTGGCCGCATCCAGACCTGGGAAGATGAACTCGCCGGAATCACTTGATTCGGTGACGCGCTTGCGACCGGTGGCATTGTCCGTCAGAGTGAGTTTCGCGCCCGACACAGCGAGCCCGGACGGATCCTGCACCGTGCCGGACAGTGAGCCGGTAACAATCTGTGCAACAGCTCCGGTGGAGAACAGCAGCATCGCGGAGCACAGGACAAACGTGGTTCTCATATCTAATCCACTCCTTCAGGGCTTGTGACCGGGGGCCACCGAGCGTTCCCAGCGTTCGAGCCGCGCAGTCAGATCCGCCACAATGGCGGGCTGCTCAGCGGCCAGGTTCTTCGATTCCGACGGATCGCCCGAAAGATCGCTCAGCCACGCGGCCTGATTCGGCATCCGGGTCAGTTTCCATTGCTTCCAGCGCACCGCGCGCTGCGGTCCGTGAGCCCAGAAGAGGGCCCGTTCGGCCAGGGGGGTTGCGTGCCGCAGGCTGGGCAGCAGCGTCACCCCGTCCAGCGAACGCTGTTTCGGGGCCTTCACACCAGCAGCGTCCAGAAGCGTTGGGAACAGATCCATGGTCAGTGCCGTAACGCCGGAGGTGCCCCCGGCGGGAATCCGTCCCGGCCAGTACGCGACGGCCGGGACGCGGTGGCCGCCTTCCCAAAGCTGCGCCTTGAATCCGCGCAGTTTGCCGTTCGATCCCTTGTTGGTGGCTCCGTTGTCGGAGCAGAAGAACACGAACGTCTCGCGGTCTCGCGGCAGGGCCTTCACCTTCGCCAACACGCGGCCGATGCCGTCGTCCATGGCTTCGATCATTGCCGTGTACGTGCCGCTGACATCCGCTTTCTCAGGCGGCGCGGCATCTTTCTGCCCGGCTGTGCGCATGGCCTTGTCGTTGGGGCCCTGATAGGGCGAGTGGACGCTCTCATGCGCCAGATACAGGAAAAATGGCTTCGTTTGGTTGCGTTCGATGAAGTCGAGCGCGTGGCGGGTGATCAGCTCGGTGGTGTAGCCGTCTTCCGGAGCGGGCTTCCCGTTGTGCCACCAGTCGGCGAAACCAGCCTGGTCGACATGGGAGAAATAGTCGACATTCCCGCTGACGTATCCACGAAATTCGCTGAAGCCCTGTTGGCCCGGGTGGAACTTCGGGTCGTATCCCAGGTGCCATTTGCCGAACATAGCGGTGGTGTATCCGGCATCGCGAAGCATCTCGGCCACCGTAACCTCCGCCAGCGGCAGACCACCGTCCCGCATGGTAGTCGCGTTGATCACCTCGTCGACGCCGGACCTCTGCTGATAGCGACCCGTCATCAAAGCCGCGCGAGTCGGGCTGCACACCGCGCCGTTGGAATGGAAATCCGTAAAACGAACCCCGCCCGCAGCCAGGCTGTCGATGGCGGGAGTTCGAGTGCGCGCGTTGCCGTAGCAGCCCAGGTCGCCGTAGCCGAGGTCGTCGGCCAGGATCAGGACCAGATTCGGCTTTCCGGCTGCCTGGGCACTCGCTGCAGCCGCACCGCCAAGAACGACAAGAAATGATCTTCGGTTCATGGGATTCCTTGTGAGTGCCGTTACATCGGCCGGCTGTAGCCCTGCTGCCGGTAGCGTTCCAGCAGCGCGGTGAGCCTTTCCACCACGTCCCGCCGCTCCATCCACAGGTTGCGTGTTTCGGCCGGGTCGTCCTTCAGGTTGTAGAGCTGTCCCTGCGGGCCGCCGGGTTTCGGATCCACGTGCTGCGGCGGGCTGAATCCACCGGAGCCGAGTTCGAAGATGAGCTTCCACGTGCCGTCGCGAACGGCAAAGATACCGAGGTTCGAATGATGGACTATGGCCTGCCGGATCGGCGATTTGGCTTCGTTTCGCAGAGCGGGCAGCAGGTTGTAGCTGTCCTCCCCCGCGTTCTTCGGCAACTGGAACCCCGTGATCGCCGCCGCGGTGGCCATCAGGTCCGACAGGCAGCCGAGCTGGCTGCTGGACGCGCCCGCCGGAATCTGCCCCGGCCAGCGAGCCAGGAACGGGATCCGGTGCCCGCCCTCCCACGCGTCGGCCTTCTCACCGCGCCAGTTCGCGTTCGCGCGGTGGGCGAACTTCTCTTTGTCTTCAATCTTCCAGTCGGCACCGTTGTCGCTGGTGAAGACAAGCAGCGTGTTCGACGCCGCCCCTGTTTCCTCCAGCGTCTTCATAATCCGCCCGAGCACCGCGTCCACCTGCGCTACAAAGTCGCCATAAATGCCCGCCTTCGACTTCCCCTGGTACTCCTTCAGCGGAACCCAGGGCGTGTGCGGCGCGGTCAGCGCCATGTAGAGAAAGAATGGCTGCGATTTGGCGGCGCGCTCCCGGATGATGGAATCCGCCTTGTCCGCAATGGTCGGCAGAACCTTCGGAATGTCGAACCCCGGTGAAATCGGACCCTGCCGCCAGAAGACGCCTCGGGGCTCGTTCTTGCCGGGCGTGGTCGCGGTGGGCTGCTCCACCACACGGTCGTTCTCAAACCAAAGATACGGGTCCATGTCGAGCGACGCCGGAATCCCAAAGTAATAGTCGAACCCGTGATCCCGCGGGCCTGGGCGCAACGGCTTCGAGTAGTCCGCCTTCTCCGCTTCCCCCAGCCCCAGGTGCCACTTGCCGACTCCCGCCGTGTAATATCCCTGACGCTGCAGCATGCCCGGAACCGTCAGCCTGCCCTTGTCGATCAGGTTCGGCGAGTAGCCCCACAGAACACCCTTCTTCAGCGAACTGCGCCAGCAGTACCGGCCGGTCAGGATTGCGTAGCGCGTCGGGGTGCACACGGCCGACGCTGAATGCATGTCCGTAAACCGGATTCCCTGGGACGCGAGCCGGTCCGCGTTTGGCGTGGGCACCGCCGATTCGGCGTTATAACACCGCAGGTCTCCCCAGCCGAGATCGTCGGCAAGGATGTACACGACGTTGGGCCGGTTTGGTGTAGCTGCCACTGAGGGAAGAGCAGCGACAGCGGAAGACAGTAGGAAACGACGGCGATTCATAGGCGGCCTGGGCCACAATTCTATACCCGCTCAAAGGCGTATACAATGTCGAAAGTGAGTGACACACCCGTGAATCACGCTGCCAATTCCGTGATTTCACAAGGTTCGGAGCCGGACCACCCGGAGTGGCACGCACAGACAGCGCGAATCGTCGCCAGGACTGGATGAGCGTCGGAACCAGTCAGGCGCTGGAGTTCGGCGCGGGTCAGCTGCGGCTCTCGTGCCCCCAGTTCGGGACTGAACTGAATGCGAGACTCGCCGACGGTGCCCTGAAGGGAAGCTACGGAAGCACGAAAGATGGAGTGCACGCGTTCACGGCTTTCGCGTACTGCACCTGCACATACGAGGGAGACGCTGGTCCCGACATCACTGGAAACTGGGACATTGCCGAGTCAGGCTGGCGGCTTACTCTGCAGCGGGAGGGCGAGGACACGCTCGCTACTGTCACCACTTCTGCCGGGAAAGTGGGACCGCTGAAGGCCGCTTCGACGGACTGACGTTCACACTGCACTACTTCGACGGCGCGCGTGCGCTGCTCGCCGAACTGGAGGTTAGGAAAGACGGTGGGCTCGACGTAGTGTGGAAGGAACCGGGACAGGAGGTCAGGAAATACAAGGCGGTCAGGGCGAAGGAACTCTGATCGGAGGAACGGAAAAGGGGTGGTGGGGTTAGTTGGTCGGGCTGGCGAGATTCGAACTCGCGACCTCTTGCACCCCAACGAAGAAACGGTGTGTTGGGTGCAAGAGGGGTGTTGCAAACGCAGCTACTTAGCGTTTTGCGTGTGGTACAGAAGTGGTACAAAATACCTCGTTTTGAGGGTTTTGGTACAGTTCTGGTACATTGATTTACCGCGTCGGGAACTGGTCCAGCAGAGAGTTCCGCCGGTGAGTATTGCGCGTCAGGATGCTTGCTCGAAGTCTCAACGCAGTGGCATGTTTCGCACGCTTCCCCGGAGTCAACAATGTTGGCGGGGCCAGCCCAGCTGTCAGCGTGGTCCGACCGTTCACCAACATCGCCCCCACCACATAAGCCTTGTCGCAAGCACGTCGAATTGCTCCTGCGGTGGACCTTCTATCCGCGGCACTGCACCACGCTCAGCGCATGAGCATTAGCGAGGGTCGAATACAATTAATCCTGCAATATGCCAGCTCCGATCGCGTTTATCTCCTCCACTTCCGATGACCTGAAGCAGCATCGCGAGCAGGCCGCGCGAGCAGCCCAGGCGAGCGGCTTCTTTCCGCTAATGATGGAGTACTTTCCGTCTGACGGCTCCCAGCCGTCGCTCGACGTCTGCCTCAGTCATGTAGCCCGGGCTGAAGTCGCAATCGTCCTCGTTGCGCACCGATATGGCTGGGTGCCGGAAGGTTCGTCCAATCCCGACGCAAAAAGCATTACCTGGCTCGAGTGCGAGCACGCGTGTCGAGTCAGGAAGATCGAAGTCCTGGCTTTTCTCGTTCATCCCGATCACCACTGGCCGCCCGATCTCCGCGAGAATTATCGCCTCGTCACCGAGCAGGCAAAGCGTGGTATCAGGAAAGAAGTCAACCGCAACGAAACAAAACTCGGACAGTTCAAGGCAGAACTCAATCGGTTTGTCAGAGGCACGTTTACAGATGCAACCAGCGTACGAGCCCTCGTATCAGAATCCCTATCCGCGTGGAAAGAGCGACATCCGAGTATCGAGACGACGAACTCCGACAATACCGATAACTACCTGGAGAATCTCGAAGATGAGAATCGACTGATTCGCATTAAGGGCCTTCGTTCCAGGCGTGCCGAGCCGTACTCGTTCGGCATCGACGAAATCTATATTTCCCTGACTACACTCACTTCTGGTGAGAAGCAGGGACACAAACCGACAACGGCATTGACGGAACCTCAGGGGCGCACAGCCCTGGAGCGAGCGCTCTCCGAACGCAAGCTTGTCCTCCTTGGCGAACCCGGGTCCGGCAAATCCACGTTCCTGCGACGAGTCGCGTTTGAACTTTGCCGCAACCTGCGCGGGACACGGACCGCCGATACGCCCTTGTTTCTGGGTGAACGGGACAAACGGTTCCCGATTCTGATCCGAGCCGCCGACCTCGCGAAGCGACTGGCGGATCCGGATCGTCCGGCGAAACCCGATGATTCTCCCGACTGGATTCCCTGGTTTCTCGGAAGGCAGAATGCGGAGTACAAATGGGGATTGAACGAAGCATTTTTCCGGCAACGGCTCGAACGGGAAGGCAACTGTCTGCTCATGGTGGACGGTCTCGACGAGACGCCGGACCGCAGGGTCCGTGAGCGCATTTCCCGAATTTTTGAGAAAGCGACTCGCGCCTTTAGCCGCTGCGGCTTCCTGGTGACCACACGCGACCAGACCTACTGGGGTGACGCTGTACTCACCGGGTTTCAGACTCTTCGTATAGGCAATCTCGAAATGACGGAGATGCGGACGTTCTTCCGACACTTTGCCAAAGCCCTGGCGCTGACTGAGGCAGAGTCGAAGACCTTCAACGATGCACTCGAAGACGCCGTGAACCACCGGATCGAAATACGAGAGATGGCGCGGAATCCCGTGATGCTGACCGCGCTGGCGGTATTGCAGCACAATGGCCAACGCCTCCCCGAGCACCGCGTGGATCTGTACGACGAGATTCTGCGATGGCTGGCTGCGGCCCGTGAGGGGAAGCCGGGCCGCCCACCGGCAGACAAATGTCTGGAGTTTCTGAGGAGAATTGCTCTTGTCATGCAGGACCAGACGGGCGGCCGCGTAGTCCAGATCAACAAGCGTTCCGCAGCGGAGTTGTCCCAGCGAATGTTAGGGGGGACCGTGGAGCAGAATGAATTGCTCCTGGAAAATGAGACGGAAGACAGCGGCATTCTCTCACCTGTAGGTCGAACTGATTTGAAATTCTGGCACCTGAGCTTTCAGGAATACCTTGCGGCCCGCGAGATCGCAAGCCTGACCGAAACCGAGCAGATCGAACGCGTGGTCACCAGCGGCAAGCTGTACAAGGCGGAATGGCGGGAGATGATGCGGCTGCTCGGAGGTGTGTTGCGTCAGCAGGGAGAGGCCAAGATCGAGGGCTTGTTCCAGGCTATTCTCTCGGCGCGAGGGTCATCCCTTCCCGAGCAGGCCCGCTGCGCTGGCTTGCTCGGTTCCATGATGCGTGACCTGTCCGGCATGGGCTACAAGCCCGAGACCCCGGACTACCCAGCGGTATTGCAGTCGCTGGACCGGATTTTTGTCGCAGCCGAAGCGGCCACCCTCGACCTGAAGACCAGGATTGAAGCGGCGGAGGCACTGGGCAACATCGGCGACCCCAGACTGGAGGCAGATAATCGGATCACGATCTCGGCGGGAACTTACTGGATGGGGGCGCAGCGGAAGAAGCCAACGGGCCAAAATTACGACCCCGAAGCGAGAGATGACGAATCGCCAGTGCACGAAGTAAAGCTTCGGGCGTACCGCATCGGGCGGTTTCCGGTAACTGTCCAGGAATTCGCGGCCTTTCTGGAAAATGGTGGATACCGCGCACGCGACCACTGGGCCGAAGGAGGATTCGGCCAATTCGAGCAGCCGGATCGCTGGGAGGAACAGGGTCCGCATCTCAATCGACCGGTAACAGGCGTGAGCTGGTACGAGGCTGCGGCCTACTGCGCCTGGGCAGGAGGACGGCTGCCGACGGAAGCGGAGTGGGAGCGGTCGGCCAGAGGGCCAAACTCCAGCGGGTACCCCTGGGGAAATGAGCCCGGGCTGGACCCCTCCCGGGCCAACTACAATTTCTCCGGGAGTCCAGGCGCTCCGGCACCGGTCGGGGTGTTTCCTGCGGGACACAGCTCCGAGGGCTTGAGCGATCTTCTGGGAAATGTTTGGGAGTGGTGCAGCGACTGGTATGGCGGGTACTCGGACAAAAAGCATGAGGATCCGGCAGGCCCGCCGAGCGGAAGGTCTCGTATAGTGCGCGGCGGCTCCTGGAGCAACAATCCACGGAACGTCCGCGCGTCGTACCGTAACTACGACGGGCCATCGGTCCGGTACTACTATATCGGGTTTCGTTGTGCCGGGGAATTAGCTTGAGTGTTTTGGGTTTTCTGTTTTCGAGGGGGGCTGGGGGACCCTTCCCCCAGGGACGTTTTTTGGGCCCGGGCTGACGTTCGCCGCAAGGCTACCAGAAAGCCCGGGTTCACTTGCTGTTTGGCGCACATGGCGCGCCGGGAGACACGGCCCGGAAACGGAGGAAGCACACCCGAAACCTCCGTAAAGGGTCCGGCTCTGGCCCACGATCCGCGATCCTCAGCGGACCGCGCTCCGCCTACCCGGCACAACGAAACCCGATATTGTTGTTCCGGTTCGTTGGCTCGTCGTTGTTACGGTACGACGCGCGGACGTTCTGTGGATTGTTGTTCCAGGAGCCGCCGCGCACTTCGGCCGTGTTCCGCTGCAATCAGAATACACGAGTCGAACAGTTGTGTTCGCAGGCGCCAGGTATCACCAAACGCAGCATGGCCGAGCCACGACTGAACCCGGCACCGCAAGTCGTCGAAACTGATGCGTCCGTCGTGATACTTCTCCTCCATCAGTCGCAGCCGGCGCCTCATTCGGACTACGTTTGGCCGTGCAATGCGAGCCTGGCCTGGCAGCAGCCTCCAGCCGAGGAACGTCAATCCTTCAGCGCACGCGTACACTCGCGACTTGCGTTCGTGCAGGGAGAGACGGCAGGTGTCGAGGAAGGTCTCTATTCGTTCCCGCATTGCCCTGAGCTCTTGTTTGTCGTTGCCGAACAAGACGAAGTCATCGACGTAACGCAGGTAGAGGGAAGGCTGCAACTCGCGCAGAACAAAGTGATCGAGCCCATTGAGATAGACGTTGCCAAAGAACTGCGACGTCTGATTTCCAATCGGCATGCCCCGCCGGCGACTCGCCGGAGTGAACAGCGTGTCGCCCGGGAAATAGTGCTCGACCGACTCCTGCGGATTCGAGCCGTCGATTATGCGCGATGCAAGGTCAAGAGTGCGACGGCACTTCACTACTCGAGCCAGTAAGCCCTTCAGGATCTCGTGATCCATCGATGGGAAGTACTTCCGGATATCGCACTTCAGCACGTAGCGGGAACTCCGGCATGCCTCACGCGCCAGAGTCAATGCGCGGTGCTGTCCAAAGCCCTTTCTGGAAGCGAAGGAGTAATCGGTGAAGCGTGCTTCAAAGACCGGCTCCAGCACACGAGTAAGCGCGTGGTGCACGACGCGGTCCCGAAATGGCGCAGCGGAGATCTGCCGGCTCTTTCCGTCATGAATCCAGAAGGTGCGATACGCGCCAGGCCGGTACGAGTCACTTGCCAGTTCGCTCTGAAGCCGGCAGAGATTCGCTTCCAACTCGTGCAGAAACCGTGCGACATCGGGCCGGCTGCGCTTCCCGCGTGCCGCCTGACGCGCTGACTCCATCAGGTTTCCCCAGTCAATGATCTTTTCGTAGAGATTACCGGCTCGCTTCACGTGGAATCCTGGTGCTCTTTAACCAACCGCCAGTCATGCGGCCGACTTCGTCTAATGACTTGGCGGCGAACTCATAGCTGTCGACGCTAAGGACACGGAGATCCTTCGCGAGGCGAACCAGATACCGGATCCGGTTTACCTCCCTCACAGCCGCGCCAAGCGAACCGGCGTTGCGCGACTGATACGTTGCATCCACCAGACTGAGCAAGAGTTCGAGCGAGGAAGCAATCAGGGTCTGCCCGATTGAAAACCGGTACGATTTCGGGAACTTCTCGACTTTAGGCACGATCCAGAGATTCCAGTCATATGCTTTCTGGACAACGATCGCGGGTTCGGTCACTGCTACACCTCCTGGAAAAATTCCCTCGCTGCTTCGCAGCGCAACGGGGGAAGGATCCCCCGCACCCCCTCGAAAAAAAAGGGAAAACTCAAAACACTCAACGCAATTCCCCGGCACAACGAAACCCGATATTGTTGTACCGGTCCGTCGGCACGTCGTTGAGACGGAACGACGCGCGGACGTCCAGAGGATCGTCGACCCAGGAGCCGCCGCGCACTACACGGACCTGTCCGCTCGATGGTCCGCCGGGATTGGTCGCTGGTTGTGAATCGTATTGGCCGTACCAGTCGTTTACCCATTCCCAGACGTTCCCAAGGGTGTCATACAATCCCAGTGCGTTCGGAAGCTTCTGAGCCACTGGATGAGTCTCTGCACTGTTGTCGCCGTACCAGGCGATCTTTTCCAGTGGACCATAACGGGCCTCTCTGCTTCCTCCCCGTGCCGCGTACTCCCATTCTGCTTCCGTGGGCAAGCGCAATCCCGACGCTTCGCAGAATTTCCTGGCCTGATCCCAGCTCACGCCTTCGACAGGCCGGTCGGCTCCCTTGAACGTGCTCGGATTTGTCTTCATTATCTTCGTCCAGGCCGCCTGCGTAATCTCAGTCTGGCCTATCCAGAACCCGCGTGTGATTTTCACCTCATGCGCGGGTCTTTCGTCGTCGCGGCATTCCAGGTCGCCCGTTGAGCACCCCATCGTGAATTTACCGGCTGGGATATAGACATAGGTCTGCCCATCTATTTGGTTTACCCACGATGTCAGGTTTCCCGGTGCCTGTTCGCCGTTCGCCCGCCGGAGCACGACGCCACTAAAATCCACCCAGCCGAGGTTGAACTCGCTTTCCGGTATTGCCTGGTCTACACCGAACAGACGGACCGAACCATTCTCCATCGATCGTACGAGACCAGCATTGCGTGAACCCAGTGCGATGAGACCCCGAGTGTGAGGCGACGCCGACAAGCGAACTCCGGGAATCTTCGCTGCCTCTTTCACAAAGGTCGGGGCATCAGTGGCGAGCGGAACGGGGTTCTCGACATTCAGCACATCAGCGGCGATGGCGGAGATGTTGCCAGCGTGAGCGATTCCACTATCAGGGCTGGGAACGCTGGCGAGACCCTCGCCTACGGCCACCATGGCCGCGGCCAGACGGCCCGGCGCAGTCTGCTCCGGGAGAGCCGGCCTGGGCGCCTCTTTGTGAATCCGCACACTCAGCAAATGAGCGCCATAGCTAAGGCCCGCCGCGACAGCCGCAGCGGCAACAAGGCCAGCCACAACGCGAACGGCCAGTGGGGCCAGAATGAGGCGGCGCCATCCGGCAGGAGCTTCCAGCGAAAGCTTGTCGAGTTTGCGCCCGGACAGGAACCAGAGATAAATGCGATCACGGGAGGCGGCCCCGCGGCCTCGTCGATGAGGCCCCGGTGCCAGGTCCTGAACTTCCTTGCGGCGACTTTCTACGACCGCAGTCTGCAGATACTTCTTCAACGCATCCCGAACTCGGGGCTCGCTGTCGCCCAGTGTCCTCACCAGCCGCTCCCGGAGCCATTCGGGCATCGTGCCGTGCCGGAACCAGGGGAGGCTGGAGAGCCGCTCGAGAACACCCCCGACTTCGTCAGGCGGAACCAGTTCGGACGCCACGCTGGCGGTGATACTCCACGCAATTGCCGGGTAAAGGGCGCAAGCCTGCAAACACAGAAATCCGTTCTCCCCCGCGTACCGGCGCAGTTCCCGGATCAGGCGATCGGACTCCGTGTCTAATGGCGGCGAGGGATCGAGCCAGTGCCCCGGACGGTGAATGAAAAGCTCCGGAAGAGGCGCCATCGCGTCTGGAGGAGCTTCGCTCGACAGAGACTCCAGGCCACTGCGAGTCGGCGGGCACACGGGGAGGTCGAGGAGTCTCGACAGGGAGGCGGCATCTGCTCCTGCAAACGACAACAATGCCCGGTCGCTCCACGGCTGCAGGTTGTCCAGCCATGGCTCGGCCTCGCCACTTACCGGGTCTACACACGTTGCCGCCTCGCAGGCGATCCACGCTTCGTGCCCGGGGTGGAGGGCCGCCAGTTCGTTGAGCGTGAAAACCTGGTTCTCGCCATCGGCGCAAACCAGAGGGCTGTTCTGAAAATAATAGCGACGTATCGCCACATCGTGATCGCGCAGCCGGGAGAACAGTTCATCCTGAAGACGGGCCTGATGGTCCCTCAGGTTTTTGCGTTCAATGACGGCGAGGTATTCCGGTTCGAGGTGACGCGAGGCGAACGCAGGTGTAAAGTACCCGCCGGAACGTGCACAGGCTTCGGCTGTCGGCTCGGGAGCGATCTCATCGGAGGGCTGAGCGCGGCGGCGGCGGAGCATGGTCGCGAGACGCCGGATGTCGGCGCCATGGAACAGGTTGCCACCCACCTGGTCGAAGCCGATCTGGCGCATTCGCGGCTCCATCGGCGTTGTCCACTTGCGAATTTCGAGGATCTTGCGCCAGAGCCGGATGAGCCAGACGATCAGTACAAGAACGGGCGTTGCGACCATCGCAGCCTTGATGAATACGAGATTGCGGAGGAACCATCCTTGCCACCCGGTTTCGGTTGGAGCGACGCGCCAGGGAACGAGCTGGACTGCGATTTCCGATGCTCGCGCGGGGATCTGTTGGACACGAGTCTCGAATGACGGGTGAGTGAGGAGCAGGTAGTGATTGCCGGTCACATTCTTCACAACAGTCACGAGTACACCCTCAGAATTCGTCCGTTCTTCACGGCCGAGAAGTTGCACCTTCGCATCCGGAACCGGTAGTCCGTTGCCGCCAGTAACCCGAATGCGGAGGATGTTGGACTCCGCTGTCGGCTCCGGGGCAGGTTTGGTTGGGGTGACGGCCGTTGGAGTGTTTTTCGGAGCAGCTGGTGGACGTAGTTGCCTCTCCATCCACACAATCCCCACAGCGATGACAACAACGGCGATCGCGACCAGCAGGGCTCGCCGGGAAGGTATAAGAGAATTTCGCGGACGTTCCGCAGCGGTAGTCGCGTTCGTCCTTTCGGCAGCGGCTGACTCACCGAAGTGTTGGCTAAAGAGTGAGTAAAACGCCTCCTGCTGTGCTGGCGAGGAACACAGAACAGGAGCGAGCAGGGTCCGCCACTGCTCTGACTCCTCCGGCCATTCGGCTCGGTCGGCCAGAGCAGCTATCAGTTCATACGCCGCCAGCAACTGGTTTCCGGCAGGCTGAAATGCCCCCCGCGGGTGGCGTAGGCTGGCGAGGAACTCGTACAACTGAGACGGGGCTGCGGGCATTTCAACTGCTTTTGCCTGGGAGGCCGCTAAGGAAGTCCTGCAGGAGCTTCGGGCCGTCGCGTCCTTCGTCTTTGATGACCGTGCTCAGAGTCTGCTCAACCAGCGGTACGATCTCTTTGAACCGTTGATTTTGCGCAGCCCCTTTCGCGTGCAGGACCAGTAACCAGTCGAGGAGTTCTGCGGTAGCCGGCTTTTTGTGGAGGTCGGCGTCCTTACCGCGGAGATACATCAGAAAGTCGATGGCATCTTTATGAAGCGGCGCATTCGGGTTGAAGCCAAGGCGAGCCTCCAGAATCCCGGCGAACCGCTTCTCATCCGGTTTGGCGATGTGATAGTACACACAGCGACGCAAGAAGGCGGCGGGCAGATTCTTTTCCGAGTTACTGGTAATTAGCACCACAGGTGCAAACTCCCGCTGCGCCCGGATCTCGATATTGTTGAACTCCGGGATACGGAAGCGGAAATGTTCAATTTCATTGAGCAGATCGTTTGGGAAATCGCGAGGCGCCTTATCGATCTCGTCAACAAGAACGACCGATTGCGCTGGCTCGCCAGGGTGCTGCCAGTCCGCGGGCAAATAGTTCTTTACAGCCTCTTGGTGGTTGGCCCGCAGAATCGCCTCGCCGAGGGCGTTGTATGTGATGTAGTCGAGGCGGTTTTGGCTGCCTTCTCTGGTCTGCGCCGCGTGGAAACGTCCGATCGTGTTGTAGGTGTAGAAGAGGTCGCGCGCTACGCTGGTGGACTTGGCCTCAAAGCGAAGCGCCTCTTCCCCAAAGCCACCTTTCCAACTCAGATAATGTCCGGCCTGCGTTTTACCAGTGCCCGGTTCACCAGTGAGCAACAACGGACGCCGGAGCAGAAGCGCCGCGCGGATCGCGTCCACCAGGCCCTTGTCTGGAACATAGTGCTGCGGGTGCTCGCTGCCGGCCCGGAGCGACGCAGGCAAGACGACGGGAGCGGGCGCAGGGTTCTTCGTTTCGTTAGCCAGATCAGGAATGATGTCCTTCAACATGGGCGGGTATCCTCAGAGGCTGTTCAAAAAGCGGGGCAGATGGATCTCAGCGAGCGTTTGCATGGGCATGGTCGGGGTGTCCTCGTGGAAAATTAGGTCGAGCTTCAGGATGGCTGCAGGAGGTGAGGCAAAGTGCGGGCGAACACGCTCGTGCTCGATCCAGTGCTCGACGTCAGCCCGGCCCACCTTGGGGAACGGTGGCAGTACCACCCCATCAGCATTGAAGGTGGTGGTTTTGAGGCAGCGGCGAATTCTCTCGTTGAGTTCCTCGTCGTTACCGAATCGCAATGACAGGATCGGAATGATCCTGTGTCCTTCCGGTAATAACGGCCATTGCTTCCAGAACTGCAGATATGCGTTGAGGAGCTTGTGGCCGTTCCTGCCCCATGACTCAGCTCCACGCGCCGAATGGACGATGCTGACGGGCCCACAGAGCCGGATTGCTTCATTCAGATCGGCGGCGGTCGACCAGGTCTGTTGCGCAGGAAGGCAGTCCGCCCACGCTGGCGCGAAAAGATCTCCGGGATCCTGTTTGGGGTTGTACTCCGGCCATTCCAACGGCGAGAGCCGGGCCGGCTTCTGCCTTAACATCTGAGGCAGCACTTCCTTCTCGAGGCGGTCGAGATACCACGGATGCGCATCGGCGATCCCACCCTGCATCACGATCACAAACGGACGCCGTGGGTTGACTTTGCCGTAGTCGAGCGATCTGCGCAATGCCTCTCGTTGCGGTCCACGGTCGCACAGATGATAGAAGAGGGCCTTCAGCTTGTCGCGGTCCGGATGAGCGAGCCTTTCGGCCGGGACCAGATCCGGCCAGTGATGGGCGATCAACCCTCTAATCTGGCGTGCCGCATCGTACAGCGCGTCATTGCGCGCCGGCCAGGTGGAAACAGGCTTGTCGGCGAGGATGCACTGAAACTTGTTCAGGCTCGCCGGCAGATTGTAGCGGGCAAGCGTGACGGGAACGGGAATCACACCGTGGCTGTCTTTCCGTTTCAGCGCACGCTCCATTTCCAGCCCGCAGTATTTGGAGCCGAAAAAATTCGCGCTGGTCAGAAGCAGAACCAAATCGGCGCGGTCGAGGTGGTCGGAAATCTTTGTGCTCCAGTCGTCGGACGGCCGAAGATTTCCGTCGAACCAGATTCGAATAAGTCCATCCTGTTCCATTCCGCGCAGATGATCGACGAGTTCCTGGCAGACGTCGGCGTCCTTGTGCGAGTACGAACAAAAGACGTTAAGCGCGGATGGCATCGGAAGGAGCGATTATAGCCGAAAATCCGAGCGACCCTTCGGGTATTCCCTCGCAATTCTGGATCAAGGGGCTGCAGACCTGGAGGATCCGGTACACTCCGGCAATCACAGGGCCTGAATCGAAATCATTTTCCGAACGCGATTCCGAAGGTCGGTCAGAGTTGGAATCCTCAGTTTATCTGCCAACAGGTCCAACTGTACCGTCATTGAACCGAACTCGTTCGAGGTGCCGGTTTCGTCGATGACATTCTTGTAAGCCGCAACGATCCCCTCCTGTCTGCTCTCGAGATCGTCGTTGAACAGGCACTGCAACAGCAAGATGTCCGGCACCGCAACACGCGACCAGAAATCCTGGACTCGCTGGCGCCTGACTTCTGCGGAGGCAGCGCATTCGTTCAGAATCGGATTCCACTCGGTGGCGTTCCTGTCGCCGGTAATCAACGCCAGAGCGGCCGCATTCGTACCCGGATAGGCCAACTCATCGTGCCCGGCCTCCCTCCGTCTCTCAAGTTGCTTTCGCGTGAGTACCAGATTGTCCACCTGGCCGCCTGCTCAAGTTCCTCTACCCTTGCGGCCAGGGCTGCTGATTGTGGATGTCGGTAGCTGATAAAGCAGGCAATACGTCCAGACATGTTTTTTCTGAACTGGAAGTATAACGCAAATGCTTACGAACGAGTTTGGGCCCCTATATACGGCCCCTATATACGGAGACGATGCGGGGCAATCAGATGCGGCTGTATTTGTCGTCGATGGCCTACATCCTGGTCAGCGGTCAGCGGTCTGCGGCGGCTGAGCCTGAGGGCGACGGAATTGGTGCAGGCGCAGGTGTCCACATCCGTACCAAGTTGCTGAAGATCGGCGCGCAGATTCGAGTGACGGTACGAAAAGTCTGGGTTTCCATGCCATCGAGTTATCCCTGGCAGGACCTTTACCATCAGTTTGGGCCAACCTGCGCTGCTGAGACGCGCCTGCGCCGCGATCCAAATCTTCCGACCCCACCAGCGGAACCGCCCGCTTCAGAGGAGTGCGCCGCTACGGCCGTTTCCGGCTGCTCACTGCTCCGGCGAGGCAGCAACGACCCCGATAGCGGCCCCAAAGCATCACTATTTTTTCAGATCCGCGACAAAAGCGCGTCTGCTCCTCTCTTCCCCACTCGATTTTGCGCCTCTCCGGTACCCCCTGTGAGATAAGCGGGCTAATCAACGACGTTGCCCAGGAATGCCATTCCACAACCCGGCTTTCGCCATAGGGAACTGCAGTTCGTGATGGCGAGCGCGCCCGGGCGGGGCGGGCGGCGGAGAGAGTGTGGCACATACCTGCCCGATTCTTAAACCCAACACACCACACGCACTTCACGCCTAACGGCATAGACGAACTCCAGTTCGCCATCCCGTCCGGAGCGCGGCAGAAACCCGAATACCATCTCCCCCTTTCCACAGAACTAGGACCTGCGGCCATGCCGGCACCGACTACTGCGTCGACACGCCTGACCAGACCGGACCGGCGCAACAAAGCGATCCTGGAAATGCCCTTCCACAACCCGGCTTTCGGCATAGCGAACCGTAGTTCATGATAGGGAGCCCGCCCGGGCGGGGCGGGCGGCGGAGAGAGTGTGGCACATACCTGGCCGATTCATAAACCCAACACACCATACGCATTTCACCCTCGACATCCAATACCGGCATAGGTGAACTCCAGTTCGCCCTACCACCCGGAGCGCGGCGGCAACCCGAATACCATCCCCCTTCCAAAGAAACCAGCACCCTTCGGCAATTCCGGTACCGACCCGGGCTTCGACACACCTGACCAGACCGGGCCGGCGCAACAGAGCGATTCTGGAATGCCATTCCACAACCCGGCTTTCGGCATAGCGAACTGTAGTTCGTGATGGCGAGCCCGCCCGGGCGGG
>JAWXCM010000061.1:0-3101 GCA_034408745.1 Bryobacteraceae bacterium
GTTCTTGGGAGAAAAGACGATCCAGGGTTCGATCTTCTGATTCACCCAGGCCTTGATGCGGTCCTTGCGAGTCGAGTTGCTGGCCTTCGCCTTGTTCTCACTCACCGTCCGCACCTGGAAGTTCCGCAGCATGTCTCCGGTCAGCGCGAGGTTTCGGCGGTTGCCCTTGCCCAGCTTCGTTTTGCGGATGGCGTACCGCTTCGTGAGCGGTTTCGACGGTGCGTCGTTCGGCCCAAGCACAGCGCCCACCCGGTTCTTCACCGCCGCGATGCCGACGTTGCCGATCTTGAACATCTGCGTCTGCCGAAAGTTCAGGCGGTCGAGCCGAATTTGCTTCTTCTGATAGACCCGAACGGATGGCATGCCAAGCCTCAGGAATGCTGGCGGAGTCGGAGCCACGCGGCGCCCGTCAGATCGACGGACACCTCGAACACTGTGTAGGCCAGGTCGTTCACAACGACTTCGTCGCCGTGGTCGGGCCGCGAAGCGAAGTCGGCCAGGCGCACGAACAGTCGCGCGTACAGTCCGTCCTGGTGCTGCTCTTCCTCGGTGTCCCGTTGCAGAATGCCCGTGACCGTAAACGGATCGCTCGCGTCCTGCTGGTAAGAGACCGGCTGGCCGAACGCGGCCAGGAGAGCCGCGTTGGCCAGGCCGGATTGTTGAGGCCACGCGCTCATGCAGTTCAGGTCGTGAACGCGCCGTTCAGACGCACGCGCACGATGGCGCTGGGGTTGACCGCGGCTTCCATCGCCACTCCCACCAGTTTCTGTGCAGCCGCGGTCTTGTTGACCACGTGGTTGACATCGTCGAGATAAACCAGATCGCCGGCGTTGATCGCGAGCGCGCTGGTCTTCGGAACATCGAAGACGCCCTTGGTAGTCAACTCTGCAGGCGCGCCGTTTGCCGCGTCGTTCACCGCAACGCCGAAAATGGACCCGACCAGCACGAGCATTCCGGACGTGACGGTGTACGGCGCAGTCACGCTGACTGTGTCGCCTTTCATAATGAAGTTTTTCATTTTGTATCTCCTTTCGATCCGTGGAAGGCACTTACGCCCCGTTGTTCTTGACCCAACCGCGATAGGACACCCAGGCGCAGCCGAAGTCGATGCGCGCCTTGAACTCGATGCCATCCGGGTTGAATCCCACGCGTGACTCCTGGTACACACCTTCCTGACCTTCGATGTACGCATGGACGATGGAAGGAGGGTTCGACGCACCTGCGCTGGCTATGTACCACGCCGTCGCGCTGGCGCGGCCCAGACGATTCTCCGAGATCGGTATCAGGTCGGTCCACAGGTTGATCTTGCCGGCCTCCGTGGCCTGTACCGGAGTCGTGAACACTCGCGCCAGTCCAAACTTGTCCGGAGGGGAAGCGTCGGTGTCCATGAATGGGTGAATTACGCTGTAGGCATCGCTCTCGGCCGTTTTTGTCGTCCTGGCCTGGAGTCATTCGTGGACGCCGATGGCCTGATTGTGCTTCAGCGCGACCACCCGGACGACCTCGCGCCGCGTGTGATCTCGATCCTTACGGCCATCCACGGCGAAACCGAAGCGGCTCGCGTCGCCCGAGGTGCTACCGGTGGCGGGGGCGACTTGCGAGACGCACTTACCACCTACTTGCTCGGGCCCTTCTTCAAGGACCACGCGAAACGCTACTGCAAGCGTCCCGCCTACTGGCTGATCCAGTCACCCAAGCAAAACTACAGCGTATATCTCTTCCACGAACGAGCGACAGCCCAGACGCTGGCTCTGCTCCAGGGCGCCAAGTATTTGGGTGGCAGGATCTTTCAACTGACGCAGCAACAAGAAGAAGCCAACCGGCGGGAAGCGGCCTCCGAAGGCCCCGAGAAGGCGAAATGGCGAAAAGCGGCCCAGGAGTTGGCCGAGGAACTGGCTGATCTGCAGGCCTTCGATCAAGCAATCACCGCGACGAACAGTGAGTGCATTTTGGACTCCACGGGGAAGGCGACAACAACGCGCTGGGTGCCGGAGTTCGATGACGGCGTTCTGTTGAACGCCGCGCCGCTCTACCGATTGACGCCGGCGTGGAAGAGGGCCGACGCGAAGCTCGACCTCAGCAAGGTTTGGAAAGCGCTTAAGGACGGCGAGTATCCTTGGGCCAAGACGGCCATGCGCTACTGGCCGCGCGAAACGCTGGGCGCATGCAAAGACAACAAGAGCAACAGGATCGCGCATGGATTGGAGTAACTGCTGATGAGGGTGATTACCGAGGCAATCGAAACGCTGATCGGCGACTTCATCCGCGACCGAGGTCTGGTGTTGTGGTTTGACCCAGAACAACACTACGGGAGTATCGTCCGGGGCTTGAACTCCGGCCAGGATCGCGTCCTCGCGTTCGACGGCAGCTTCTACAAGCTGCGTCTGGAAGCCGAGCCCTTCCTGCGCGGGTTCGACGCGCCGAAACTGCTGGTATACCTGCCCATCGCTTGGGAGGATGCCAAAGATCCACTGGCTGAGATGCTGGCCATGGGAGTGGATCTCCGGCCCGGCGTTTCCGGCAGCCGGAACACCAGGTTGGCCGTGGTAGCACGGAAGGCGCTGAAGGGCCGTGTGGCCGATGCCCGGCTTGAGGACTTGGACCGGCAGATCGAACAGGGCGGCCTGACGCTGGCGGAACTCGAAGAGTTGGTGGTGGGGGACGGCGCATTCTCGCTGCCGACCGCGCTAGCGGTGCTCTTCGGAACTGCTCTGATTGAGGAAGCAGCGCTGGATTTCCTGGCTCATCCGGAGCGGGATGCGGAGTTGGTCGCCCGAAACGGCATGGCCGATTGGTCGCAGGCGCTCGGTGCCTTGTACGGGCTGTCCGCTGAAGCTGGTGCATCGCCGGTCGCATTGCGCAAGCTGCTCGCCCGGCAAGCGTTAACGTGCGAGCTGATGGAGACTCTCGGCGCGGACGTGCCCGAGGCTTTGCAGCGCTTAGTCTCGGCGGCGGACTCACAGGTGGCGCGGCGCGGGGCGGAACTGTCGAGAGGGTGGCGAAACCGGCGAGACCTCGCAGCCAGCTATCCGGCGGTGTCCGCTGAGGTGGCAACGTCGCTGCACCTCGATTCCATTGACTTCAGCGATGCTGTCCTGGAA
>JAWXCM010000062.1:0-5403 GCA_034408745.1 Bryobacteraceae bacterium
GACTGCGGAGGCCCCCCGCAGACAGGTGGTTCAAGTCGGCGAGAGCAGGACGATGAGGCGATGTTGCTGCGATTCGGCGTTGAAGTCGCGTTCAAAAGACGCGGTGTCGAAGGGGATCAGGTGGCCGGTGGCGGTAAAGGAGGGGAGGCGGCCGGCGATGACGCTGGCGAACTGATTTGGCGCTGCGAGCATGGCCGTGATCATGGCGGCGGAGAACCAGAGCAGCACGGTTCGGAGGCGGCGATGGCGGAACTCGCAGCGGTCGAGGAGGTAGGTCTGCACGAAGGCGAATGCGAGACAGGTGAGGGAGAATCCGATCAGCCATGGCCGGAGTGACTCGGAGACTACGGACGCGCTGACTGCTCCGGCGGCCATCAGCAGAGTGCCAAGGGGCAGGCAGCAACTCAGGGCCGCTATGAGGCTGAGCACGGAAGCAAGGGACGCGGCGACTGAGGAGCGGCCTTGTCCGGGGCTGGATTCCATCTGCTTCAGGGTAGCGCGGGTACACTCGACTCATGCTTGTGTGTACGGTGCGGGACTGCCGGTTGCCGCTGTTGCGGACGGACCGGCAGATGGTCTGCGCCCGGGGGCACTCGTTCGATGTTGCGCGGACTGGGTATCTGAATTTGCTGCAGCCGCAGGAACGGCGGTCGAAGGCACCGGGGGACAGCGTGGCGGCGGTGGCGGGCCGGCGGCGTGTGTACGATCTGGGAGTCGCAGCGCCGCTGCTGGCGGGCATCGCGGAGGCCTCGAGGGCGGAGGCCGATGATGTCGTGCTGGATGCAGGATGCGGGGATGGCTACTACCTGGGGAGTCTGACGGGTTTGTGCGGATGTCGAGGGCATGGGGTGGACATTTCGATTCCGGCAGTCGAGGCGGCGGCTCGGCGGTACCCTGCCTGTGAGGGGGTGGTGGCAAATGCCGATCGCTTTGTGCCGTATTCAGACGGGGCGTTCTCGCTGGTTCTGTCGATTACAGCGCGTATGAATCCGGGGGAATTCCGACGGATTTTACGGGCGGACGGGCGGCTGCTGGTGGCGCTTCCCGCTCCGGACGATTTGATCGAGCTTCGAGGTTCGGGCCGCGAGGACCGCGTGGATCGTACTGTGGCTGATTTCGCGGCTGATTTTGCGTTGATTCAACAGGAGCGAGTTTCGACGTCGGCAGATCTTGACGCCGATACGGTGGCCGGGCTGCTGCGGTCGATTTACCGCCCTGCGGCTGCCGGAGGTACGGTGGATATGCGAGTTACGTTTAGTCTCGATTTGTTGCTGTTTCGTGTCTTATGAATGTGGATACGCGGGTTCGAATAGATAAGTGGCTCTGGGCCGCGCGATTTTTCAAGACTCGGGCGCTGGCGACTCGCGCTTGCGATTTAGGCCGCGTGTCGGCGAACGGGATATCGGCGAAGCCAGCCAGGGAAATGCGGGCAGGCGACAAACTGCAGGTGAAGACGGAAGGCGGCGAGTTTGAGATCGACGTACTGGCATTGAGCGATATGCGCGGTCCGGCGGCGACGGCACAGACGCTTTATCAGGAGACGGAAGGCAGCAGGGAGCGGCGGCGTCTGGCTGCGGAAGAGCGGAAATCGATGCCGCATTTTGAGGGTCAGTGGGACAGCAGGCCGTCGAAGCGGAATCGCCGGGAGATGGACAAGTTGCGGGGTCGGTCCTGAGCCGTTATTCCGCCCCTGACATCGGCCCGAAAAGCAGGAAGCCCGCCGTTTCGTTGAGAAAGGCGGGCTTCGAATTTGCTGGTGCCTGAGGGATTACCAGCCGTTGCGGGTTCGGTTTTTCGTTGTGCGGTCGTAGATGAGGCCGCCTGCGCCACCCACCGCGGCGCCGATGATTGCGCCCTTTACTCCGCCAGTCAGGCCGCCGATCGCGGCTCCGGCCGCGGCGCCTCCGCCGATGATGGCTGCGCTTTTGCCGGCCGAACGGGGCTCATTGTAACGGTAGTCATCGTTGTAGTAGCCGTTGTTGTTGCCGTAGGAGCCGCTGTTGTTGCGGTACGTGGACGAGGAGCGGTCGCGGGTGTTGTAAGTCCCGCGGTTGCGATAACCATCGTTGTAGGACGAGCTCTGGCTGTAGCGACTGTTGCTGTTGTTATTGCTGCAGCGGTCGCGTGCGAGCGCCGCTTCTGGCAGGCCGAGCATCGCGGTAGCCAACAGGGCGATCACCGCCACTTTGCCTGATTGAAAAGCGTGTTGCATCTCCGTCACCTCACTTCATCGGATGTGTACAACTTGCTGCGCGTTGCGAGTGTGAACGAAAACTAATGTGGACCCGTACACTGTGTGCGTGGGATGGAGCATGACACGGCGGGAGTTTGGGGCAATCGCGACAGTAGTGGGCGGGAAACGCGAAACACTCACGGTCCCGCTTGTGCATGTGGTGGACCGGCACGTGGCCTGGAAGCCGGGCCAGATTCGGAAATTCACGAATCAGATCTGGCCGGAGGCGGTTCACGATTTCGGCCGGTGTGGGATCGAGTTCGCGGCTCGGAGGTGCCGGGAGAGGTGCTTCGTTATCCTGCCGGCCGGCCGCTTTTTAAGGCTCTGCAACGCGATGCCGTGAACATGGTGATCACCGGGTTTCTGCCGTTGTCGTGGGACCGCGGCCGGGCGGTTTCCGGAGTGGCGGCGCGGTATGAAGGCTATGACGTGTGCGTGATTGCGCTCGACCAGGCACATCCGCATCAAATGCCGTTCCTGTCGGTGAACACGTGCGTGCATGAGTTGCTGCATTTGCTGCTGGCGGATACGGCGCGTGCCCGGCCGAGGGGTTGGCGCGGGAATCTGCGGGAGAGCCGCATCGACTGGCTGGCCACGCAGCTTTGGTTGTTCGGAGAAGGCCAGGAGATCTACGAATCGGCGCGAGCTTTACGCAAGCCACGCGAGGGCCGGGTCCGCGGTCTCTTTCATGCGGGCGCGTAGCTTCTCTTTCAGCCGCTTCAACACGGCGGCGGAACCCGCATCGGCGACGAGGTTCCGCTCTTCGAAAGGGTCCGCCTGGAGGTCGAAGAACGCTTCCTTTTTCGACTCCCAGATGATGAACTTGTGCCTGGGAGTGCGGATAAGACGGTAGGGCTCGATTGCCTGATTGACGGTGAGGGCTTCGGGTCTCCCGTCGACCCAGGTGCTGAATGCTTCGTCGCGCGGGAACTTGCCTCTGCCGCTGAGAAGGCCCTTCATGCTGACACCGGACAGCTTCTGGGCAGGCTGGATGCCCGCGTAATCGAGCATAGTGGCGGGAATATCGACGGAGGCCACGCAGGCATTGCTGACGCCGGCTTTGGCGACGGGGCCGCCCGCCGCGACAAAGGGTACTCGCACCGACTCCTCCCACGGGTACACCTTTCCCTGCAGGCCTTTGCTGCCAGCCAGATAGCCGTTGTCGCCGAGGAACAGAATCAGGGTGTTGTTCCACTGGCCCGACTTTTCGATGGCGTCGACGACGCGGCCGATATTGGCATCGAGTTCGGTGATTACGGCGTAATACGTTGCCCAGTCGTATGGCTTGCCGGGCGCGTTCGGTTTCGGCTTCGGATGGTTGGGCGGGGCGAGCTCGGCGTTACCGCCGGCATACATCTGGCGGTACTTCTCGCTCGCGGTCCAGGGCGTGTGCGGCGCGTTGTAGGCCAGCCACAACAAGTACGGCTGGTCTCCAGCGGACTGGATGACGTCGACTGCGGCGCTGGTCCACAGATCGGTGATCAGGCCTTTTGAGGGCTCGGGTTTGGCGGCGTCGATTCCGCGCTTGAGGGGCGGGTCGACGTAGGCCATCGCGCCGGGCTGCATCCACAGCGGAGCCTTGCTGAAACCGCATTCTTTCGGCGAGTTACTCAGGTGCCACTTACCTATGAGGTTGGTGGCGTAGCCGGCCTTGCGCATCTGCTCGATGACGGTGTCGCCTTTCAGAAATCGGAACCCGGTGTGTTCGTTGCAGTCGAGACCAGTCTGGTAGATCTCCTGGCCGGACAGCAGAATGCCGCGGCTGGGGGCGCACTGGGAGGTGGAGATGACCGCCTGGCGGAAGTTGATGCCGCGGCTGGCGAGTTTATCGATGTTCGGAGTCTTGATGTTCGGATTGCCCGCGGCGCCGAGAGCCTGCCAGTGATGATCGTCGCTCAGCAGGAAGACGATGTTGGGCTTACGGGTTTGCGCGAGTGCCGGTACCGCTGCTGCGAGGGTGGCCAGGAAGTGTCGTCGGCTCAGCATGTGATGTGCCCTCCAGCGTATCGCAGCGATCAGGCAGACGCGGCAGGGTAGAAGCGGAGCGCTGCTGAGTTCATGCAATAGCGCATGCCGGTGGGCGCGGGACCGTCGTTGAACACATGCCCGAGGTGAGCATCGCATCGGGCGCAGAGCACTTCCACGCGGCTCACCACCAGGGATAGGTCGCGCTTAAAGGCCACATTCGACGTCGCAGCAGGCGCGGTAAAGCTGGGCCAGCCGGTGCCGGATTCGAACTTCTCCTGAGAACGGAAAAGCGCGGTGTCGCAGCAGGCGCACCGATAAAGGCCTGCGTCGTGCGTGTTCCAGGTGCTGCCGGTGTACGCCCGCTCTGTGCCCTTGCGGCGCGTGACGGCGAAGACGTCGGTTGGGAGCGCGGCTTTCCACTCCGCTTCCGACTTGACGAGTTTGTGAACGCGCGATTCGCCCGTCTGTCGACCCTGCGCATCGAACAGGGCAAGCGTGATTTCCCGGCCGTCGCCCGGGTCGGTGCGAAAAGGAACGTCGGGCTCCTGAGTCCGGGAGTAGACAGCCACGAGCGCCGCGAACGGGACCGGCATCAGCATCAGCGCGCGCCGGGACACCATGCCGGAGACCGGCTGCTGAAAGGTTGGCGAACTCATGTCACCCGTTAGGATGCTGCGCCGCTTGCACCGGTTGCAGGCTCAGAACTGGAGCCTTGTTACGTAGGTGTCGCCGGGCATGCCGGCCGAGCGCGCCTGCGAGCGCAGTTTCTCTGCTTCTCTGCGCGACTCGGCAGTGCCGAGCACCACATAGTAGAGCTTTCCCTGCCCTGGCGGCGGCAGGACGAATGGCTGCAGCCGCTTCGATTTGGAAGCGAGTTGCGTGGCTCGTTTGAGTGCCGCTCCGTAATCGCCGTAGGTGGCGGCTATAACGGCCCACTGGCCCTCCGTCTTAACGGCAGCCGGGTCGGCTGAGCGCTTCGGAATTGGCACCTGTTGCGTGTTGGTTTGAGGCTGCACCGTTGCAGCGGCGGCCGGTCCTGCCGGAGGTGTTGCGGGCTTCGGTCGCCGCACGAACCAGACGATGAGGCTGAGCACGGCGATGCCGAGCATCGCAAGCAGCACAGTGCCGTTTCGCCTGCCAGTGTCGCGGCGCTCCTCCGATATTTGCGGCACGGTCTCCGGCTCAATCACAGTGGGCGGGGA
>JAWXCM010000063.1:0-39663 GCA_034408745.1 Bryobacteraceae bacterium
CCTCCGGGTGACCCGATACCAACGCCTTTTGGTCAGTCATTCCCAACAGTATCAACTACTTCAAACCACGAACCCGGAATCAACTGCCGTTTTTAGGATAACTCAGCCACTTACTCTGGCGGCCCCATCGGCTTTGAAGCGCAGGCCGTGAAACCCAGCGTCGACGCGGTCGGCGAATTCCGCGTGGTCACCAACAACCTCTCGGCCGAGTTCGGCAACCGCATGGGCGGCCACGTGTTCGTCAATATCAAGTCCGGGACCAATCAGTTCCACGGCACGGCGTTTGAGTTCCTCCGCAACTCGGAGCTCGACGGCACGAACTTCTTCGCCAACCGCAACGGCTCAGCCAAGCCTGCCTATAAGCAGAATCAGTTCGGCGGCACGGTCGGCGGACCGATTCGCAAGGACAAGACGTTCTTCTTCGCGTCGTATGAAGGCACGCGCACTCGCCTCGGACGCAGCTTTGTCTCCACCGTGCCAATCGACGAAATTCGCGAGGGCAACTTTAATCGCATCCGCCCCATCTTTGACCCAGCCACCACAGTTGGCACCGCGGCCAGTTTCACCCGTCAGCAGTTCCCCAACAACATCATTCCGAGGAACCGCTGGGATCCGCTGTTTCCCAAACTGCTCGCACTCTATCCCCGGCCGACGGACAATTCCAGGATCGCCAACAACTTCTTCTACTCGCCGAGCGAGAGCAACGACGTCGACGTGCTCGACCTGAAGGGCGACCACAACATCAACGACAGCAACCGCATATCCGTCCGGTTCAGCAAGCGCGCCCGCGACCGCTTTGAGCCGGGTCCGCTGCCCATGCCCGCTGACGGCGCCCTCGCTACCACCACCGTCATCCGCACCAACAGCATCGCGGCTTCCTGGAACTCGACGCTCAACGCCAGCATGGCGAACGAAGTCCGCTTCGGCTTTACGGACTTCCCCACCAGGTTCGACGTTCCGTACGACAAACCGCTGTTCGACGAGTACGGCATCAAAGGCATTCCAAAGACCACCTTCGCCACTTCCAACGATCACGGTCTGTCGCGCTTCTCGCCGGCTGGCTATGCCGAACTGGGCACACGTTCGTTCTGGCCGAACATCAACAACATGCGTACGTACCAGTTCAACGAGACGCTCTATCACAACTTCGGCAAGCACAACATTCGCTATGGCGGCGAGTTCCGTCATGAAAACGTGTTCCGCAACGCGGCGCGTTTCGCGCGAGGCCAGTTCGCGTTCGGCCGCGAGTTCACGGCGAACCCCGCCAACCGAGGCGCCACCGGCGACGGCATGGCGGAATTCATGCTCGGCCTTGCGTCCGGCGGCACCATCGGCAACGAAATCGGGGAGAACCTCATGGCGAAGACCATCGCCGGCTTCGTGCAGGACGACTGGAAGATCACCCCGCGTCTCACCCTCAACCTGGGCGTTCGCTACGACATCTTCTACGCTCCCACGGCTCCCGACAGCCTCGTGTCGTCCTTTGAGCTCGACTTTGCCAACGTCGGCGCCAATGCTCGTCTGAAGCAGATTCGACCGAAGGATGGCGGCGATTGCCTCTGTGAAAACGATCTGAACAACTTCGCACCGCGCATCGGACTGGCCTGGAAGGCGACCCAGAAGACTGTAATCCGAGCCGGCGTCGGCGTCATCTACGCACGTGCCGATGCGCTGCAGACCCAGTGGGCGCGGTTCCAGAATCAGTCTCCCGATTTCATCGAAATCGGCTTCGGCACCATCGACCGCATCAATCCGCGCCTTACTCTGAGCGGCGGATTCCCGGCGGTCACGCTGCCTGCTACCGAGATCCCCGGCCCGAACTCCATCGGTATCACAGCGCCTTCCAAATATCTGCCGACGCAGTACTCCCAGCAGTGGTTCGCTGATATTCAGCGCGAATTGCCGTTCGACACGCTGTTTACGATCGGCTACAACGGGAACGGAACGCGCCAGATGCTGGCTGACGTGAACTACGCCATACCGTTCAACATCGAGCCATCGCCCATACCGATCGCCAATCGACGCCTGTGGCCCTTCTACAACAACGTCTCGCGTCCCCAGGCGGTCGGCAATCTCAGCTACAACGGCATGATTGTAAAGGTTGAGAAACGCTTCAGCAAGGGCCTCACGTTCCTGTCGTCGTACACGTGGTCGCACGCCATCGACAACTCTGATGAGGCAGGCAACAACGACGGTGGCGGAGCTGGCCTCAAGCCCTGGGATCGCTCGCTTAACCGCGGTCCGGCCCTCACCGACGTTCGCCATAACTACATCCTCAGCACCACGTGGGAAGTCCCCGTCGGTCGCAAGCGCGCCGTCCTGGGCGACATCAACCGCTTTGCCGACTTGCTTGTCGGCGGTTGGCAGCTCAGCGGTATCTTCAGCCGCACCTCGGGCCTGCCCTTCACGGTGTCCACTTCCGGCGGCATCACCAACGCCGGCGGCGCCGACCGTCCCAACCGTCTCCGCGACGGAGCCTTGCCGGCCAGCGAACGCACCATCGACCGCTGGTTCGACGTCAGCGCCTTCGCCGTCCAGCCCCAGTTCACCTACGGCAACTCGGGCCGCAACATCCTCAACGGACCGACACTGACCAACCTCGACCTCTCCGTCGGCAAGACGTTCACTGTCACCGAGCGTGTCCGCCTGCAGTTCCGCGCCGAGGCTTTCAACGCCACGAACACCCCGTTTTTCGGACTCCCGGGAGCCAACATCACCGGCGCCGGAGTCGGCCAGATCACCAGCGCCGGCGAGCCCCGCCGCGTCCAGTTCGGGCTCAAGCTGCTGTTCTGATCGACGACGCTCGCAAAAAGAAACGGCCGCCAGGTTCGATGCCTGGCGGCCATTTTGTTTCAGAGAGCCGGTCAGCCCCGTGGAGGGCGTGTTGGTATGTTTGCTATCCTCGACCCAATGCGGCTTTTCCTCCCCCTGCTCCTCGTGTGTCTCCCCGCACTCCAGGCCGCAACCCTCGACGGAGCAAAGGTTTACGCCGACCACTGCGCCTCCTGTCACGCCTCTCCCGCAGGCCGAATTCCCTCCCGCGAGACGATGGCTCGCCTCACCCCCCGCCGTATCGTAAACTCGCTCGAAAGCGGAATCATGTTCATGCCCGGCCGCCGCATGACCCCGGAGGAGCGCCGCTCCGTAGCCGAATTCCTGACTGGAAAGTCGTACGGCATCCAACAGGCCCAGTCGACGGCGGGCCGCTGCGCCGCCGCGTCCCCTGCCCCCGCCGGACGCCTCACCGCCGCCAACCTGCCAAGCCTGAAGCTGCGCTGGGCGTTCGGCTTTGAAGGCGAGGTGATGGCCTTCGCCCAGCCCACCGTCTCGGGAAACCGACTGTATGTCGGCAGCGCCAGCGGAAGCGTCTACGCGCTCGACGCGGCAACCGGCTGCACGCACTGGCAGTTTGAGGCCGAAGCCGCCGTGCGCACCGCCATCGTCGTTCAGGGCGACCGGCTCTGGTTCGGCGACCTCCACTCGAACGTCTACTCGGTCGACAGCGGCAGCGGCGAAATGCGCTGGAAGAAGAAGCTCGACGCGCACCCGTCGGCCCGCATCACCGCCGCCCCCGCGCTCCATGAAGGCCGCCTGTACGTCCCTGTTTCATCATTTGAAGAAGGCATGGCGTCGATGCCGAGCTACTCGTGCTGCACGTTCCGTGGCAGCCTGGTGGCCCTCGACGCCACCAGCGGCCGCCAAATCTGGCAGCGCTTCACAATCGACAAACCTGCTGCTGTCCGCGGCAAAAACAAGCAGGGCGCCGCGCAGCGAGGCCCGTCCGGAGTGGCCATCTGGTCGACCCCTACCGTCGATCCGAAGCGCGGCCTGGTCTATGTGACCACCGGAGACAACTACTCCGATCCCGGCACCCCCTTGAGCGATGCGATCCTGGCCATCCGCCTCAACAACGGCTCCATCGCATGGGCAAAACAGGTGCTCGCCAATGACCGCTGGAACGCTGCCTGCCTCGGCGACAAAGTGAATTGCCCTGAAGACAACGGCCCCGACGCGGATTTCGGCTCCTCCGCCCTCCTCACCCGCACCCCGTCCGGCCGCGAGCTCCTCATCGCCGCGCAAAAATCCGGCATCGTCTGGGCACTCGACCCGGATAAACGGGGTGAGATTGTCTGGAGCACACCCGCCGGAAAAGGTGGGCCGCTCGGAGGAATTCAGTGGGGCCACGCACTCGACGCGACACAGGTCTACGCACCCATCTCGGACGTGCAACTGCCGGACATGGCCAACACGGGCGGCGGACTCGTGGCCCTCAATCTCGAAACCGGCAAGGTCGCGTGGAAAGCCCCTCCCGCCGCCTGCGGCACTCGAGCGCCCTGCAGCCCGGCCCAGATGGCGGCGGCCGCCGTAATTCCGGGAGCAGTCATCTCCGGCGCCCGCGACGGCATCTACCGCGCCTACGCCGCCGGCGACGGCAGCATCCTCTGGTCCTTCGACACCTGGCGCGACTTCGAGACTGTCAACAACGTGGCCGCACGAGGCGGTTCCATTGATGGCCCCGGCCCGACAATCGCCGGTAATATGATGTACGTAAACTCGGGATATTCGCTCTGGAACGGCCGCGGCGGAAACGTACTGCTCGCGTTTTCCGCGGATTAAATCAGGCCGATTTCACCTCTGTCCACAGCCGGTCCCGCAGCCGCTGGATCTCCGGCGAGCTCGAAGCGGCCCACTCGCCTCGCGCCAGCACCTCCGCCGACGGATAGAGCGTCGGCAGGTTCCGAATCGCCTCCGGCAGCAGCGCCCGCGCCGAGCCGTTCGCCGTAGCCGTCCGAGCCCCTTTCACCACGCCGGCTGCCACCTCCGGCCGCAACAGATAATTCAGGAACTCATGAGCCAGATCCCGCCGCACCGACTCCCGCAGAATCACTGCCACATCGGGGTACAGCGCAAACCCTTCCGCGGGATAGCAGAACGCCAGCTTGTCCGATTCATCCAGAGCCTGTTGCGCCGTGGTCGACCATAACTGCGCCGCCACCACGTCGCCCGCAATCAGCTGATCCCGAACCTCGGCATTGATGTACGCCCGGAGCAGCGGCTTCTGCGCGACAGCCGCACCCTGCGCCGCCCGCAGGTCCGCCGCGTCCCGCGTGTTCAGTGACTTACCCAGCTTCCGCAGGCAAGCCCCAAACACATCCACCGGGTCGTCGAGCATGGTCATCCGGCCCTTCAAATCCGCGCGCCACAGGTCCGCCCACGCCGTCACACCCAGAGACTTCGCGTAACAGATACCCGTGGCGTTCCACATATACGGCACTCCCCACGTGAGCTCCGGATCCCACGCCGGACGTCGAAACGGGACATCCAGATGCCCCAGGTTCGTGAGGCGCGAGTGGTCGACCTGGCCCAGCAGCCCCATCTCCCGCATCGGCTCGATGAGATAGCTGGTTGGAAATACCACGTCCCAGCCGGAGTTGCCGCCCATCACCCGCGCCAGCATTTCCTCATTGCTTTCATACACGGCATAGCGGACGCGCACGCCGAACTCACGCTCGAAATTCGGGATGGTCTCCGGACCCACGTAGCTCGACCAGTTCCACACGTTGAGCCTGGGCCGCAAGTCCCGCGAGCACGAAGCGGCGGCGGTCGACAGCCCGGCGAGAAACCACGTGCGCCTGGTCATCACCTGGTCTCCTGCAGCTTCGACGACACCGCGATGAGTACGCCCAGGCCGACCACAATCAATGTCGATATCGCATTCACCACCGGGTTCGCGCCCCGCCGTGCCAGTGCGTACACCACCATCGGCAGAGTCTCGGAATCAACGCCGGCCACCATGCTGGTAATTACGTAGTCGTCAAAGGAAATCGTGAATGCCAGCAGCCCCGCCGCCGCAACCGCGGGGAAGATTAGCGGCAGCGTCACACGCCGGAACGTCGTCCACTCAGTGGCGCCCAGATCCAGCGCGGCCTCTTCCAGGCTCGCGTCCATGCTACGCAATCGAGCACTCACCACAATCACCACATAAGCGATGCAGAACATCGTGTGCGCCGCGATTACGGTGTGCATCCCCAGGTGCATGCCTACATACCGGAACAGCCACTGAAAGAACGCCAGCAGTGAAACACCCATCACGATCTCAGGCGTCACCAATGAAAGGTACAACGTCCCTGAAACAGCCCTCGAGCTCCGCTTCCAGAGCCCATACGCGCACAGTGTGCCGATAATGGTCGAAGCCAGTGTCGCGGCAAACGCAATCAGCAGACTGTTCCACGTAGCCTCGGCCAGCTGGGCATCACGAAACGCCGCATCGAACCACTTCAGGGAGAACCCCGTCCAAACCGTAAATCGCGACTCGTTGAAGCTGAACACCGCCAGCACCAGCAAAGGCAGATGCAGAAACGCGAATGCCGCGGCCGCATACAACCCCAGCAGTCGACTCACAACGCGTCCTCCGACTGCGTCCGCATCCACACCACCAGCAGCACCAGCGACAACAGCATCAGCACCAGCGCCACAGCCGACCCAAACGGCCAGTCCCTCGCAGTAGTGAACTGATTCTGAATCAGGTTCCCCGCCATTACCGTCTTCCCGCCGCCCAACAGATCCGGCGTCAGATATGCACCGAGGCAAGGGATAAATACCAGTACTGCGGCCGCACGAAACCCCGGCGCACACAACGGCACAATCACACGAATCAAAGTCTGCCATGGCGACGCGCCCAGATCCGCGGCGGCCTCAGTCAGTGACTTATCCAGCCGCTCCAGAGTCGCGTACAAAGGCAGCACCACGAACGGCAGATAGCCATACACCAGCCCGACGAACACCGCGCCATCGTTGTACAGCAGCGGCAGCGGCTCGCGAATCAGGCCCAGTCCAGTCAGTGCGGTATTAATCAGCCCGGTATCCCGAAGCAGAACCATCCACGCATACGTGCGAACCAGGAAACTGCTCCAGAACGGCAGCATTACAAGCTGCAGATACAGGTTTCGACGCTTCCCCGCCCTCGAAATAAACAGCGCCAGCGGAAACCCCAGCAGCAGACATCCCACGGTAGCGACACCCGCCAGCACAAACGTGCGCAGAAAAATCGCGCCATACAGACCATCGGCGATCCGCGAATAATTGTCGCCGGTAAATTCAGGTGCAACTCCACCGTAAACACCGCGGCTTTGAAAGCTGTAGAGCAGAATAATCGCCAGCGGAGCCACGAACAGCAGCGACAATGTCACCACACCTGGGGCCAGAAACGCTCGCCGAAGCCGGTCCATCACCGCAGACCCGCGAGTTCATCCTGCGGTTGCCACCACAGATAAACCTGCTCACCCGGATGAAATCCCGCATCCGGCCGAGCAACTTCCGTCACCACCGTTTCCCCCGACTCCGTCCGCGCCGCAATATGCAGACGATTCCCCAGAAATGTCGACCGCTCTACTGTCCCGCGAACCAGCCGCGCGCCATTCCCCGGCGCGACCCGCGAGATATGCGTCGACTCCGGCCGCACGCCAATGCCGTGAACCCAGTTCACCTCGCCCAGGAACGAAGCCACAAACCGCGTGCAAGGCCGCACATATAGATCCTCAGGCGACCCTGCCTGTTCCAGCCGCCCCGCATGCATTACCGCGATCTCGTCCGACAGCGACAGCGCCTCTTCCTGATCGTGCGTGACAAACACAAACGTGATCCCGACCTGCCGCTGCAGAGCCTTCAACTCGGCCCGCACCTGCTTGCGCAAATTTGGATCGAGTGCTGACAGAGGCTCGTCCAGCAACAGCAGTTTGGGTCGAAGCACCAGGCTCCGCGCCAGCGCGACGCGCTGCCGTTCGCCCCCCGACAGTTGGTGCGGATACCGGTCCTCTTTCCCGCTCAGATGCACCAGATCAAAAACCTCACCCACTCGACGGGCCATCTCATCAGCCGCGGTACGGGCCTGCCTCAACCCAAACTCCACATTTCCCCGAGCCGTTAAATGAGGGAATAACGCATAATTCTGAAAAACCGTGCTGACTGGCCGCTGATAAGGCCGCAGGTGGTTGATCCGGGCGCCATCCAGCAACACATCACCGCTGGTGGCCGATTCAAACCCCGCAATCATCCGAAGCGTGGTAGTCTTCCCACAACCCGACGGACCCAGCAGCCCGTAAAACGCACCTGTCTCGACGCTCAGTGAAACATCGTCGACAGCGGCATGAGAGGCAAAGTGCTTCGAGACCCGTCGAAGCTCGAGGACAGCGGGCATTTCGTCTTACCCGGAATATTACCGCATGTAAGAAACTGCCAACTGGAGAGACTACCTGTTCGGAATGCAGTCGCGATACGAAGATCTGCTGGCCCGCTACCTCTCTCCGACCGCTCTGCCGCGCTTTCGCGGCGAACGTGGGTCTGCCGCGTCGCGCACAATACCGCCCTCAGCTACCTGGCCGGACAAACCAGGCGCTCGGCCCGGGAACAAACCCTGCCTACGTCAGTGGACCCGGCAGGAACGGCGAACCCCGAGCGCGATGCCCTCGCCCGCGAGAAACAGCAGCGACTTTGGAATGCAATCTGGGAGCTGCCGCTGCCGGACCGGCAGATTATCGTGCTGTATCTGGAAGAAATGACCGCCGCCGAGATGGAAGCCGTAACCGGCCTCAGCGCCGGAAGCATCGCAACCCGTCTCACCCGAATCCGACAACGCCTCGCAGCCCGGATGCGCGAAGAGGAGGTGCGCCGGTGAACCCTGAAAACGAAAAGGAGATCATTCGCATGTGGCAGGAAACCGCACTACCGCAGCCGTTCGACCCGCAGCAACTCGCGCGGGAAATCGCCGCCCGCGTCCATAAATTCGCGGGAATACATCGGCGGCGGCTTATTAATCGCCTGGTTTCTGTGGATGTCGCTAAATCCGGCGAAATGGAATTTGACGATTCCCGGAATTCTCGCCGTGAGCTTCGTCATGGCTTACCTGTGGCGGAGTAACCGAAAGACGCAGCAGCCCCTCGACCCCGCCCTCGACGTGCGCTCCTACCAGGCCGCGCTGATCCAGCGTTACGACGCGCAGATTCGTTTGCTCAGTAACGTGAAGTATTGGTACGTGCTGCCGCTGTTCGGCTGGATGGCGCTGGTCGGGCTTACTGTGCCTTCGAAGCTTCCCGGCGGACCCGTCGGCTACTTCGCCGTGCTAGCCGTACTGGCCGGGGTTCGTCATCTGGCTAAACGAAAGCTGGGGCGTTCGCAAACTAAAAGCCAGCCGTCAAAAAGTCGAGCGCCTTACCACATCACTGTGACAACATTCCGATTGTGAACTGGTGGCGATATTCTTTTAGCACGCGCGAGTTTCCGAACGATCCGGTGCTTGTAACTCCACCAACCGTTCGATGACGACGGCAGTTTCAGCGATGAACACAAGTTCGGCCTGACCGAACGTCTTTGCCAACTTCACGGTCATTAGGGCCCATCGCGACACCGCCACCTCAATGAAACCGTGGCATCAGAATTGGGGGGGCAGGCCCTGGGGCAGGCCCCCAGGCCAGGCCCCCAGGCCTGCGGCGGACGCCCACGTCCGCCAATACGGAAGTGGCATCCTGCCAGCGCGGCCAGAGCCACACCGGCAACACCGAGGTTCATTTCTCAGCAGATGCGTGGGCCTGCCGCAGCTCGGCATTGACCGAAGCGAAGTATCAACGCCTTCGCCCGTCAGGCGATGTTGCCGCCGTCGTCGGCGTGATGGTCGAGAACGTGATTGGTGCTCCGGATGTCTCCGTCATGGCACACCCTTGATTTCAGCGCTTTTCCAGCTCCGCGTAAACCTCGCGCTTGCTCAGCCCGCAATCCCGAGCCGTCGCCTTCATCGCGTCCATCCGGCTTAGCCCCAGCTTCAGGTGCCGGGCGAACACCTCTGGGACCGGCGCCGTTTCAGGACCGCGTTCAGGCGGCTTCGAGATCAGCATCGTGATCTCCCCTTTGACCGACTCTCTTTTACGAAACGAAGCCAATACCTCCGCCGGCGTCCCGCGCACGAACTCTTCGTGCATCTTGGTCAGCTCCCGCGCGATCACCACGGTCCGGCCAGGCAGCGTGACCTCGACGTCTTCCAGCGACTCAAGCAACCGGTGCGGCGCCTCGTAGAAAATCAGCACGCATTCCAGCTCCCCTGCCGCCTCCAGAGCCCGCCGCCGCTGCCCCTGCTTAGGAGGCAGGAACCCACCAAAGTAGAACGAGTCCGTCGTCAGCCCGGAGGCAGCCAACGCCGTGATGACAGCCGAAGGACCTGGAATCGGAATCACCGGGATGCCTTCCCGAACCGCGGCCTCCACCATCCGATACCCAGGATCGGAGATCAGCGGAGTGCCTGCGTCGGACACCAGCGCTATATTTGCGCCTTCGCGCATCCGGGCCAGCAACTCCTCCGTCCGCTCCCGTTCGTTGTGATCGTGAAAGCTCACCAGCGGCCGTTCAATGCCGTAATGGTCCAGCAGATGGCGCGTGTGCCGCGTGTCTTCGCACGCAATACGGTCCGCTTCGCGGAGAGTGCGGACACCCCGCGCAGTCATGTCTTCCAGGTTGCCGATCGGTGTCGCAACAATATAGAGTTTGCCGGACATATGGGAACCGCCTGATTCGAGGTTACTATTGTGGGTGCCGTGGACCAGGAAGCTCCGGAGTATCTCACTTGGCAGAGCGCGGACCGCGCCCGAACCGTGCGTTTTGAGCATGGCGTAATCCGCCGGATCCATATCGAGATCATGCGAGGCTACGGGGTAACACGGCGCCGAGGCACCGAGCCGGGCGGCATCCTCCTGGGCAGCAGTGCCGAAAATGGCGACCTTCTCGTCGAAGGCGTTGAAATCGTACCCTGCGAGTACGCCTTCGGCCCGTCGTTCCTCCTCTCGGCGCACGATGAGGCCGAGTTCGCAGCCGCGGTTGAAAAAGCCGGACCCAAAGCCATCGGCTACTTTCGCAGCCACACCCGCGACGGCCTCTCCCTCGACCAGGCCGACGCCGATATCTTCTCGAAATACCTTGCCGCATCCGGCCGCGTCGCCCTGCTACTGAAACCATTCGCGACCAAGTCCCCGGCAGCCAGCCTCTTCTTCCCCGTCGACGGCGGACGTCTCCGCACCGGTGAGCCTCCCCACGAGTTCGTCTTCAGTACGAAGATCAACTCCGTAGTCGCGGAGCCCGACCCAGTCCCCGAGCCGCCACCACCGCCTGCTCCTCCTCCGCCGCCCCGTGCATTGGTGCCGCACTACCGGCCGAACGACAAAATCCTGACCGGCGTGCTCGGGTTACGAAGCGCTTCCGTCCCCGCGCCAGCGCTCGAAGAAGAACCTCGGCCCGCATCACCGGCCCGCAAACAGCGCGATTTTCTCACGCTGGTAGTCGCCATCCTGTTCACCGCCGCAGCACTGGGAACGGGGTTCGTAACCGGATTCCAGATGGCTGGCGGGCACATCTCTCTGACTCCGCCCTCAATCTCCGGCCCCGATGCCGGAGCCGTGTATACGCTCGGCCTTCGTGCGCAAACTCACGGCGAGCGCGTGCGAATCCAGTGGTCCACCCGGTCGACTCCGGCCCGGCTCGCCCTTGGTGGAACCCTGTACATCCGCGATGGCAATGACACCCGCGTCGTGAACCTGCAGCCTGGCGAGGTGCGGGACGGCATGGTCCTGCACCTGCCTCAGGCGCTGTCGGTTCGTTTTCGACTGGAGTTGAATTTGCCCGCCGACCGGACGGTGAGCGAAGCGGTGGAGTGGAAGCGGTAGAAGCTTCAGGCCGCCAGCGGGAGCCTGCCCGGGAGCTGATCGTCCTCAGTCGGCATCTCGATCCGAACCACGCCGCCTGGACGATACAGCCCGCTAACCACGATCCTCGCCACGGGCTGCGCCACGTGCCGGTGAACCGCGCGCCGAATCTCACGCGCTCCATACTCAATCGAACACCCACGCTCCAGCAGGCAACGCCGAACTTTGGCCGGCACTTCGATCCGGAACGCGCGCGCACCCAGCCGGTGGTTCAGATGTTGCTGGAACTCTTCCAGCTGTATGTCGAGGATCGTTTCCAGAACTTGCGGCGACAACGGCTGATAAGTCAGCGTTTCGTCGATCCGGTTCAGGAACTCCGGCGCGAAGGCGCGCCGGGCAGCCCGCATCGCCACCGAATCCAGACGTGCGCCCACCTGGGACAGGGTCCGCGGGCCGCCCTGAAAACCCATTCCCGGTGACAGCGTGCGAGCCATCTTATGTGCACCGACATTACTGGTCATGAAGATCAGCGTCCGCTCGAAATTGACCACATTGTTGTCGCCGAGCCGCAACTGAGCCTTGTCCAGCATGCCGAGCATGAGCCGTGTCATCGACGGAGCGGCTTTCTCGACCTCGTCGAACAGCACCAGTGACAGGCTGCTGAACTCGCTGGTCACTGACGCCAGGCGAGCCTGTGTCAAAACGGGATGCGTTTCCCGATGGCCCAGATATCCCGGCGGCGCGCCGATCAGCTTCGCCACTTCATGGTCCAGCTGATACTCGCCGCAGTCAATCCGCAGCAGGTTGCGCCTCGAACCGTGAATCGTCTCCGCAAGGGCTTCTACGGTGAGGGTTTTCCCCGTTCCCGTTGGCCCAAGCAGGAGAAACACTCCCGCCGGGCGTCCCTCTGGTCCGAGCCCCGACGAGTACATCTCGATGTACGGCGCTATGGCCCGCATCGCATGGTCCTGTCCAATGACTCGTTTCATTAACTGCTGCAGTAGATCGCTTTCTGCCTGTTGGGCACGCCGTGTGGTTCGTCTTTTCGGCGGCTGGGTAATTCCGTTCATCCGGTTCTTCCTCCGCCCAAAATTGTACGGGAGAGGTCCCAAAAAACAGGGTCAGACCGGACGCAGGCGGAGGTTGTCAGGGACCGGCCCTCAACGGTAAAACGTTTGGAACAGGTGGGTTAGAAGCTTAGGGAACAAGCCCGAAAAACATTTGCGCAAAGTGCGAACGCCGTTTTCAGGCTGCCGGAATCGACCCGGAAAAAGTCTGGGTTACTTGTGACGGTAGGTAATGCGACCCTTGGTCAGATCATAGGGGGACAGCTCCATCGTGACCCGGTCACCGGCCAGAACGCGAATTCGGTTGCGGCGGAGTTTCCCTGCGAGGTGGGCGAGAACAGTGCGGTCCTTTTCGATTTCGACCTTGAAAAGACCGCTGGGGAACTTTTCGACTACTGTACCGGGTACTTCAATGCAATCTTCTTTACTCATTGGCCTCCAGATACGGGTGTCCGAAAAGCGAGACACTCCGCAGATCCATTATAAGCAGCATGTCGAGGAAAAGAAAAAGCCCGTCTGGCGGGGCAGGCGGGCGGGACAGAGTTACAGGGAGAGAGAAACTACAATCTCATCGTACAACTGAATGACAAAGTTGCCAATACTGAGGAGTCCTAGGTAAATAGTCGTAGACGAAAGTGTGAATATGGCGCTGGCGAACCCTCGAACGCCGCAGCCTCCCGGTACGTCGGTTCCATGGGAGAATAAACTCAGCTTCGCGGCACTAAGGGCTCACGCGAGGAGACCGCCGCGATCTGCGAAAAGAGCACGAACGGATTCGGTGCTTATGTGCCTGACCTTCCGGGCGTGGGCGTCGTGGGCCGGACGATGAAGGTCACGAAGGCGCGGATACTCAAGGCGGTCGGCATGCACGTAGCCGCGATGCGAGAAGACGGCGAACCGATCCCGGAACCGACGACGCAGGCAGACTACGCCGAGGTCGCGTGATGAGGGGGGACAAAAGCTGACTGACGACGATAAGAAATGGATTGACGAGAGACTCGAAGCGATGGAGACTCGCATTCTGACGGCGTTCCACGCGTGGGCGTCTCCGAACGAGGCGCGGCAACGCACTCATACGGCCACGCTCCGGGCTATCGACCTCGAAATGGAAGCGTTGGCGAATCGCGAAGGCCGTCAGTAGCGGGGCGGGGCACGAATGGCGACTAAGCGATTGAAGGAAATCCGCTCCGACGTGCGCGCAATCCGCACGAAGCTCGCATAAGCGTCCCGCAACTGGGCTCTGCTACTCCAGCATGCTCAGCTGGATCAGCTGCTCGGCGTGCTTCAAAACCTCCGGAGTCAGCCGCTGACCCGCCAGCATTCGACCAATCTCCCTGGTACGGGCGTCCCCTGTCAGTTCCTGCAGCTCCGCCACCGTGCGGCCCAGTACTTCGTGCTTCTCCACCGCGTAGTGATGATCCGCAAACCCGGCAATCTGCGCCAGATGTGTGACGCAGAGCACCTGATTGCTCCCGGCCAGCGACTTCAGCCGCCGTCCGACGCTCTCCGCCGCAGTCCCGCCGATCCCGGCGTCCACTTCGTCGAACACCAGCGTCCGCCCCGACGCCCCGCCAGTCGCGCACGTCTTCAAAGCCAGCGCAATGCGGGACAACTCGCCACCTGACGCCACCTTCTCCATCGGCCGAGGCTCTTCACCCACGTTTGCCGACACGTAAAACGCGACCTGATCCGCTCCGTGAGCCGACCACGGCGCACTTGCCAGGCGCACCTCAAACACCGTTCGTTCCATCGCCAGGGACCGCAGCTCCAACCGAACCCGCTTCGCCAGCTCCACGCCCGCCACCCGCCGAGCCTCCGTCAGCCCCGCCGCCAGGCGGCCAAACTGCTCCGCCAGCGTCGACTGCCGCTTCTCAATCTCCACCCGCCGCTCGGCCGCCGATTCCGTCAACGCGATATTCTGAGTCACCTCGCCCAGAAACACCAGGATCTCGGCGATGGTTGTACCGTATTTCCGCCGCAGCTTGTCAATCGAGGCCAGCCGCGATTCAATCTCGTCCAGCCTGTCTGGATCGGCCTCCAGGTTGCCCGCGTAATCCCGCAGCGTTCCTGAAGCCTCTTCCACCGCGATCTGCGCCGGACGGAGCACTTCCAGTACGCCTGCCATGCTGGTGTCGATCCTGCACAGCTCCTCCATCCGCCGGACCGACGTCTTCAGCTGCGCATACGCCGACTCCGGCGCGTCGTACAGAGCCGAGTACGCCACATTCGCCGAATCCAGCAGCTTCGCCACATTCTGTTGCACCCGGCGCTCAGCCTCCAGCGCCACGTCCTCATCGGCCTTCAGCCGGACGGACTCGATCTCATTCCGCTGGAACGTCCACAGGTCCAGAAGCCGCAGCTTCTCCTGCTCCGTCTTGTCGAGCTCCGCCAGTTCCGCGGCCGCCAACCGCCATTCCCGGTACACTCCCGCGATCTCATCAATCCGCGGCCCCATGCCTCCGAAGCTGTCGACGATCTCCCGCTGCGCTTCGCTGGAGAACAGGCTCTGCTGATCGTGCTGTCCGTGGATGTCGCCAAGCCACGGAGCCAGCGTCCGCAGCACAGCCGCCGTCACCGGACGCCCTCCGGCAAACGCTCGCGACTTACCGCCAGCCAGGATTTCGCGTTCAATCAGTAGTTCGCCGTCTTCCGCCTCAATACCAGCTTCGGCAAGAGCCGCAGTGGCTGTGGGTGGGGCTTCAAAGATGCCGGCGATTCGGGCGCGGTCCGCTCCCGCGCGCAGCATCTCCGCATAAGCCCGACCACCAAACAGCAGGCCCAGCGCGTCGACAACAATGGACTTACCGCTGCCGGTCTCCCCCGTGAGTACGTTCAGCCCCGCATGAAAGCGCACGCGGAGCTTCTCAACGACCGCGTAGTTTTCCACGTGCAGTTCGAGGAGCACTGCTCGCAATTATAGCGGGCAAGCGCTCCTCAGCACCGGTTGTCAGGGGGTTATTTCCGGCCGCGCCGCGCCACAGCCAGCAGTCCCAGCCCGGCGAGAGACAGCACAACTGACGACGGCTCGGGAACCGCACTCGCCTGCGGCTCGCCGAAGATGAAGTCATCCATCACCACGCAGTCGATGCAGGCGCCGCTGTTGAAGGCGCCCGACCCTGCCTGAATGTCCACTCGGGCCACGCGCTCCCCGGCGTCGAACCGCACGCCCAGGAAGCTGAGACTATGGTTGGCGCCCGCCGCAATGCTCGCCTGACCGATCTGCGTGTTGCTCTCGTTGAAGAACGTAAGAACGCTGGGAACAGCGTCGGCGTCGGAGAACACTACACCAAACGCATTTGTGGTAGCCACCGTCGACGTGCCCGGCACATAAAACCTCACCGACATCTGGTCGCTGTTCAGGATCCCAAACACCCTCTGTCCGCTGAACGGCTGAAAGTCCAGCGAGGGATCGAATGACACCAGGTCGGCGAACAACTCCTGTGGAGAGCCGACGTCGCCGCTTACGGCGAACCCTGTTCCCGGTGTGGTGAACTCGACGCCACGGGGCGAATTGAAGTTGAAGAAGTTGCTGGGATGCGGATTGCGGAAAGCCGCACCCACGCCATCCCAGTTGATTTCGCGGCGGCCACTTCCAAACGTGCCGCCGACCCCGTTATTCGTCCCGAGATCCGAGCGAAACTGATCCACAACAGTCTGAATGGACGCCGGATTCGGACCGTTCGCCGAATAAACAACGGCACCACCGAAAGCCGCTGGCGCCGACGCAATAGTAAGTGCGAGTACAAGGCTCCGTAAATGTTTCATAATCCTCCGAGTCATAACGCGGAGAGACTGGCTAAAACAGCTCAGAGTATCGCGCCCAGCACGCTTACCGCACAAGATGCGGAAAAACGTAAGCGTAGAGCAGCGTGATCAGGCCCAGCACGGAAGCCAGAAAGATACTGTGCTTCAGCGTGAATCGGAATAGCTTCGATTCGTCGCTCGACGGCATACCGGTCGCCGCGGCCGCCACGGCGATGCTCTGCAGACTGATCATCTTGCCCATCACGCCACCGCTGGAGTTTGCGGCCGCCATCAGGAGCGGGTTCAGCCCCAGCCGCTCAGCCGTCACCACCTGCAGGTTCCCGAACAGCGCGTTGGCCGACGTATCGGAGCCTGTCAGGAACACGCCAAGCCACCCCAGCATCGAACTGAAGAACGGGAACGCCGCACCGGTCGCCGCAAACGCGAGTCCCAGTGTCACCGTCGCCCCGCTGTAGTTCATCAGGAACGCCATGCCGAGCACGGAGCAAATCGTCAGCGTCGGCAGAGCCAGCTGTCGAGCCGCCGAGCCCACCGCCTTCAAAAACTCGGCAAACGACATCCGGAAAATCAGCGCAGCGCGCCAAAGCATGCCAGCATCGCAGCCGTTCCTGAAGCCGTCAGCAGGTTCAGCGTGTAAGTGGCCGCGTACGGTGAGGCCGACTTCACCACCGGCGCCATGCGCTGGATCTCATTGTGCAGGCCCGGCCACTTTACCGTCATCACCGTTCCGGCCGTTGCCAGCTTCACCGCGTCCAGGCCGAACGCCACTACAAAAATCACCAGCAGAATGTAGGGCGACCAAGCCAGCATCACTTCGCCCGCGGGGTGGCGCTTTACCACGTAGGCGACGCGCTTCCCGCTGCCGCCGGCCGTCGCGGGTGTATCCCAGTGAGCGCCGGTAAGCTCGAACGCATCGGTGGGTTTCCAGACCATCAGCAGCGCAATCAGCGAACCCATGGCGGCAAACGAACCCAGAATGTCCGTCAGCTGCGGACCCAGATAGCTCGAGACCAGGAACTGCATCCCGGCAAACGCGACGCCGGCCGCCGCCACAGCGGGAATCACTCCCTTCAGAGCCCGGGGACCACCCATCACCATCACCAGGTACGCCGGAATGAACAGCGACACCGGCGCGCAGATACGGCCGACATTGGCGCTCAGGTCCATCAGGCTCAGGTTGGTGATCCCGGCCAGCGTGATCACCGGAATGCCGATGGACCCAAATGCCACCGGAGCTGTGTTGGCCAGCAGGCAGATTCCCGCGGCGTAAAAGGGCGAAAAACCAAGCCCGGAAAGCATTGCGGCCGCAATCGCGACCGGTGCGCCGAACCCCGCCGCGCCTTCTATGAACGCACCGAAGGCGAAGGCGATCAGCAGCGCCTGCAGACGCCGGTCGTCGGTAAGGCTGCCGACTGAGTCCTTGATGACCTCAAACTTCCCGGTATCCACGGTGATGCGGTATAAGACCACCGCCCAGAACACGATCCAGGTAATGGGGAAAATTCCGAACGACGCGCCAAGGCTGATCGCCGACGCGACGAGGTTCAGGGGCATCCCATACAGCCCCACGGCGACTACAATCGCCGCGGTCAGTCCCAGCAGCGCCGACATCCACGAAGGTTTCCGCAATACCCCGAGCAAGAGGAGGAGGGTGAAGATCGGCAGCGAGGCTGCCAGAGCGGACAGGCTGACGCTGTCCATCAGAGGTTGGTAGTGTTGCTGCCACATACGAGGGTTCGATTATTTCACGAAATGTTCTCAGGTTGTAGATTGTATAAAGAGCCGATGACACGACGCCGTTTGGGAATGCTGCTGGCCGCCGCCGCCACCGTCACCGGGCAGGGTGCCTCCGCGCCGGTAAGAGCGATAACAAAAGGGCCAAAACACCACTGGTTCGGCTACTACGATAAGTGGCAGTTCGACTCCACGGACCGTTACGTCCTTGGAATGCAGGTCGATTTTGAACACCGTTCGCCGAAGCCGGAAGATGCCATTCGCCTCGGCATGATCGATCTTGAGGATAATGACCGCTGGACCGACATCGGCGAATCCAGAGCCTGGTGCTGGCAGCAGGGCTGCATGCTCCAGTGGCTGCCTGGCTCAAAGGACGAGGTCATCTGGAACGACCGCGAGGATGGGCAGTACGTCTCGCGCATCGTGAATGTGAAGTCAGGCAGGAAGCGCACGATTCCAGCGCCTGTCTATGCCATTCGGCCCGACGGGAAGGAAGCGGTCGCTCCCGACTTCCGCCGACTCCAGCACCTTCGCCCCGGATACGGATACGCCGGGATTCCCGATCCGAACCGCACGGCCGTCAAACCGAAGGACGCCGGAATCTGGCGCACAGACCTGGTATCGGGGAAAACGGAACTGGCGATTCCGTTCGCCCAGGTCGCCGACATGCCCGCGCCCGGTCTGGACAGTGGCAACTCGCTCCACTGGTTTAATCACCTGCTCTATTCGCCATCGGGACACCGATTCATTTTTCTGCACCGCTGGCAGGGTCCGCAACACAAGACGTTTCAGACCAGAATGCTGACCGCTGACAAAAATTGTCAGGATCTGTTTGTCCTCGACCCGCACGGAAAAACTTCACATTTCATCTGGAGAGACAGCCGTCATATACTGGCGTGGGCGTTTCATCCGTCGCGCGGGGATAAATTCTATCTGTACCAGGACAAAACAGCGAACGTGGAATGCGTGGGGCCCGACGCCATGACCGTAAATGGTCACTGTACCTATCTGCCGAAAACTGGGAATCGGTGGATACTGAACGATACCTACCCGGACAAGGAGCGGTTGCAGCACGTGTACCTGTTCGACACCAAAACAGGCCGGAAAGTGGCACTCGGAGACTTCCTGTCGCCGAAGGAGTACGCCGGCGAATGGCGCTGCGACACACACCCGAGGTTCAGCCGGAGCGGCAGAATGGCGGTGATCGATTCCACCCACTCCGGAAGCGGACGGCAGCTCTATCTCATCGACCTCAGAAAGGCGATCGGCTAAACCTCCTGCACGATGAGCCCGCGCGAAGCATTCGAGACCCTCGGCCTCCCCCTGACAGCTACTCCCGCTGAGGCAAAAGCTGCATGGCATACCCTCGCGCGAACCCTCCACAGCGATTTTCACCAGGATAAAGAGGTCGAGCAGCGGGAAATTCTGGAAAATTCGCTTCGGCGCATCAACGCAGCTTACGATTTTCTAAAGCATTTTTACGATTTACCAGCCGCTCAGCGCGCCCGCATGCTGGGAACACTGCCGGTGGAGCCCGATCTTCGCCCTCCGCCCTTGCGGCCCGCTCAGCCCGAATCCCGGATCCGCCGCAAGAGGGCTCGCCGAACGCCGGTCTGGGTCATGGTTTCCGGGGCCATCATCCCGCTCGCCATAACCGGCTGGCTACTCCAGGATCACTTCGACGACCGGCATGAAACGCCCAGCCGCACCCCCGTACAGGCTCCCCTCACCGGTCCAGCACCTGTGTCGGGCGACCCGAGGCTGTGGATCGGAAAGCAGGTGGCCATCGTGAACTGCGCCGGGAAGTCGGCCTGCAATGATCCCGACTGCGCGGCGGGTCCCCTGCTCAAGTCCCTGCGTGGTTTCTACGGCTTTCGCGACGCATGGGCTTTGTATGGAACGCCCGACAGCCAGAAAACCGGTCTGATCTTCAGCGAAATTCTGCCCACCCTCCGTCCCGACCATTTCTCCGTACGGCCGGTGATCGTGGTAGCCGACACACTCGCCGGCGCGACCAGACGAATCGAGGGCCGCCGGAATCCGGGCAACGCCTGCCGCTTCACCTTCGGCGGCCCCATGACCATTACGGGCTACGCAGGGCCGCTGTATCCGGAAACGAAGTCAGTGGGGCAGGAGGAGGAAGTCGTCCTCCAGCTCGACGAAATCCATCAGCGCGGTGAGGATGACGACACCATGGTCGCAGAGTTCGAGGAGCCCGAGTCCGGCCGAAAGTACCACTTCGAGTATGGCTTCCGACGAGATTCCATCGAAGGCCCAATGGTCTCCGGGGCGCCCATTTACAACAGCGACGCCGGCAGCCTGTATAAAGTGAAATTCCGGCGCGTGGAATACGTGCGCAACGGCGAGTTGTACGCCGCCAACCACGAATTTGTTCACGTAACCCGGCTCACGGGCGAGCGGGAATCGAAGCAATATCTGAACACGCCACTGATGGGCAATCCGAAGAAAGCCATCCGTGCCCTCGAGCGAGTCGACCTGGCGGGCATCCGGCAGTGCCAGACCATCGTCAATGATCCGGCGTCCTACACCGCCTGCGCCTTCCGCCTCATTCAGAAGCTGGAAGCCTCAGGCCGCATCAACGCCATGACGTCTCAGGATCTCCGCTACCGTGTGCGCAACCTGACCATGGAATAAATGGGCGTCGAAGGACCTCGCCGATCCCCGGTGCGTAACTTCGCAGCCTGTTCGTTACGCGAAGAAGTCCTTCACCTTCTCAAACACGCTCTTCTCCGAAAGCGCGTTGTCGAGCGGCAAGGTATCCCGCAGCTGTTCCATCAGCTTCCGCTGCTCCCGGCTCAGTTTCTTCGGCACCTGCACCTTGATGTGCACAAACAGATCCCCGCGCCCCGACCCATTCAGCCGCGGCACGCCGAGCCCCTTCAGCCGTACTTTCTCGCCATGTTGCGTGCCTTCCGGGATTCGAACCACCTGGTCCCCGTCCAGCGTCGTCACTTCCAGCTCGGTTCCCAGCGCCGCCTGCGCCACATTCACCGGAACCGTGCAGTGCAGGTCCTGCTCCTGGCGCTCGAACACCGGGTGTTCCTTGACGCTGAGGAACACGTACAAATCGCCGTGCGGCCCGCTATTCGTCCCCGGCTGGCCCTCGCCCGTCAGCCGCACCCGGGTACCCGTGTCGACACCCGCCGGAATCTCCACTTTCAGCTTACGGTCGCGCCGGATCCACGCCTCGCCCTTGCATTTGGTGCAGGGTCGGCGAATAATCTGCCCCCGCCCGTTGCATTGCGAACACGTCCGACGAACCGACAGGAAGCTCTGCTGGTAGATGACCTCGCCTTTGCCACGGCACACGGGGCAAACGGTCAGCCCGTCTTCCGGCTCCGCACCCGTTGCCGAGCAGCGGTCGCAGGGATCGGTCCGCGGCGCCTGGATCTCCGCTGCGAGGCCGTTCATCATGTCCTCAAAAGAAATCTCAAGGTCGTACCGAATATCGTCGCCGCGCTGCGCCCGGTTCCGTCTCCGGCCACCGCCCTGTCCGCCGAACGCATCGCCGAACAAATCGCCAAAAATGTCGCTGAAGTCGCTGAACGCGTTGGGGTCGAAGCCACCCGCTCCGCCCGCCGCACCCTGAAGTCCCTGGTGCCCATAGCGGTCGTAGGCAGCGCGTTTCTGGCCGTCGCTGAGTACGCTGTACGCCTCGGCGGCCTCTTTGAACTTCTCCTCGGCCTCATGGTCACCCGGATTCCGATCCGGATGGAACTTGAGGGCGAGCTTGCGGTAGGCGCCTTTCAGCGTCTGGTCGTCGGCTCCCCGCTCAACGCCAAGTACTTCGTAGTAGTCTCTTTTGGTCACTTCCGGCATTACCCTGTTCTTACTGCTTCACTGCGACCTGAACCATGGACGGACGCAGCAGCCGCCCCTTGAACCGGTAACCCTTTTGATATTCCTGAACCACCGTGCCGTCTTCATGGTCTGCCGACTCGATGCGTCCTATTGCTTCATGCAGGTGCGGGTCGAACGCCTGGCCGACGGTCTCAATCGGCTCCAGACCCTGTTTCTTCAGCGTCTCTACCATACGGCCGTAAATCAGCTCGATGCCCCGAACCAGCTCGTTCTCAGCGCCCGCGGCGGCCTTCAGAGCGCGCTCAAAGTCGTCGAGCATCGGGAGCAAAGACCGTACCGTCATCTCGCCCGCATACTCGGCGTACTCCATCCGCTCGCGCTCACTCCGCTTCCGGAAGTTGTCGAACTCAGCCTGCATCCGCATCAGACGGTCCTGCAGCTCCGCCTTCTGCTGCTTCACCTCAGCGATCTCCGCAGCCAGTACAGCGTTCTCATTTGCGCCCGTTTCCCCCGTTGAGGTGGTTTCCGGCGACTCCGGCGTTTCGACACCGGTACTCTGCACGTTATCTTCCATAGAACTAGTCAAGTTTAATTTTATCAAGGAAGTACGCTCTTACTAGACCTGAGCGTTCTGGAACGCCTGGCCGATGTGTAAAACGGCGGAGATGACACGCTCGTAATCCATTCGAATCGGTCCAAGGACAGCAAACTTGCCCGAGGCTCCGCCAGGCAGCTGGACGTTGATACCAATAATCGCCAGCTCACTCATAAACGGATGCGCCTCGCTTAGTCCCACACGAACGGCCACCTCGCCATGCGGCTCTTCCAAAAACCGCTCCAGCAGGTGCAGGATCTTTTTCTTCTGCTCAAGAGCGCGAAACAGCTCGCGCATCTTCTCGTGGGTCAGATGCAGATCCAGCCCAATGAGATTCGACGTCCCGTCCATGTGAATTTCCGGCGCCAGATCGAAATCCAGCGCGCCCTGATCGTAGAGCGTCTGCAGCCGCCGCAAAATCGAGTCGAACGTGGCGCGTTCCTCATGGAGTCGCAATTCCAGTTCCCGCCGGACATCGGTCAGCAGCCAGCCCGAAAAGTTGCGGTTGATGTAATTGCGAATCTCCTGCAATTCGTCCTGCGTCACCGGCTCCTGCATCGGAACCACCCGGTTGTGAACCATGTGGTCGCGCGTCGCCACAATCATCAGCACCCGCCTATCCGCCAGCGCCAGCAAATCCACCTGATCCAGCGTCTGGCTCAAAGTCGGAATCGCCGCGGCAATCGCGAAGCCGCTGGTCATTTCCATCAGCAACTGCGACGTCTTTTCCACCCGGGCCTGCACCGTCTCCAGACGGTTTAGCTCAAGGCGGATACGCTCCAGTTCCGCCACAGCCGTACGGCGCGCGCCAAGAGATTTGATATAGCTGTGGAATGCCTTCTCAGTCGGCAGACGGCCAGCCGAAGTGTGTGGCTGCGAGAGGTAGCCGCCCTCTTCCAGATCCGCCATCACATTACGCACGGAAGCCGCACTGATGCTCTCCCGGATTCGCTTTGCGATCGTACGCGAGGCTACCGGTTCTCCCGATTCGATGTACTGCTCGACAATCGAATGAAGAATGGAAACGTGCCGTGACTGGGGCGCAGGGGGACGACTCACCGAATCCCACAACCTCCGAAACTTCTAATTGTATGTAACAGCAATCTCTGTAGCAAGCAACCGACCTTGAGAGCGGCAGGCAAAGGCCCACACTCACCTTAACACCACCGTGACAGGTAAGCCCGATAGAACTAACTGTAGAACCGTACTACGAGCAAGACGTTTGCTGATAAACTGTTCATAGTTGTAAGAAGTCGTCCACCGTCAGCTCTGGTCGCCGTATGGAGTTACAGGAAATCAACGTCCTGCTTGTGGAGGACAACCTGGCCGATGCCCGGTTGCTCCGGGAGGCGATTCGCGAAGTCGAACACAGCCACATCAATCTCATCCACGTCGAGACCCTCGCACGGGCCCTCCGCCGTCTGGATACCGAACAATTTGATGTAATTATGCTGGACCTCTCGCTCCCCGATGCCGAGGGCCTTGAGACCCTGCTGCGCACGCACAATCGAGCCCCCTCGGTCCCGATCGTCGTGCTCACCGGACTGAACGACGAGGAACTGGCCATCCGCGCTGTCCGTGAAGGCGCCCAGGATTATCTGGTTAAGGGACAGGTCACCAGCCACCTGCTGGTCCGCGCGATGCGCTATGCCACTGAGCGCAAGCGCGCCGTTGAAGCCCTTCAGCACTCCGAAGAATACTTCCGCTCCCTTATTGAAAACGCGCTCGACATCATCGCCGTGCTCGAGGAGGACGGCCGGGTCAGCAACAACAGCCCCTCGTTTGAGCGAACCCTCGGCTACCCGCAGGGTGCGCTCAAACGGGCCGACGTCTTCGAACTGATCCACCCGGAGGACGTCGAATCTTCGCGCCGCATGGTCGAAGCGGGAGCCAAACACCCTGGGACGTCGCAGCAGTTCGAATTCCGCGCCCGCCACCGCAATGGCACGTGGCGCACCCTCGAAGCCATCGGCAAGTGGTTTGGCGCCGAGACCGCGGTTAACGGCTACGTCCTCAACTGCCGGGATGTAACGGAGCGCAAACGGTCCGAGGAGCAACTCCGTAAGGCGAACGACACCCTGCGCGCTGTTATCGAAGCCTCACCGCTCGCCATCTACTCGCTCGACCTGCAGGGAAACGTCAAAAGTTGGAACTCAGCCGCACAGGAAATGTTCGGCTTCCCCGCCGCTGAAGTTCTTTTCTGCCGGTTGCCCATCGTCGCCGAGGAGGACCTGCCTGCATTTTACAAGCGTCTCAGTGATGCAGCGCTTGGCGATGTGGCTGGCGGTGTCGAAACCAAAGCCGTTCGACGCGACGGGTCCACCACCGAAATCAGCATCTGGAATGCCATCCTGCGCGACGAGTGGGGTGCCGTCGATGGCATCGTCGAGGCTGTCGCCAACATCACCGAACGCAAACGCCTCGAAGAACAATTCCGGCAGGTGCAGAAGATGGAAGCTGTCGGCCGGCTCGCCGGAGGCGTTGCGCACGACTTCAACAATCTACTCACCGTCATCACCGGTTACTGTCAAATGCTGTACGATCAGCTCGGCCAGGGTCACCCCATGGCCGGTGACGTACAGCAGGTGCTTAAGGCTGCCGACCGCGCCACTGCGCTGACGCGCCAGCTACTGGCCTTCAGCCGCCGCCAAATCGTGCAGCCCCGAATCGTTGACGCCGCCCACCTGGTCACCGACATGGTACCGATGCTGGAGCGGCTGCTCGGCGAAACGGTTCACCTCATCATTCGTTCGCAAACTTCGGCAGCCTGCGTGCGCGTCGACCCCGGCAACATTGAACAGGTCATCGTCAATCTCGTAGTCAACGCCCGCGACGCCATGCCCGGCGGCGGTACCGTCTACGTCGAACTCCGCTCCGTGCGCGTCCACGCCGATATGGGCTCCCAGTACATCACTCTGCCCGAGGGCCAGTATCTGGTAATCGACGTTTGCGACACCGGCGTGGGTATGAGCGAAGAAGTGATGCGCCACCTCTTCGAACCATTCTTCACCACCAAGGAGAAGAACCGCGGTACCGGCCTTGGCCTGTCCACCAGCTACGGCATCATCAAGCAGAACCATGGCGAGATTCTCGTCAAATCACGCGTTGGAGAAGGCAGCACGTTCTCCATCTACCTGCCTCACATTGATGAGCCCTGTGAAATTCCCGGCACCGCCGTTCAGCCACGGCTCGTCGGCGGCCATGAAACCATCCTGCTGGCCGAAGATGAAGACGGTGTGCGAAAAGTAACTACCGAGATGTTGCGCAAGCAGGGCTACAACGTGCTCGCCGCAGTCAACGGGTCACACGCCCTCGAAGTCGCGTCCCGCGGCGAAACTCGCATTGACCTCCTGATCACCGATATGGTGATGCCCGGCATGAGCGGCCGCGAACTGGCAGACCAGCTCCGCGCCAAACGGCCCGGAACCAAAGTTCTTTTCGTTTCCGGCTATACCGATTCCGGCATCGTCACCGAGGGCGAACTGAACAGCGAGACGGCTTTCCTCCAAAAGCCCTTCAAACCGGAAGACCTCGGCCGAAAAGTCCGCGAAGTGCTCGCTTCCCGCGCCCCGGAACCGGTCCGTTTTCCCTGACTGCGACAGACCCGTTATAATTCCATTTCGGATCGATCCACAAAGCTATGAGAAAGAAAGTTACGGTCATTGGTGCGGGTAACGTCGGCGCAAATTGCGCGGTGCGCATCGCCGACAAGGAACTGGCCGACGTCGTTCTGGTCGACATCATGGAGGGCGTCCCACAGGGCAAAGGCCTCGACATCCTCGAAATGGGCCCAATTGAGGGCTACGACGTCATGATAACCGGGGCGAACGACTATGAGCCGACCGCCGGGTCGGACATTGTCGTCATCACCGCCGGGTTCCCCCGCAAACCCGGAATGTCGCGGGACGACCTGTTGATGAAGAACTACGAGGTTGTCGCCAGCGCAACCGAGCAGGCGGCCAAACTCTCTCCCAACGCCATCCTGATCCTGGTCACGAACCCTCTCGACGCCATGTGCTGGACCGCCAAACACGTCTCCGGCTTCCCGCGCGAACGCGTCATCGGCATGGCCGGCGTGCTCGATACCGCCCGCTACCGGACCTTCATCGCGCTTGAACTCGGCGTGTCCGTGCAGAACGTGACCGCGCTGGTGCTCGGGGGCCATGGCGACACCATGGTGCCCATCGTTCGCCTCACCACCGTCGGCGGAATTCCCCTCACTGAGCTGCTCGACGAAGCTACCATCGAACGTCTGGTGCAGCGTACCCGCGACGGCGGCGCCGAAATCGTCAAGTACCTCAAGACGGGCAGCGCCTACTACGCTCCTTCCTCGGCCGCGGTGGAAATGGTGGAATCCATCCTGCTCGACAAGAAGAAGGTGCTCCCCTGCGCCGCTTACCTTGAAGGCGAGTACGGTATCGACGGACTCTTCGTGGGCGTCCCGGTCAAGCTCGGATCCAAAGGCATTGAGAAGATTTACGAAGTGAAGCTGCTCGATCGCGAAAAGGTGGCTCTGGACAAGAGTGCCGCCGCAGTGAAAGAATTGATCGACGTAATCCAACAGAAAATGGGATCGCCGGCTCAGGCATAACAAGCCGCGACCGTCTTGAGAGGGGAATCGATATGGATCAGGGTACTGTCCAGCTTATTGCCGGTATTCTAGCCGTAGTTTGTGTCGTGGCGATCATCGCGCGGCGCAAGTCCAGTAAGAAGAGCAGCGCTGCCGAAGACGATTTTTAATCGGTAAATACCGGCTGACATCGTAACCTCTGCTGGCCCTGCGCCCAACCTGTGGCGCGGGGCCTGCCATTTCCCTACCCCTACACATGGCTTCCGCGAAAGTCCCCACCACCAGGAAGAAGGCAGCGAAGACGACGGCCGCTGCCCAAAAACCAGCCGCCAAAAAAACGGCAAAGAAAGACATCGGACCCGCGCCGGTGGTCGATCACAAGATTGCCCGCTTCGCACTTGAAGTGCGCCCTTCCAAAATTCACCGCTGGGGTCTTTATGCAGGTGAAGACATTCCCTCCCGCCGCAAGATCATCGAGTACACGGGCGAAAAGGTCAGCCGCCGTGAAACCAGGCGCCGCGCCGAAGGACCTCTGAATTACCTGTTCACGCTGAACTCCTACTGGTGCATCGACGGCAGCGTAGGCGGCAGTGGAGCTGAGTACATCAACCACTGTTGCGCACCCAACTGCTACGCCTGGGTTCACAAAGGCCATATCCTGTATATGTCGGCGCGCGACATCGCCAGGGGCGAGGAACTGACGATCGACTATCATTTCGACAAGGACGTCGAGAAGGTTCCCTGCTACTGCGGGGCCAAAACCTGCCGCGGCACCATCAACCTCCTCAAGTAACCAGCAGCACGGTGCGGCAGGTACCCACGCGTGGTGATCAGGACCGCGAAAACAACCCGGCCAGCAGCCCCGGTTTGGCCGCGCGAACAACCTTTTCCCCGGCTGGAAGGAGCAATTGCAGCATCTTTCCCACTTCCCGTCCAAATGCCGTACCTGCCCCCACCGGCTTAGCCTCCATCAGCGACTTCGCAACCGCGTCGGTATCCACAGGCAGAGCAAAAAAAACGGGCCGCCCGAGCGCCTCCGGAATCCGGTCCAGCTCCAGACCGGAACTCGGCGAATGCTGGTTTACCACCACCCGAACCTTGTCCATGTCGATCCCGCCATTCTCATACCACGCCAGCGCCCTTTGCGCCGCATGCAACGACAGCAGTTCCGTGGTGCAAACCAGCAGCAAATCGTCGCAGCCGCGCGCCACCGACAAATTCCACGGAGTCGCCGAGGCCGCCAGATCCGCCACCACCGTCTCATATTGCGTCTGCGCGTAATCGAGCACCGGATCGGCCGTCGACAGCTCCGTTCCCGGATCCACGGGACTCTCCGGAGCCAGCAGCACCTCAACTCCGTTGCTCGGTGTCACCATCTGCTTCCAGAGGTCCGCGTCCAGCTGACCAGTCCGCTGCAGCACGTCCATAAAGCTGTACCCTGACTTCAGCCGCAGCAGGAAAGACACCGTGCCCGTGAGTGGATCGAGATCGGCCAGCAGCGTTTTGCCCGAGCCGAGCTTTTTTGCGGCCACAGCCAGCGTGCATGAGATCGTCGTCGCCCCCGCCCCCGCCTTGGCCGGTGCCACTGCAATCAGGCGTCCCCGCCTCGCCGCCTCCGATGTCGCGTGCAGAGACCGCATCAGCCGCCCCAGACAGGCGTCGATCTGATCGGGCGTGAGCGGAGCCATCAGAAACTCGGAGGCTCCCCGCCGCAGACACTCCAGTACCAGCTCTGGCTTGTTGCCCGACAGCACCGCAACAACGGGCAAAGCGGGGGCCAGCGCATGCAGCGTTTCCAGCGTCCGGAACGCATCGGCTGAGGCGTCGGGAAACTCCAGAAAACACATCCGCGCCGCGAATGTGCGAAGTAAATCCACCAGTTGCGGACGGCTGGGATAGCCGCTGACGTTCTGAATCGGAGCCAGGGGCAGGGCCTTGGCCACCATTGGCATCAGGTCGGCGGCAAGCTTCTTCTGCGGGAAAATCAGCAGAGTCAGCAGGAATCGGGCGTCGGTGAGATTCATGCTCTCTGCTTTTCTATCGGCCGTTTGAAAAAATATCTTCAAGTTCTCACCATTCCAACCGAGAAGCCAATCGGAGGAAGAAAATGACATTCTTAACAGACCAGCGGCTTCCGGTCGCGGTTTGCGACACCCAACCCGTGGTCGTCGAAGGGCTCAGAGCGCTGCTCGCCGGTTCGCCGGGGTACCGTTTGCTCGAGCCTTGCCGCAGCCTCGATTCGCTCGCGCAGACCATCGTCACGCTGTCGCCCAGAGCCGCCATGGTAGACAAGGCACTCGGGCCTGTCGAAGTAATTGACTGGCTCAGCCGCTCCGCCATGCGCGGAAACACGTCCGTCATCGTATGGGGCGCCAGCTTTACAGAAAGCGAAGCACTTCGCTTCCTGCAGGCAGGAGCGCGAGGCGTACTGCGCAAGACCGCCAAACTCGATGCCCTGACCGGCTGCCTGAACGCCGTATGTAACGGTGCCACCTGGATGGACGACGATATTTTCCACGCGGCCGGTGGGTATGGCGCATTTGGACGCACTGAACTGACTGCCCGCGAACAGCAGGTGCTGGAACTCGTCGAACAGGGTCTTCGCAACAAAGACATCGCCCGCGAACTCGGGATTCGCCCTGGTACGGTGAAGATTCACCTCAAACACATTTTCGAAAAGTCCGGCGTGCGCGGGAGGTTCGGCCTGGCGCTGTCCGGCTTTCGCGAACGGTATGCCCCGGAAGGACTGACGGCCTGAAGCTCCCCACCAGGAGGTCCGCTTACGTGATACCTCGGCAGCCCTGTTATTCTGAGGGCGTGTCTAAAGTCACTTTGGTCGCTGGTTTGCTCGCGACCGCAGCCTGTTTCGGCCAGCCCGCACCCCTGCTCGATACGCTGAAGGCGGAACTCGAGCGGAACATGGGCGTGTTGAAGGAAAAGGCGGATCCACAGCCGTATTTCCTGCAGTATGGTGTCATCGAACAACAGTCCCAAAGCTGGACGGGGACCTTTGGCGCCCTGCAGAACGAAGGGAAATCGCACACCCGTATCCTCGACGTCAATATGCGCGTCGGCAACCGCAAGCTGGACAACTATCACTCCAGCGGCCGCGGGGAGCGCCTGCAGTTTTCGTCCCCGATGCTGCTGCCGCTGGAGGACAGCGCCGTCGACGAGATCCGGCGCAGAGCGTGGCTGGAGACCGACCGCACCTACCGGCGCGCGGCCCAGCGGCTTATCAACCTCAAAACCAGCACCCAGGTGCGGGTGGCCGCCGAAGACGATTCGGACGATTTCTCCACCGAAAGCCCGTCCGCTCAGGTGCTGCCGCTGCCAAAGCTCGACCCTGGCAAAATCGACTGGGCCGGCCGCGTCAGAACATGGTCGGGCCTGTTCAGTAAGTACCCGTCGGTCCTCGGCTCCGCGGTCTCCGTGCGAATGGCCACCGAAAATCGCTACCTCGTGAACAGCGAGGGCACCCGCGTGCAGCACGGTCGAGGCTTCGCCCGCATCACCATGATGGCCCAGGGCAAAGCCGACGATGGTATGGATCTGTTCACCACCGAAAGCTTTGAAGCCGAGAACGTGAAAGACCTGCCCGACGAAAAGGCGGTTGAAACAGCCGCCGGACGAGTCGCTCAGGAGCTCACCAACCTCCTCAAGGCGCCAGTCGTCGACCCCTTCGTAGGGCCCGCTATCCTCTCCGGCCGCGCTGCCGCCGTCTTCTTCCACGAGATCTTCGGACACCGCATTGAAGGGCACCGGCAGAAGGACGAGTCCGAAGGCCAGACCTTCACCAAAATGGTGAATGGCAAAGTGCTGCCCGATTTCCTGTCCATTACGTTTGACCCGACCCAGAAAAAATCCGGCAACGTCGACCTCAACGGCACCTATGCCTACGACGACGAAGGCGTCAAAGCCCGCCCCGTTAAGGTCGTGGAAAACGGCACCCTCAAGACGTTCCTCATGTCGCGCTCGCCCATCCGCAACTTCCCTAACTCCAACGGGCATGGTCGCAAACAGGCGGGTCTCGACGTGGTTTCCCGCCAGTCCAACCTCATTGTCGAGTCCTCCAAAAAGGTCTCCGAAGAGAAGCTCCGTGACATGCTGATCGAAGAGATCAGGCGCCAGAACAAACCGTATGGTTTCCGTTTTGACCAGGTGACCGGTGGCTTCACCACCACCAGCCGCGCCAGCCTGCAGGCCTACACCGTCATCCCTCTCATCGTCTACCGCGTCTACCCGGATGGCCGCCCCGATGAACTGGTCCGCGGCGTCGACATTGTCGGCACCCCGCTCGCCAGCTTCCAGCGCATCATCGCCACCGGCGACCGGCTCGACGTCTTCAACGGCTACTGCGGCGCCGAATCGGGCAGCGTGCCCGTCGCGGCCGTGTCCCCGGCACTGCTGGTATCGGAGATCGAAATTCAGAAGAAGGATAAAGGGCGAGACCGGCCCCCTCTGCTGCCGGCTCCTCCCGCCAACCCCGGAGGTGCCCTGTGAATCGTAGCCTCGTACTCCTGATCGGCCTCAGTCTGGCGGCCCCGGCATTCGCCCAAAACTCGCCTGACGATATCGTCCTGCGCTCCATGACGGATGAACTTGAGCGCTCCCGGACCCTCCGCATTCCCGGCCTGGAAGCGCCCTATTTCATCGAGTTCACCCTCGACGATGCCCACGTCTTTTCCACCGCCGCAGCCCTCGGCGCCACCCTCAGCAACAGCGATAACCGGCTGCGCGTGCCCCGCGTCAAGGTGCGCGTCGGCGACGCGAAGTTCGACAACACGAACTACATTTACAGCGATTTCGGAAGTGGCGGCGGTGAGTCGGCTCCTGTCGACAATGACTACCGCGTCCTCCGCCGCGGCTGGTGGCTGGCAGCCGACCGCGCCTACAAAGGGGCCGTCGAATCCATCGCTCGCAAACGCGCCGCGCTGAAGAACGTTACCCAGAACGAGAACCTGCCGGACCTCTGGCCCGCCCCGCCAGCCCAGCAGAAGCTGCCCGCCCGTCCTGCCGCAAGCGCCACCAACGCGGTCTGGGTGGAGCGCATCCGAACGCTCTCGGCAACCTTCCTCGACTACCCGGAAGTAGTGGCGTCCACCGTCTCGTTCAATACCACGCGGTCCACGTTCTCTATGGTCAATACCGAAGGCACCGTCCTTCAGAGACCCGAACCATTGACCCACCTCCAGGCGAGCGCAGCCGCCTTCGCCCCAGACGGCATGACCGTGCGCGACTCCCTCTCTCTGCCCCGAACCGAAGAGAAATCCGTGCCCCCACAGGAGGAGCTCTCAAAAAGCATCTCCCAGCTCGCCGAAAACGTACGCGCCCTCACCAAAGCCTCGGTCGGTGAGAACTACAGCGGTCCCGTCTTATTCGAAGGCATCGCAGGACCCCAGGTGCTGGCCGAACTCCTCGCCCCCAACTTCGCCCTTGGCCGCCGCCCTGTCGGCGAGCCCGGCCGACAAATCCCCTTCCTCGCCAGCGAGCTGGAAAACCGAATCGAGTCGAAGATTCTCCCCGATTTCCTCACCATCATCGACGACCCGACAAAGAAGGAATGGAACGGCGCCTCGTTGCTGGGCAGCTATGAGATCGACGAAGAAGGCGTGGTGCCGAAGCCAGTGACCCTCGTCGAAAAGGGCCGCCTGAAAACCTTCCTGCTCACCCGCCAGCCCGTCCGCGGTCAGCAGGGTACCAACGGCCGCGCCCGTCTGCCCGGCGGCTTCGGAGCGTGGCAGGCCAGCATCTCCAACCTGTTCGTCAACTCGTCGGAATCGGTGAAAGCGGCCGACCTCCGCAAGCAGTTCCTCAAGCTCGTGACCGATCGCCAGAAGCCCTGGGGCATCGTGGTCAAACGGATGGACTTCCCCTCCGGCGCCAGCAATGAGGAAGCTCGCCGTCTGATCCAGGCCGCTCAGCAGTCTGGCGCCGTGCGGCCGGTCAGCGCCCCGGTCCTCATCTACAAGGTGTTCCCGGACGGCCGTGAAGAACTCATCCGTGGCGTCCGGTTCCGCGGCCTCACAATTCGCTCCCTCCGCGATATCGTGGCGGTTTCCGAGGAACAGTACCCGCTACATTACCTGAACAACATGCTCCCGTTCGCCCTGATGAGCGGCGGCGGATACGTCGCCCCGGCGTCGGTCATCGGTCCGGCGCTTCTCTTCGAAGACCTCGAACTAGAGCGCCCCACAGACGACGTGCCGAAGCTGCCCCTGGTCCCCGCCCCCGAACTCCGGGCAGCCACCAAAAAGTAAAGGGGGGCAGCTCCCCAGAGCTGCGGCGGCCTCCTAAGGCCGCCCTGTTCTCCACTAGAAACATGCGCCTGCTAACCAGAACGGTTCTTTTCGAGATCTTCTCGAGCGCCATGCTCGGGACCGTTCTGTTTACCTTCGTCCTGTTCCTCGAACGCGTCCGCCGCTTCTTCGAGCAGCTGGTCCGCGGCTCCGCTCCACCCGAGGTCGTCGCGTCCCTCTTCGCGCTCCTGATGCCGCCCGCGCTGACCTTCACCATACCGATCGGCGTCTTAGTCGGAACCCTGATCGCCCTCAGCCGCATGTCCGGCGATGCCGAAATCACCGCCATGCGAGCCAGCGGCGTCCCCAGCCGCAGTCTCCTGAGACCCGTCCTGGTGCTCGGCCTGTTCGGCACCCTGCTCACCGGAGCCGCATCCACCTGGCTCACCCCCATGGCCACCCGGCACTTCTACAAGCTACTCAACGGCATCGCCGCAGCCGAGCTCACGGCCGAAATCCAGCCCCGAGTCTTTGAAGAGCAGTTCCCCAACAAAATCATCTACGTGGGCGACGTCATCTCCGGACCCGTAGTCCGCTGGCGCAACGTCTTCCTGGCCGACCTCACCCCGCCCGATCAGCGTCGCAACGCAGGAGCCGAAGCCGGCGACGCTCCCAGCGTCACCGTCGCACAGGAAGCCATCGCCTCTCCCGACCTCGACCGCAACCGCATCCAGCTGACGTTCAAAAACGGCTCCACCCACGTCGCCGGAAAAGACTACACACAGTACTACAACACCTCTTTCCCGACCCTCGCCCAGGCCCTCAGCGCTTCCACGCGAACCGAACTCAAGCCCCGAACCGGGTTCCTCGCCATGGACATGGGTCCGCTCTGGAAAGCCACCCGCGACAGCACGCTAACCCCTCAGGAGCGCCGCGAGGCCCAGATCGAGTTCCACCAGCGCCTGGCCCTCCCCATGGCCTGCATCCTGCTCGCCCTCCTCGCCGTGCCACTCGGCGTGTCATCCCGAAAGGGCGGCAGATCCGGCGCTTTCGTACTCACCGTCGCCATTGGCTTCCTCTATTACATGGGCCTGATCACGCTCATCGGTCTCGCCCGCCAGGGCACCCTCCCTCCGGCCATTGCTCTCTGGATCCCCAACGCCACCCTGCTCGCCGTCAGCATCTTCTTCGTCTCACGGCTCGAAAGACCAGGCGACACCGACCTCGTCGGCTCCATCCGAGCCCTCACCCGATCCTGGTTCACTGCCGTCCGGGGCACCCTGCCCACCAACAGCGGCGCGCCCACCCTCGCCCAGCGCCTCCCGCTCGGACCCGGCATCATCGACAACTACGTCCTCAGCAGCTTCCTCTTCTACTTCTTCCTGCTGCTGGCCAGCTTCGTTGTGATGACGCACGTCTACACGTTCTTTGAGCTGCTCAGCGACATCCTGAAAAACAGCATTCCAATGCCGCTGGTCGCCCGCTACCTGTTCTTCCTCACTCCCAAGCTGATCTACGATTCCACCCCGGTCAGCGTGCTGGTCGCCGTCCTCATCACATTCGGCATCCTCACGAAGAACAACGAAGTGACCGCGATGAAGGCCTGCGGCGTCAGCCTCTACCGCCTCGCGATACCAGTCCTCATCGCCAGCTTCGCCCTCAGCGTTTTCCTCTTCGGCTTCGACCACTACATCGTGCCCGACGCCAACCGAACCCAGGACGCCATCCGCAACCAGATTAAGGGCAAGCCCGTCCAGACATACCTCCGCCCGGACCGCAAATGGATCTTCGGCGAAGGCTCCCGGATCTACTACTACAAATATTTCGACGCTTCGGAAAACGTCATGGCCGACGCCAATGTCTACGAGCTCGACCCCAAAACCTTCCAGCTCGTTCGCCACATCTCCGCCGAGCGCGCCCGCTGGGAACCCGGCCTCCGCACCTGGATCTTCCAGAACGGCTGGAGCCGCACCTTCACCAACAGCCGCGAAGACAAATTCATCCCGTTCAAGGGCGCCCTCGCGACGTTCCCCCATCTCACCGAGCCGCCCAATTACTTCCTCAAAGAAGTAAAGCAGGACAAGCAGATGAATTTCGTCGAGCTCGCCTCCTACATCCGCGAGCTCCAGCAGAGCGGCTTCGACACCATCCGTCTGCGCGTCCAGTACCACAAGAAATTCGCCGTACCCCTGTTCGCCGTAATCATGGCGCTCATTTCAGTGCCCTTCGCCTTCCTCGCCGCCCACCGGGGAGCAGTAGCCGGAATCGGAGTCAGCTTCGGCATAGCCATCGCCTATTTCGCCGTCAGCCAGCTCTTCGAACAGGTAGGAAACGTCAATCAACTCCCCGCCACCCTCGCCGCCTGGGCCCCCGATGCGGTTTTCACTTTGACGGGACTCTACTTTCTCGCCAGAATGAGAACGTGACCAGCCGAGCCGTAGCTATACTTCTGTCCGCGAACCTCCTTGCACCGGCCGCGTCCTTCGAGGACACCGTGAAGCCCTTCGTCGACAAGACCTGCCTCGGCTGCCACAACTCCAAACTCCAGCAAGGTTCCCTCGACCTCACCAAACACACCAGCCTCAAGGACCGCGACGTCTGGGAGTCCGTAGTCAAAAAGCTCCGAGCCAGTGAGATGCCGCCCAAAGGCCTCGCCCGACCACCCCTCGCCGCCATCAACAAAGTCACCAACTTCATCGAGACCGAGTACGACAAACAGGACCGCAACGCCAAACCCGACCCCGGCCGGGTTACCGCCCGCCGCCTCAACCGCTACGAGTACAACAACACCATCCGCGACCTCACCGGAGTCGCCTTCCAGCCAGCCAACGACTTCCCGGCCGACGACGCCGGCTACGGCTTCGACAACATCGGCGACGTCCTTTCCCTCTCCCCCGTGCTGATGGAGAAATACCTCACCGCCGCGGAGACCGTAGCCCGCCTCGCCGTAGTCGCAGCCCGACCCACATACCGCAACACCCGGACACTCCTAAAGGCCGAATCGGTCAACATGGGCGAGTTCCTCAAAACGCCGACCCTCCCCGATGGCGCCAGGGGCCCGATGCCCACCAAAAACGCGCTCCACGTCCGGCACAAGTTCCCCGCCCAGGCCGGCTACGACATCAAAGTGACCATGGGCGGCATCCGTCCCGGCGACGCCCCCACCCCCGTCACCCTCGCCTTCTGGATCGACGGCGAACTCCAGAAGACCTGGCCCGTCGATCCCAAAACCGGCAAGCCCCGCAACTTCGAATCGCGCTACGAACTCACCCCCGGCGAGCACTCGCTCAGCGCCGCCTTCCTCAATGGCAACGATTTCGACCGCGCAGTCAACCCCATCGGCCCCCGAGACCGCTACCTCGCCATCGACCTTTTCGAGGTCCGCGGTCCCATCGACCCCGTCGCTCCCCCGCTCCCCGAATCGCACCGCCGCCTCATCTCCTGCGGCCACGACCTCAACCAGCACCAGCCCGACTGCCCCCGCAAACTCATCTCCGACTTCGCCCGCCGAGCCTTCCGCCGTACCCCCACCGACACCGAAGTCGCGCGCCTCGTGAAGCTCATGGAATCCGCGCAGGCCGAAGGCGATACCTTCGAAGCAGCTTTCCGAGTCGCACTCACGGCCACTCTCGTCTCCCCGCACTTCCTCTTCCGCATCGAACACGACCTCAACCCACTCGACGCCACCGCCGAGCACCCCATCACCGAAACCGAGCTCGCCACCCGCCTGTCGTACTTTCTCTGGGCCAGCACCCCCGACGACGAACTGCTCAATCTCGCCGAACAGAACCAGCTCCGAGCCCAGCTCAAACCCCAGCTCCGCCGCATGCTCGCCGATCCCAAATCCGCGAGCCTCGGTGAAAACTTCGCCGGACAATGGCTCCAGCTCCGCAACCTCGCCGAGGCCAAACCCGACCCCGACCGCTTCCCCAACTTCGACGACGACCTCCGCCAGTCCATGCGCCGCGAAACTGAGCTCTTCTTCGAAACCGTGGTCAAGGAAGACCTCAGCATCATCGAGTTTCTCGACGGCCGCTGGACCTGGCTCAACGAACGCCTCGCCAACCACTACGGTATCCCCGGCATCGACGGCCCCGATTTCCGCCGCGTAGCCCTCACCGGGCCACAGCGATCCGGTGTTCTCACCCAGGCCAGCATCCTGACCGTGTCTTCCTACCCGACTCGCACTTCGCCGGTCATCCGAGGCAAATGGGTTCTCGAGAACCTGCTCAACACCCCGCCGCCTCCGCCCCCGCCCAACGTCCCGAATCTCGACGAAGCCGCCGTCGGCAACAAAGGCTCGCTCCGCCAGCAACTGGAGAAACACCGCGCCAACGCGATCTGCGCCTCCTGCCACTCCAAAATGGACCCCCTCGGCTTCGGTCTCGAAAACTACGACGCCATCGGAGCGTGGCGTACCAAAGACGGCAAATTCCCCGTAGAAGCCGGAGGCATCCTGCCCAGCGGCAAGTCTTTCCGCACCTCCGCCGAACTCAAAGCCATCCTCAAGACCGACCGCGCCGCCTTCGCCCAGTGCCTCACGGAGAAGCTGCTAACCTATGCGCTCGGCAGGGGACTCGACCGGACCGACCGTCCTGCTGTACAATCGATTAGCCGAAGGCTTGCGGCCAGCGGCTATCGTTTTTCTGCGTTGATTGAGGGGATCGCGGAGAGTCTGCCCTTCGGAAACCGGCGCGGAGAGGGACCCAGAACATGACCCGTAAGCACCTGTCACGCCGCTTTTTCCTCCGGGGAGCCGGTTGCGCCGTCGCGCTTCCACTGCTCGATTCCATGGTGCCCGCCTTCGCAAAGACAGCCACCACGCCCACGCGCATGGCGTTCGTCTACGTGCCCAACGGGATCATCATGAAGGACTGGACCCCGGTCGCCCGAGGCCCCCAGTTCGACCTCACCCGCACCCTCGAACCACTCGCGGCGTACAAAGAGCAGATGGTGCTGATGACCGGCCTCACCCAGAACGGTGGCCGAGCCCTCGGCGACGGTCCCGGCGACCACGCCCGCGCCGCCTCCAGCTACCTCACCGGCGTCCACCCCCGCAAAACCGCGGGCGCCGACATCCAGTGCGGCGTTTCGGTCGACCAGGTGGCCGCTCAGGCCGTCGGTGGCAAAACCCGCTTCGCGTCGCTTGAATTCGGCTGCGAAGACGGCCGTCTCGTCGGCAACTGCGATTCCGGCTACAGCTGCGCCTACTCCAACAGCATCTCCTGGCGCGGCGAAGCCACCCCCATGCCGCCCGAGATCAACCCCCGCGTGGTTTTTGAACGCCTCTTCGGTGGCACCGACCAGGGCGAAAGCCCCGCCGCCCGCGCCAGCCGCGAGCGTTCCCGCCGCAGCATCCTCGACCTCGTCTCCGAAGACGCAAAGAGCCTCCAGTCGAACCTCGGCCCCACCGACAACCGCAAGCTCGACGAATACCTCACTGGCATCCGCGAAATCGAAAAGCGCATTCAAATGTCCGGCCAGCAGAAAACGCCCGCGCCGACCATGGAAATGCCCGACGGCATTCCCGCCGATTTCGTAGAACACTCGCGCTTAATGTTCGAGTTAATGGCGCTAGCCTTCCAGACCGACCAGACCCGCATCCAGACCTTCATGCTGGGCCGCGAAGGCAGCAACCGCACCTACCGCGAGATCGGTGTGCCCGACCCGCACCACGGAATCTCTCACCACAAAAACGACGAGGTCCTGGTGGAGAAACTGGCCAAAATCAACCGCCACCACATGGACCAGTTCGCCGTCTTCATTGACCGTCTCGCCAAAACGCAGGACGGCGACGGAACGCTGCTCGACCACTCGATGATCGTTTACGGCAGCGGCCTCAGCGACGGCAACCGCCACCTCCACCACGACCTGCCCGTATTGATGGTTGGCGCTGGAAGCGGAGCCTGGAAAACCGGACGCCACGTCGAGTACGCCAAAGACACCCCGATGAACAACCTGTTCGTCACCATGCTGGACCGCATGGGAGTGCCCGCCGAGACGCTGGGCGACGCGACGGGCAAACTAAACGACCTGACAGTCTAACCCTAACTCCCCATCAGCCAAAGGGGGGCAGGCCCTGGGCCAGGCCCTGGGCCCATAAGCGCTAACTTAGCGATTAAAGAATCTTAACCTGTGGTGCTCTCCGCCGCTTTCGTTCCCGTAGGTCCATCTCCAGTTGGTTCCAGTTCTC
>JAWXCM010000064.1:0-49898 GCA_034408745.1 Bryobacteraceae bacterium
GCCGCCGCCCCAGCCACAGCAGCACCAAAAGCGGCAAAATAAACCCGAGAACCTCAGTCCAAACGAACTGACGCAGCTTGTCTGCCAGGCTCTCGAAATCCCGCGCCAGCCACTTGCCGAATGCCTCGCACCGCTCAGCAATCAACGAGTCATGCCGACACGACGCCAGCTCGCCGCCGCGGCCTGAACACCGCAAGCACCGAATCGGAGGTGCCCCACCTCCACGATCTTTCTCAACTGAGTATTCACCGCCATCAGCTAATGCCAAACGGCTATGGCAAATAGAACCGACTCAGGAACACAGCGGAACCGCCTTCGTGGTGGACGTCCCCCTGCAGTTCACTTGGTTTAACACCAGGATTACCCCCGCCGATAAGGCGAGGAAAGAGCTGGAGTTTCTGCGCGACAAGAAAATCACTTCGCTGGACGACCTGGAAGACGTCGTCCGAGACTTCTGGCGCCGTTTGCGGCCACAGGGGAATTACTTGCACGATCACCTTGCCGTCGGGGAAAAGTACAACGAGATAGCGATATCTGCGTCCGATCTCAAGCTGTTGGAACCGGTGTTCTGTTTGTTTCCAGGAAACATCGCCCTGGACATCGCCGACACAGGGGCCGGAAAGAATCGACTAGCTCAGGTCGGACGGCGGCGTGTGCGAATTTCCCGCAGGATGGTTTCCACCGCTTCGCTTCGCTCCAGCTTCAGAAGCTCAGCACCCGCGGTGTCGCCGCTGGCCAACTCGGCCCTCGCCTCTGCCATCGACTCCTCCACCAGCACCTTGTCGTGCATGCGTCGAATGCCGCTTTCGGCGCTCCCTGTCTCGCGAGCCTGCGTGGCCCGCGCCACCGCCCGCGCCCGGCGTTGGCGCGCGATGAGCAAGTCGGCCTGATGCCGCGCTTCCACCAGCTTTGCTTCCAACTCCCGCAGCGCCGACTTCAGGTGCTCCACCCAGATGCGCTGATCCTGAACCTGCTGCTCAAATCCCTCCGACATCCTCCGGTGCTGCAGAGCTTTCTCCGCCGCGCCCCGCGCCAGGTCCTCGCGGTCCTTAGCCAGTGCCGTTTCGGCGCGGCGGAGGAAGTCGCCCTCCAGATCGCGGTTCTCCTTTCCTTTTTTGATGAGCAGGTGCTGATCGGAGACCGTGATCGCCACCTGCGTTTTCACCTGCATCAGCTGGTTCTCCATGTCGAGAATTACCTGCTTGAGCAGCTTGTGTGGATCTTCCGCGCGGTCGATCAGATCGTTTAGATTGGCCCGGACCAGCCGGCCGACTCTCTCCAGTACACCCATGCCTGCGTCCTCCCGTTGACGGAGAAACGGCCCGGCGCGAGTCGCACCAGGCCGTTCTTTGCAAAGCGTTACTCTGGCGTCCCTGCCGATTTGGCGCGAACGTTCCTGTCGCCAATCGGCCGCACCTTGCCGAGAACCTCAGCCATGCTCATGCCGGACAGGCTCTCAAACAACGCCGGAATCTGCGCGGCGATCTGCGTCAGGTCACCCGTCACCTTGTGCATGCCCGTGGTTTCCCCGCCAGTCGAGACCACAGTGATGCGGTCCACATGGCTCAGCGGTTCTACCAGCGCACGAACCACTTCCGGCATATTCGTAAGCAGCTTGTCGATTACGGCCGACTGGTTCCATTCCTGGTACGCGGCCGCCTTCACGTTCATGGCCCGGGCTTCGGCATCGCCCTTGCGGAAGATGATCTCGGCCTCAGCCTCACCCTGCGATCGCACAGCGGTTGCGCGGCCCTCGGCTTCCGTGATGGTCTTCATCCTTTCGCCTGCCGCTATGGTTTCCACGCGTCTGCGCTCCACCTCGGCGGGCTTCAGCACGGTGGCGATCAACTCACGTTCCCGGCGCAGGATCTCGGCGTCCTGCACCTTGATCTCCTGTTCTTTCTCCGCCTGACGGATCTTCACCGATTCCACCATCACCTGCTGCTGCATGATGGCCGCCTGAATGTCGTAAGCCTTGTCGGCCTGGGCCTGCTGCCGCTTCACAACCTCCAGGAACTGCGCGCGCTTGATCTCGAGATCTCTCTGCGATTCTGCCTGTTGCTGCAGGGACATAGTCTCGGCGTGCACCCGCTCCTGGTCGGCCACGGCTTTGGCTACAGCCGATTCGCGCATTGCGATAGCGCGTCGAATGGCCGTGTCCCGCTCGGCTTCCGCTGAGGCGACATCGGCGTCGCGCTTGATGCGGGCGATATCGGGGCGGCCCATGTTGGCGATGTACTCGTTACGGTCGCGGACCTCTTTGATGGTGAACGAAATCACTTCCAGTCCCATCTTGCTCAGGTCCGCCGCGCAGTTGGCGCGCATTCTCTCGCCCACCATCTCCGGTTCCTTTACGATCTCTTCCACCGTCAGCTGGCCGATAATGCCGCGAAGGTGGCCTTCCATTACCAGACGGATCAGGCCCTCGCGCTCGGGTTGCTGCTTGGTCAGAAACTGCTCGGCCGACGTCTGGATCGATTCGGGATCCGACTTCACCTTGATCTGCGCCACCGCTTCCACGGTAACCGCGACGCCCTGCCGTGTATACACGTCCTTTTCCGGAGCAACGTCAAACGACATCAGCTCCAGTGAGAGCATTTTGTAGTTCTCCACCACAGGAAATATCACCACGCCGCGGCCCTTCACAATCCGGGTTCCGCGGAAGCCATACACCACAAGTGCCTCATGTGGACCTGCTTTGCGATACAGATTCGCAAACATGGCCATCACAAGGATGACGGTCAGGACCATAAGCCCTGCCACTACAACCACACCCAGCGTAGTTGTTTCCATAGACTCCTTTTTGGTGAACCTGCTGAACTTGCTCAGTGCCCGCTCACCGTGGGCACGTCTGCGTCTTCGGCGCCAGTGAGTTCATCCCACCTGCGCACGTACGCAACTCCGTTCTCATACCGTGTTACGACCACCTCGGTCCCGCCAGGAATCGACACAGCACCTTCGCTCCTTGCCGGAACGGCGTGCCGTGATCCCGCCTGCGAGAAGAGAATCTCTCCTGTGCCATTGGCCCGGATAGTGCTCGACACAGTGCCGAACACGCCGATCATGTCGTAATCGGCCGGGTCGAGGTCTTCTTTCTCGCGCATCAGGACGCGCGTCAGGAACCAAAAAACCGCTGCCGCTCCCGCGATGCCTGCCATCAGGGAAAGCGCGAGCGTGGTGTACACCCACATGGAGTACAAGCGCGTGGCGAGAAAACCGGTTCCTCCGAACCACGCGAGAAACGCCGCGGCCGTCCCTGGATTCCAGGGTGATACCGCATGGGACGAATGGCCGTGGCCCTGCCCAGTTGCGGGTCCGTGACCTCCGCCGCCGTGTGGATGTACATGCCAGTCATGGCCGCCTGGAACGTGAGCCAGAAATACTGAGACCAGGCTGAACAGAAATCCGAACACAAAACAAAAAAGATAGAAATTCGACCAGCCAATCACGAACGTTTCTCCTTCATCCTGACAACCGGAGCGGCCCTGGGCGGCATCAACGCGTCCATCAGACGGTCCGCCAGCCCGGGCTCTTCGCAGATCTCACTCAGCAATAAAAAGCAGCGGCGCGAGTCCGGGTGCCGCGCCAGTGCAAGCAGGGCGTTGCTGATCTCCACGTCGCCCGCGAAACGCTCCGCGCCGTGGATCAGCCACAAATCGAGCCTGTCCTCAGACGTCCGTACAGCCGACTGCAACTCCGTGTGGTACCCCTCCGGATCGTTCACCAGATAGCCTGGGTGCACCTTAAAAAAACGTGCCAGCAGCATCCGCGTGGTGTCCGTCAGGTGCTTTCGCTTTCCGTTCTCTACCTGAGACAGGTAGGCCTGTGTAATGGTCGAGCCCTGCTCAACCCGCACCGCACGCGCTACTTCAGACTGGTGCATCGTCCGTCCGAACCCCCGCAGCGTGCCCTCCACTTCCCGGAGGTAGCGAACCTTGTCTCCCAGCGTCATAGCTGCCCCATAACCAGCAGTTAAACATATATAGCGGATTGCTATATGAGTCAAGAGAAATCGAAAGCTGCGGCAATCCGTGCAGGTTTCAACCGCGATACAGTAGTGAACAAAAGCCCATGAAGAAAACGATTCTCGCTTTTGCCGCCGTCGCCACGCTGCTGGCCGCCGCTCCCGGCGACCGCATGAAAGACCGGATTCTGGTCTACACCCACAACGGGAAAGGGTACGTGCACCAGAACATCCCGGCGTCGATCGCGGCGATTCGGGAACTGGCGGCAACAAAGAACATCGAAGTGGAAGCCTCGGACGATCCGGCTGTTTTCACCAATGCCAACCTGCGGCGGTTCAAGGCGGTCGTGTTCTCAAACAGCAACAACGAAGCTTTCGACAACGATTCGCAAAAAGAGGCGTTCCAGAAGTTCGTAAGGGAAGGCGGGGGCGTGGTTGGGATCCACTCGGCGACGGGATCGGAGCGGAACTGGCCGTGGTTTCAGTCCATGATGGGTGGCAAATTCGTAAGGCATCCGAAGCTGCAGAAGTTCACCGTCCGGGTCGTGAACACCGGACACCCGGCCACGAAGGGTCTGCCCGCGACATTCGAGTGGGAGGACGAATGCTACTACCACGAAAACGTCAATCCCGACATCAAACCCCTGCTGGTCACCGATCCGGCGAAGCTCGACGATCCGAAGAAGGCTGAGTACCCGGGCGACCGCTTCGGCAACGCGCTGCCTTTGGCCTGGTATCACGAATATGGTGGAGGACGTGAGTTCTACGTCTCCCTGGGACACAAAGACGAATACTACAAGACTCCTGTCCTGCGCCAGTTGATTCTTGGTGGGATCCTCTGGGCGGTTGGAGCGGAGAAGGTTCAGTAATGAACAGTTCGAGACGTTCTTTTCTTCTGAGCGGAGCCGCTGTTACCGGATTCCCGCTGATTGTTCCGTCCCACGTCTTTGGGCAGAGCGCGCCTTCGAATCACATTCGGGTGGGTCAGATTGGCTGCGGCCGTATTGCGCGAGCGTCGGAGTTTCCCGGCCTGTTCCGCAACAGCGACAAGGCTCGGTATGTCGCGGTCGCGGATCTCGATGCAGTACGTATCGATGACGCGAAGTCGCTTGTTGAGGGCACCTACAGCCGGAAGCACGGGGTGGGGAACTTTGAGGCGGTAAAGACCTACAGCAATTACAGGGACATGCTCGCCGACAAGAGCATTGATGCGGTTTGCATCAGCACGCCGGATCACTGGCATGCTCAGCCCGCTATGGAAGCCGCGCTTGCAGGTAAGGACATCTACCTGCAAAAGCCGGCGTCGCTAACCGTCGCTGAGGGCCGGCAGATGGCCGATTGTGTGACGAAAACCGGCCGCATCTTCCAGATCGGCAGCCAGCAGAGGTCTGAAGTGCAGTGGCGCCTGGCCGCGGAGATGGTTCGCAATGGCCGCCTCGGCAAGCTGCGCGAGGTGTTCATCGGTTTGCCCGAGGATCCGGGCGGGGATGAAGAAAAAGAGATGCCAGTGCCGAAGAACTTCAACTACGAGGCCTGGCTGGGCTCTACGCCAAAGGTGTATTACACCGAGAATCGTGTGCACCCGCAGTCGCCGGATCCTCGCAAGCGCTACGACCGGCCCGGCTGGCTGCGTTGCGAGCAGTTCGGCGCAGGCATGATCACCGGCTGGGGCGCGCACCACATCGACTGCGCGCACTGGGCTATGGACACCGAATTAACCGGGCCGGTGGAAATAGAAGCAGAAGCCACATTCCCGAAAAAAGGCTTGTGGGACGTCCACGGGAAATATCACGTTCGGATGAAATATGCCAGCGGCGTGACGATGTATATCAGTGATAAATTTCCGAATGGCGTGAAATTTATCGGCGACGAAGGCTGGATTTGGGTGACCCGCGGCCGCTACACACCGGGCGATCCGAAGCCCGGCGCCGCGCGCAGCAGGGCGTTCGACGCGAGCAATCTGGAGTGGCTGCGGACCGGAACCAAAGACAATGAGCCGCACCTGCACGCCAGTCCGAATAATGACCATCATCTCGACTGGCTGACGAGCATTCGCTCACGCAAAGCCCCGGCTACAAACGCCGAGATCGGCCACCGGTCCTGCTCCGCCTGCCTCATCGCGTGGTCGGCGATGCGCACCGGACGGGTATTGAAGTGGGATGCGAAAGCGGAGAAATTCCCTGGTGACGCCGAAGCCAATGCGACGCTTGTCCGTTCGCAGCGCGCGCCATACGGCTCAAATTACGTAAAAGGCTAGAGAGGTACGCCTCCGTACACTGCTACTCTAAAGGAAAATGGTCGCAAGGGTAGGGGTATTGTACAGGAATGCGTCTAAACTGGAGCCTTATCTCTTTGCTCTGACCGTTGTTGGACTGGATGGAGTCGCCGTCACTCCGGGCGCCCAGTCGTCATGCGAGGGTTTTTCGGGTCTGCTGCTCACAGGAGGCACGGATGTCGATCCTGCACTGTATGGCCAGAATCCGCATCACAACACGCAGAACCCGGACCGCGAGCGGGACGATTTCGAAATGGAAGTAGTGCAGGCTGCTTTGTCCGGCGACCTTCCGGTACTGGCCATCTGCCGAGGTATGCAACTGCTGAACGTGATGCACGGCGGCCGGCTGATCCAGGACCTGCCCGACAGTGGAATTCCGCACGTCAGTCCCGCGCCCGCGGACGCCCCACAGGGCTGCCATGAACCCGCCCACAGCGTCGAGTTTCAGCAGCCCGGCCGTCTTCAGGACATCTTGCAGACCCGCATCGCCACGGTCAACTCGCGGCACCATCAGGCAGTGGAACGGCCCGGCGAAGGGATCGTGATCACTGGCCGCGCCGACGACGGGGTCGTCGAAAGCTGCGAAATGCCGGCGCACCGCTTCGTGATCGGAGTGCAGTGGCATCCGGAGAACCGCCTTTTGGTGAGCGACGCGGACCGCCGTCTTTTTGAGGCATTCGCCGCGGCGATTCAGCAGCCCTAAGGCCGGCGGACGGTAGCCCTTACATCTCGAACAAAATTCTCAGGAGACGGCACGCTCACCAGCAGCGTGTAGCCGTCCAGCGTTGGCACGGCCGCAACCCTCGATTTATCTGTCACAAATGCCAGTGCTTTTCCGCCGCCTTTCGTACGGAACCAGCCTGCATGATAACCGGGCAGGGAAATTCCGTTCGTTTTCCAGGTCAGGCCCAGTTGTGGGTCGCTGTTCAGGTCCACCACCCTGGTTTCCGCGGCATTGATCAGCGACGCCGGGATGTTTCGTCCGTAAATATCCCGCGTGATTCGGACGCCTTCAGAGGAAATCGTGAAGGCCGCATTTCGCGACGAGTAGATCGCAAAGCACAGTAATCCGAGTGGAATTACCGCGGCAAGCAGCAGCAAGACTCCCACCCATGAGAAGCCCGAAATCGAGAACGGCACGATTGTGTAGGTGTGCTCCGGCATAAAGTCCCTGGCGGCACGCTGATACGATAGACGCCGCCATGTTTGATTTTACAGGTAAATCCGTCCTGGTGACCGGCGGAACGGGTGGAATTGGGCGCGCCGTTGCACAGGCCTTCGCCGCCGCTGGTGCCGATGTTCTGGCAGCCGGACTGCCGACTGGCGAGGCTCCGGTTGACAATGTGCGCACCATCCCGCTCGACGTCACCGATGCCGTCGCAGTAGCTGCAGTCGCGGGGTCGCTGAAGCGGCTCGACGTGCTGGTCAATGCAGCCGGAATCATTCGCCGTGACGACGAGTATCGAATCGACGTATTCGAGCAGGTGGTCGGCGTTAACCTGACCGGAGCCATGCGCCTCTGCATGGCCGCGCATCCATTACTGTCGAAGACTCAGGGATCGGTAGTCAACGTCGCCTCTATGCTGAGCTTCTTCGGCGGCCCGCGAGTCCCCGCCTACAGCGCGAGTAAGGGGGGCGTCGCGCAGCTGACTCGATCCCTGGCGGCAGCCTGGGCAGCCGACGGCATCCGTGTGAACGCGGTTGCGCCGGGCTGGATCGAAACGTCCCTTACTGAGGCTCTGCGGCAGGACGAAGTGCGCTCGGCCGTACTGCTGGCGCGCACCCCAATGGCGCGCTGGGGCCGACCCGACGAGGTCGCGCCGCCCGTTCTCTTTCTGTGCTCCGAAGCGGCTTCGTTCATAACGGGTGCCATCCTGACGGTCGACGGCGGCTACTCGGTGGCATAGAATCTAAAGGTCATGGCTCACCTCCAAACCACGCATCCACTGTCGCCCAGGCAGATCGTCGCCACCGCTGTACCCGACGACGAGCGGGTCTGGGTACCCCAGGCGCCCAACGTCTGGTTTCGTCCTCTGATGCTGAACACTCTGAACGGCCAGTGGTGCAACCTGCTGCGTGTGCGACGCGCGGGAATTCTGAGCCGACACCGTCATCCAGCCCCGGTTCACGGCTATGTCATCAAGGGCTCATGGCGCTATCTGGAGCACGACTGGGTCGCCCGTGCCGGCGACTACGTCTTTGAGCCACCCGGTGAAACTCACACCCTCACCGTCGACGCCGATGTGGAGGAGATGATCACGTTCTTCAACATCTCCGGCTGCATGTACTACGTGGACGAGAACGGAAATCACACCGGGTTTGAGGACGTGTTCACAAAGATCGACATGTGCCGCCGGCATTACATCGAGTGCGGTCTCGGCGAGGCCTATGTCGACCAGTTCGTGCGCTGACGCGTCGCCGCCGTGATATCGTGCAAAACGAAGCCAAATGCATCGCCGAAACTTCGCCATCATCGCAGCGGCAGCCGCCGTGTCGGCTCCGCTGACAGCCCTCGCCGCCGGGCCGAAAGATCTGAACGGTCGCTGGGACCTCACAGTCCCGGGCAACGACCGCAAGCGCGCATGGTGGCTGGAGATTAAAGGCGCCGATACGGCAAGTCCCAGCGGCAGCTTTGTGGGCGCCTCGGGTGGCGACTGCGACCCGATTCGCGACATCAAAGTGAACCCCGACGGTTCCGCCACTTTCGCCGTTCGTCGCGAGATCAGGAATCCGAAAGACGGAGTGAAGGAGTGGGTGGGCACTTACAAGGTTCGAGCCGCCGGCTCCAGCAAGATCGAAGGCACAGCCGCGTACCCGAAGCAGGCGCCGCAGACCTTCTCCGGCGTCCGGGCCCCGAAGTTCGAACAGGCTGACGGATCGAAGATGAAGGCAGGCGCGCCGGTGGAACTGTTCAATGGACGCGATGTCTCCGGCTGGCACGCGCTTCGTACCAATACGCCTTTCCTGTGGAAAGTGGAGCAGGGTGTGTTGAAGAATGGACCCGGCACTACCGACATCGTCAGTGACGCGAAGTTCATGGATTTCAAACTCCACGTGGAGTATCGTGTAGGACCGGGCTCGAACAGCGGCATCGGCCTGCGCGGCCGGTATGAAGTGCAGATCCTTGAAGACCTCGGCAAGCCGGCCAACACCCACGGAAACGGGGCTCTCTACAGTCGCATTCTGCCGACGGAGAACGCCAGCAAGCCTGCGAATGAATGGCAGACCGTGGACATCACGCTGGCTGGCAACATCGTTACGGTGGTTCTGAACGGCAAGAAGGTAATCGACGCGAAGGAGATCGACGGTCTCACCGCCATCGCCATGGACCCCGATGAGGGCGAACCCGGACCTCTGGTTCTGCAGGGCGACCACGGGCCCGTCGAGTTCCGAAAGATCACGGTGACTCCGCTTAGCCGGAAATAGAATGCCCGCAGGTACAGGCAGCAAAACACTGCGAATTTCGTCAGTGGGACTTCGTGGTGTCGTCGGCGGCGGCCTCACCGCGGCGCACGTGATCGATTTCGCGAGCGCCTTCGGAACCCTTATTGAACCGGGCCGGCCGTTGTGCCTCGGCCGCGACCCCAGAGCCAGCGGCGTCATGATGCGTGAGGGCGTGATCGCGGCGCTGATGGCGTGCGGTCATGAAGTCATCGACCTCGGTATCGCTTCGTCGCCCATCATCCAGCACACCATTCGCCGCATGGGTGCCGCGGGCGGAATCTCCATTACCGCCAGCCACAACACGGCCGAATGGAATGCGCTGAAGTTCTTTGGTGGGAGGGGCTCGTACCTGTCCACCGCCGAATCGAACGAGCTGCTCGACATCTACCACCTCCGCAAGTTCGACTACCATGACTGGACCGCGGTTGGCCACCTGCGCGAGCACGCCGGAGCGGTGGACGAATATCTGGAAGAACTGGCCCGGGTATTTGAGTTCGACCTTCTACGCCAGTTCCGCGTCGTGGTCGATTGCTGCAACGGCACGTCGGCACCGATTCTTCGCCGGCTCAACGAGCGCTACGGCTTCCAGTTCATTCTCATCAATGGCCGGATGGAAGGTGTCCATTTCGCCCATGATCCCGTCATCTCGGCAGAGACCATAGACCTCCAGCTGGCCCCGCTCATGCTGCCCCTGAAGGCCGACATCGGCTTTCAGTTCGATGTGGATTCGGACCGCGTCGGGATTGCCACCGAGACGGGCCGTCCTGTCTCGGAGGAAATGATCCTGCCGCTCATCGCCGACTGGTTGCTGCCACGCGGCTCCGGAGACCGAGTCATCACGAACCTCTCCAGCACCCGTTTGATCGAAGACGTGGCCGCAAGGCACAATGGCCGGGTGGTGCGCGTTCCGGTCGGAAGACAGGCCGCTATTGATGCACTGTCGAACTACCGCAAGGAACAGATCGCCGTGGCTGGCGAAGGCACCGGCGCAGTCATGATGCCGCAGTTCGAGTTTGTCTATGACGGCATCGCTTCCATGTTTGCCATCCTTTCCCTGCTGCGCGAGCGCGGGCGGCGACTGTCGGAGATCCTGGACAGCTATCCGAAATACATCATGCGCAAGGGTGAAGCCGCGCTGACATCCACCGGGATCCCGGACCTGATGGCCGCCCTGCAGGCGCAGTTCTCCGACGGCCGCATCGACATGACCGATGGACTTCGGGTCGACTGGGTGGACCGCTGGTTCCATGTCCGCGTCAGCCAGACCGAGCCAATCGTCAGAATTATCTGCGAGCAAAAGGACACGGACCCGTCCAGCCTGTACGAGGAGCTGCTGGAGACCGTCCGGCGGCAGTAGGTCCACTGCTCGCTACCATGGATTCAGATACATGCCCCGAGCCCATCTGCTGAAGATCGGAGTGTCTGGAATTCGCGGCGTTGTCGGCGAATTCCTCACCCCTGCGCTGGCCGCCGCTTTCGGCCAGGCGTTCGGAACATACGTCGGCGGAGGCACCGTTGTGATTGGCCGGGACACGCGCTCCACCGGCCCCATGCTGCAGCACGCGGTACAGTGCGGACTTCTGGCCGCGGGCTGCGAGGTGGTCGATGTAGGTGTTCTGCCGACGCCCACCATCCAGATGTACTCGGGAGCCACACGCGCCCGCGGCGGCATCGCGATCACGGCATCGCACAATCCGCCCGAGTACAACGCTCTTAAACTGTTCAACCAGCAGGGTCTCTTTTTCAACAACTACGAACGTGCCGAACTCATCGACCTGTGGCATCAGAGCGCCTTCGAGCATGCGCCCAACCGCGCCATTCGAACCGTGCGCCAGGAGTTTGCGGCCCCGAAGCAACTGCACATGGAACGCGTCCTGCGGCATGTGGACGTCGCTGCCATCCGTGCCCGGCGCTTTCGTGTTGCGTTGGATGCGGTGAACGGAGCTGGATCGCTGATGACGCCCGAGTTCCTCACAGAGCGGCTCGGCTGCGAGCTCACAGCCATTTCCGTCGACCCCACCAAACCATTCCCCCGCGAAGCGGAACCGAAGCCCGAATCGTTGACTGAGATCGCAGCGTTGGTGCGCGATTCTGGGTGCGAGATTGGTTTCGCGCTCGACCCGGACGGCGACAGGCTGGCCGTGATTGATGAGACCGGCACCGTGCTCGACAATGACGACGTTCTGGCACTGGCCGTGGAAGCTGCCCTGGAACGACTCCCCGGTGACGTGGTGGTGAATCTGACCACGTCGTCGGCGGTCGACGATATCGCCGCGCGCTTTGGCCGCAAGGTGTGGCGCACGCCGGTCGGCGAGGCGAATGTGGTGGAACGCATTCAAGCCGTAAAGGCGGCCATTGGAGGGGAGGGAAGCAGCGGCGGCATCATCTTCCCTGCCGTTCATCTGTGCCGCGACAGCTACAGCGGCATCGCCATGTTCCTGGGCCGTATGGCAGCCACTGGGCTGAAGATATCGGAACTGGCGGCGCGCCTGCCGCACTATCACCGGAGGATTGGCAAGAGCGCGTATCAGCACGGACAGCTTTCCGCGCTGATGCAGACGCTGGAAGACGAATTTCCCGACGCGCAGCAGGATCGCACCGACGGATTGAAGCTGAACTGGCCCGGCCGCTGGATCCACGTTCGTTCGTCGAACACGGAGCCCGTGCTGCGTTACGCGGCGGAGTCGAAGGACATGGGTGAACTGGATGCGATGTGGTCGCGCGTGAAGGAGTTACTTGACCGGAGCGGGCGGTGACGGCGGCTTCGCAGGCTCAGTGGTGGCGGCCGCTCCGCCATCGGGCACGATGAACTGAGTCTCGCCCGGTTTCACCAGCTTGAGCCGCTGCCGAATTTCCAGGTCCTGCGTCGCCCGGTCGTTCCTGAGAAGCTCAATCCGCTCGCGCTTGCGGTCGTTGTCGGCCTTAAGAGAAGCGTTCTGCTCCTGCAGCATCTGAATCTGATGCCGCTTTTCAGAAAGCGCGTTGAGTCCGTTGGGTCCGCGCAGTGCGGCTATGCCGTAAGCACAGAGCACCAAAGCTCCCACGATGACCCCCGACTTCCTCAGCAGTTGCTTCATTGTCAATGCCGCTACATTTATTTATAGAATTGTTTACAGGAAAACACCAGCACCTTAAGGTTAAAAGTACCACATGAATTCGCCAATCGTCGCAATCAGCACCTGTGGCACCCTCGAGGAAGCCAAAAAGATCGCCCGTGGTTTGACCGAGAGCCAACTGGCTGCCTGCGTCAACATCGTACCGGGAATCATCAGCATTTATCGCTGGAAGGGTCAGGTGGAAGAAGCGCCCGAATTTCTTCTCATCATCAAAACCCGAAGCGGACTGATGGCCGACCTCCAACGGAAATTGCAGGAGTTGCATACATATGAGGTGCCAGAGCTGATCACACTGCCCGTCACCGGAGGTTTGTCCGCCTACCTCGCCTGGATGGGTGAAGAAACCTCGTCCGATTCGGGCAGGCTACCCTAAAGGTATGCGCCGTTCGGCAGGTTGGGCAACGCAGCCGGTGGAGCAGTTTTTCCAGTTCTCGCTGCTCGGCCTGCTTGCGACTGGCTTTTTTGCGCTCGTAGCTTCGGGCTCGCTCGACCTCGTCAGCATTGTGTTCACCGGCGCCGGCCTTGTCCTCCGGCTGTTGCTCCTCACCGTTGTTAAGGTCGATCTCAATGGCAGGTGGGTTGTCGCCGCCACGCTTGGCTACTGCGGCTTCTATCCGCTCGACGTGTTGTACCTGACGCAGGATTTCGTCACTGCCACCGTCCACCTCATCTGCTTTCTCGCCGTCGTGCGCGTTTTGACGGCCCGGACCAACCGTGACTATCTCTTTGTCAAACTGATTGCCTTCCTTGAACTGCTGGCCGCCACGCTGCTCTCAGCCAGTATCGGCTTCTTCGTATTCCTGACCCTGTTCCTGATCTTCGGAGTCGCGACGTTCTGCTGCAGCGAAATCAGGCGCGCTGGTTCGCAGGACTCGCCTCAGGTTTTGCTCGGCGCCACGAGCAAGGCCGGATTTGGCCGCCGCCTCGCTTCACTCACCGCGTTGATGACGGTGAGCATCGTCCTGATGACGGGCGGCCTGTTCTTTCTTCTGCCGCGTACTGCTCGCGCTGCCTTCCGCTCGCTGGTCTCGGAACGGTATCACCTTCCAGGTTTCTCGGGCGAGGTCACTCTCGGACAGCTTGGCGAACTGAAGCAGGAGTCGACCGCCGTCCTCCACGCGCGCATCGCTGCTCCGGATGAGCGGCTCAGCCTGAAGTGGCGCGGTGCCGCGCTCAGCCAGTTCGACGGCCTCCGCTGGTATAACCCGCCAGGCGGCCATGGGCTCGAGCGCATCCGCATCAACGCCGGCCCTACCATCCTGGTTGACGACTGGCAAAGGCGCCGCCCAGGCCAGCGAATCAGCTACGAGGTGCGTGTCGGGCCAGTCGACACCGATGCCCTCTTCTTTGCCGGAGTCCCTGAGCTTTTGCAGGTAGACGATCTGCCGTTCGTCTACCGCGTACCCGGCGATTCGTACCGCACCGGTCGAGGCACGATTGAAGGCCGGAACTACCGGGCCATCGGACACCTGGAACGGCCGGAAACAGAACTGCAGAGCGCTGCCCGCATTGATGAACAGACCCGCAACGAGCACCTGCTGCTGCCCGGATCGACTGACAAGCGAATCCTCGCACTGGCCCGCGAACGGGCAACAGGAGCAACCCCCCAGGAGCGAGCCCGCGCGCTGGAGCGGTGGCTCCGGACCGAATTCGGCTACACCACGGAGCTGCCGCGGCAGAAGGTGGCCGACCCGTTGGCGTATTTCCTGTTCGAGCGCCGTAAAGGCCACTGCGAGTATTTTGCGTCCGCCATGGCCGTCATGCTGCGAGCGGTAAACATCCCGTCCCGCGTGGTCACCGGTTTTCAAAGCGGAACCTTCAATCCGATGACCGGCTGGCACGTGATTCGCGCCTCCGACGCGCACAGCTGGGTGGAGGCATGGATGCCTGGGAGTGGCTGGACCACCTTCGACCCCACGCCGCCCGATCTGCGCAGCCCGCAGGGAGCGGCGCTTCTGTGGTCGAGAATGATGCTCTTTCTCGACGCGGCCGACACCGTGTGGCGCGACTGGATCCTCAACTACAACCTGGATTCGCAGATCGACCTGGTTTCGCGCGTGGAGCGTCGCAGCCGACTGCTCGGCACCGGAGCGAAGTTCGGTGAGGATCTACAGAGCGCGTTTCAGAGCGCAGCGAAATGGAGCGGGCAGGCGATCCTGTACGGTGGTGTGGCTGCCGCATTCGGCCTCGTGCTTTGGCTGGCCGGCCCGGTCATTCGCGACCAGTTCCGCAATCGACGCCAGGCCGCGCGCGTCTCCCGAGGCAAAGTCGTGCCCTCCGACGCAGCCGTGCTCTACACCCGCATGCTGAAGGTACTTCGCCGCCGCGGTCTCGAAAAACCCGCATGGCTCACCCCGGCCGAGTTCGCCCGTATCGTACCGTCAACCTCGCCTGACGCAACGCTCGTCAGCCAGATCACCTCGGAATATAACGAGCTCCGCTACGGCGGAAAAGCCGAAGCGGGCCCGCGCATGATCCAGCTCATCCAGGAGCTGGAAACCAATCGGTAAGCCGGAATCAGTCCGTTGGGTCGCCTTGCTTAGTGCTGCCTCTACGAGGTTTCGGCTTGCCCTTAGCCTCCAGGTTGAGGGTCACTGCGGCGCGAACGAGTTCCTTCAGCGCTGCCTCATCCACCTTCTCTCCTTCATATGAAACGATTGCGATGTTTCTCACCAAACACCGCGAGATCGCCGAGCAGGACATCAGCGACTTCGATGTGAAGTTCGAGAAGTCGCGCGAGGAAGGGCTGGTGGCGGGCCAACCGGGCGATCACGTGCATGCTCCCTGTGGCAACGAGCATTTCTTCGCGACGAATCTGGAGCGGCTGTTTTCGGCCGAACTGGGCGTCGGCTGGTTCGAGTACGATCGCGACGTCGACGCCCCAGGAATCAAGAAATAAATCGCTAAAAAACGAACTTCAGACCCAGGCTCATGATGCGGCCCGGACCGGAGTCGTTGACCTGGCCGTAGTTCTGCGTCGGCCGCCCCTGCGCGTCGGTGCGAACGGTGGTGTTGATGGACGTGAAGGACGCGTGATTCGGCAGGTTGAACGACTCGGCGCGGAACTGAAGATATCGGGTCTCGGTGATGTAGAAGTTCTTCATCACGGCCATGTCCGTCTGCGTGTAAGCGGGGCCGATGAGTGCGCCTCGCGCCGAATTGCCGTAGCGGCCAGGAGTCATGCGCTCGCCGCCGAGACCGCGACGTCCCGAAGAATCATTCACACTCTAAACCACACCTCTCAAACCGAGCCTCAAAACCGGACATTTCTACTTGGCAGAGAATAGGACATTTCTACTTGGCGTTGACATGTGTATGTGGCCGCATGCGTATGTAGCCACACAGGGGAGGCAGGCGCGACTCGTTAACTGTGGGAGACCCTGTGATTTAGTTGACGAGCTGACTGTCTGGACGTCCGCGGCGCGGCGGTGCTGGCGGAGGAGGCGGCAGCGTCTCCACCAGACCCTGCAGAATCTCCCGCTCTTCGTCGTTGAACTCGGATCGGAAGTGCTCATCGCCGATCCGGGCTGCACGCCGCGCAGGCGGCATTGACCGCAGCCGATTCAGTTCGCGGCGAAGCTCATGGCGTCTTTCCTCGGAAACTTTGGAGAAGCGCTGGAACAGGTTACGCAGCTCCTGCTGTTTTTCCGGGGTCAGACCCTGAAAATCGTTGAATTCTTTGCGCAGGCGCTCGCGGGCAACGGGCGGCATCGACTCCAGCTCCCGGAGGCGCTCTTCGGTGATACGCCGTTTGTCTTCGGGAAGGCGGTCGAGCATGCGCTTACGCTCCTCCGGGCTCATCCGGCTGAGACGTTCCATGACCAGATGCGGGGGAATGAAGCCTGGAGCCCGGTTGTCCTTCGCCCTGGCGCGAAACGGTTGCGCCGTGGCACAACTGACCAGTACCAGGAGGAGAGCAACGAACTGGAGCGCGTACTTCATGCGATGGCTACAAAGCCTGGGAGCTTCCTCCCGACGTGCCCGCGCTCAACTGGCGCAGCATTTCCAAATCTTCGAGAGCCCGTTCCACCTGCTCCGCATCGAGTTCGGCGCGGGCGGTGTCCGGGCTGGTTACGGACGGCTGATCCACACGGTTCGGCGGGACCACCAAAACCAGGGCAACCGCGACGGTTGCGAGGGCTCCTGCAAACGAAACCGCGGGTTTCCACGCGAAGCTGTCACCGAGAATCCGGCTCCAGAAGCTGCGGCGGCTTTCGGCGTCGATTCGGGCATACAGACGCTCATCGAAATCGGACGGTACAGGCTCGGCATCCCACGCATCGAGTGCGCTCCAAACCTGGCTCTGCGCTTCGGCAAAGCGGGCGCACTCCGGGCAAATGGCCATGTGCCTCGCGAGCACGGAAGCCTGCTCCGGCGCCGCGGTTCGGGCGGCGTAGTCGAGAAGTGCCTGCGGATTGCCGGTCGTTACGGGACAGTTCATGGTCTGCTCTCTCATGGTCATGCCATGTGTGCCAGACGGGACCGCAGAGTTTCATAAGCCCGGAACAGCAGCGATTTCACCGCTGATTCCGAGCATCCGAGGACACCCGCGATCTGCGAATACTCCATCTCCTGATACTTGTGCATGAGCACCGCGGCTTTTTGCTTTGCCGGCAGTGCCTCAATGGCAATACGGACTTCCTGCATCCTCGCCTGGCGAAGCAGAGACTGCTCCACGTTTGGCAGCCGGTCGGGAAGCTGACGGCTCATGCCGTCTTTCGTTTCTTCGTCGAGGCTCTCCGCCCCTTTTTCGTGGCGTCTGTCGCGGATCTGATTCAGTGCCAGGTGCGTGGCGATACGGAACAGCCACGTCGTAAATTTCGCGGTTGGTTCGTAAGAAGCCCGGGAACGATACACACGCAAAAAAACCTCCTGCGCGAGTTCCTCGGCAATCGCCTGGTTTTGTATCATCCGGAACAGGAAGTGAATCACCGGTGCGCGGTGGCGTTCCAGCAGCAATGCGAAGCTGGCGGGATCTCCGTCCCGCACTTTCAGCATTAACTCTGCGTCCCGTTCCAGGGCGGCGACCGCAACCATATCCGTCTGAACACTGTCGCTGGCGGAAGGTTGCGGAGAAGTACCCTGCATAACTGAGTTTTGTCCGAAAGTTGTGCTGCCTACAGTATCGTCGGTACAGCGGCCTCTTTGCAGCTTACTCGCTGCGAAGGGCTCTGTCCATCAGCTCCCGTACCGCGTCTTTCGGCGACTTGCCCGACCGGAGCACGTGGTCCATCTGACGGGCGATCGGCATCTCGACGCCAAGCCGGGCGGCCAGCTGCACTGCGGCGGCTACGGTGTCCACGCCTTCCGGAATCATTTTGGTGGCGCCGAGGATCTCCTGCAACGTGCGGCCCTGCGCCAACTCGATACCCACGCGCCGGTTGCGGCTCAGGTCTCCGGTGCAGGTCAGGAGCAGGTCGCCGAGCCCCGCCAGCCCGGCCAGGGTCTCAGGCCGTCCGCCAGCGGCCACCGCCAGCCGTGTGATTTCCGCCAGTCCCCGCGTCACCAGCGCGGCCGTCGTGTTGTTTCCAAGGCCGAGGCCCTGGACGATACCCGCGCCGATCGCCACCACGTTCTTCAGCGCCGCGCCGATCTCGACGCCGACCGGGTCGGAGTTGGTGTAGAGCCGCAGAGTGGGGCCAGAGAACTGCCGCTGAATCCGGCCAGCCTGGGTGTCGTCGTCCGACGCAATTACGACGGCGGCCGGTTCGCCGCGGGCGATTTCGCGAGCGAAAGTTGGGCCTGACAACACGGCCACCGGAGTCGATGAGCCACTCTCTTCGCGGATCACCTGAGACATGCGCGCCAGCGTTCCGTCTTCGATGCCCTTCGTGGCGCTGACCAGATCCTCGCCGCCTCTCAGGTGCGGCTTCAGTTGTCGTACGACAGACCGGAGGAATCGCGACGGCACAACCAGCAGCACGGTGGAGGCATCCGCGGTCGCCTGCTGCAGCGAATCCGTAGCCTCGACACTGGCGGGCAGGGTAAAGCCGGGAAGATAGGTCTCATTGACGCGCGTCGACTGGATCTGCGCGGCCAGTCCATCGTCGTGAGCCCAGAGCCGCACACGCTCAAAGCGTGGCGCCAGGACGATGGCCAGTGCGGTGCCCCAGCTTCCCGCGCCAATGACGGTCAGAGTAGTCGAACCGCTCACCGCCTGCGGCCTCCGGGCGTGAACACGTTCTCGGTTCCAGCCCGCAGACGTTCGATGTTGGCCCGATGCCGATAAATGACAAACGCGCCGGCCGCCGCCGCGGTAGCTGTGACATACCATTGGGGATGTTCGATGAGGAACACCGCGAGCGGGAAGAGGCCGGCGGCGACAATCGACCCCAGCGAGATAAACCGGCTCGCCGCGACCGTGACCACAAATACTCCGACCGTAGCCAGCAACGGCACCGGCGCCAGATAAAGGAAGGCGCCGAGCAGGCACGCCACAGCCTTTCCTCCCTTAAACTTCAGCATCGCAGGCCAGGCATGTCCGATCATGACTGCGAGCGCGGCGGCGCACATCCATAACTCCGAACCCGTAAACCGCTCGGCCAGCCAGACCGCGGCGACGCCCTTGACGATATCGAGCAGCAACGTCAGTACCCCGAGACCACGCCCGGCGGTGCGTAAAACATTAGTGGCTCCGATGTTTCCGCTGCCGGAAGACCGAATGTCCCGGCCTGTGGCCAGACGGACCACGATGTACCCGAACGGGATGCCGCCGATGAGGTAAGCGGCGGCCAAAACAAGAATGGCTGTCATTGTGTGAAGCGGATATCCGCCAGTCGAGTATAAATCGAACCGGCCGGTCCAGGCTCACTGGCGTACAGAGAGAACGCCGAAGCCGGAAAAGTCCCCAGTTCCGTAGTCTCCAGTTTTGCGATCGCCTGGCGCAGTCCGGCGAGCGTTGCACCAGCATCTTTGATGCGCGCCAGCGTGAGGTGGGGATGGTAGGGCTTCTGTTCGCGTTCGATCCCGAGAGGTTCGAGAGCGGCGTCGGTGGCTGTCGCCAAATCTGACAGGGCGCCCGAATCGCGGACCGCGGTGAACAGGATCCGGGGCGAGTGTGGGTTGGGAAACCAGCCCAGCCCCGAGACTTCAAGCGTGATCGTCGCCCGTTCTCCAAGGGGCTGAAGGCGGCCGACAATCTCAGACAGTCTTGTTTCAGGCCACTCGCCGATGAACCTCGTTGTGATGTGGAGATTGTAAACAGGGCTCCAGCGTATCTGTGCGGAAGGGCGTAACAGATCCAGCAAACGAGACAGGTTTGCAGTCACATCGGGCGGAATGGGAATTCCTGTGAACAGCCGCACGGATTCAGCTTACCGCGTTTGCGGGGGGTGGGCTCTCTGAAATGTGGTGGCATGCATTTCCGCGGGTAAATTAAAGTGCATTCTGCGAAATAACGGATAGAATAGACAATGGAGCGGGCTTTAATCCATGAAAATTGAGCGGAGGTTTCGGCCGTGTCGCGAAACCTGCTGATTCGGGGAGCACGGCAGTTGCTTACTCTGCATGGCTCCTCTTCGGGTCCCCGCCGCGGCGATTCCATGCAGGACCTGGGGATTATTGAAGACGGTTCGGTGCTGATTGCGGGCGGTGCCATCGCCAGCGTTGGACCCACCAGAAGGGTTGAGAATTTAGCTGAGGCGCGGAGCGCGGAAGAGATCAATGCTTCCGGGCATGTGGTTATGCCAGGGTTCGTCGACAGCTTCGCGGGACTGTTCGGTGTGCCGGGGCGATTGCTGGCCCGCCGCTCTTCCGGAGGTCCGCAATATCAGGCGGGCGCGCCACTGGAGGGGCAGGATCTCACCGCGACTCTGAATTATCTTCGTAACACCGCGGCGGGTACGCTGGAGTTCCATGCCGCGCGGCACCTGGAAGGCTTCCTGCGGCACGGCACCACAAGTGTCGAGGCGCGCAGCGGATTTGGACTTACCGCATCGGGAGAGATGAAGCTGGTTCGCGTTCTGAACGCGCTGGATGGAAAGTGCCTCAGCATTATCCCCACTTACCTGGCGGGGCATTATGGGGGTGCGGAAGGCGACAGGAGCCGAACCTATGTCGACTGGCTCTGTGCGGAAATCATCCCCAGGCTTGCCGAAAGAAGGTCGGCACGTTTTGTGGAAGCCGCGTGCGGAGAAAACGGTCTGAGCCTGCCTGACGCTCGCAAGCTGCTGGATGCCGTGCGCCGCGCGAGCCTGACTGTGAAGGTGTCGGTAGCCGGGCCGTCGGCGTCGGATGCGATCGCACTGGCCATCGAAGTCGATGCCGCCAGTGTGTCCGGAATCAACTCCGCAAGCGCGGAGGAAGCGGCGAGACTCGGCCGCACGCGCTGCCTCGCGACGCTGCTTCCGGCCCGGATGCGCGATGATGAGGAAGAGGGGCTGAGACTGGCGCGAAGACTGATTGATGCCGGCGTCGCGGTCGCGTTTGGTTCGGGATTCGAACCGTCCACCTGCTCGACGCTGAACATGCAGCATGTGATCTCTATGGCCTGGATGCGCATGAATGTGACGCCGGAAGAAGCCATATCGGCTGCGACCATTAACAGCGCGCATGCCCTGGGGCTGGGAGGCCGGGTTGGGTCACTGGAGTTCGGCAAAGACGCGGACGTGTGCATTCTGAATGTTCCCGATTACCGTGAAATTCCACTGAATGTGGGATCAAATCTGGTGTCCCTGGTGCTTCGCAAAGGCGTGGTGGCGCACCGTTCCGGTTCGGTGTCATGCGGCGAAAACTGATCGAATGCGTAGCTAATTTTTCAGAAGGCCGCGATGCCGCTGTGGTGGAGGAGATCGCGCGCGCCATCGAGCGGCAAGCCGGCGCGCGAGTCCTGCACCTCACGCTGGATGCCGATCATCACCGCTCCGTCATTACATTCGCGGGTACGCCCGAAGCGGTATTGCCGGCCGCTGTACGGGCTGTCGCCGCGGCACTGGCCCGGATCGACCTGACACGGCACACGGGAGTGCATCCGAGGCTCGGCGCGGCGGATGTGGTGCCACTGGTGCCACTCGAGAACATTACGCTGGAAGAATGTGTCGGGCTGGCCCACAAGCTCGGCGACGAAATCTGGCGCGGGCTCGGGATCCCGGTGTATTTCTACGAGGCCGCGGCGTTGCGGCCGGACCGCAGGTTGCTGGAGAACGTGCGGCGGGGACAGTTCGAGGGTGTGCGCGATTTAGTGAGCGCGGATGAGTCCAGGCGCCCCGATCTGGGTGGACCGCACCTGCATCCGACGGCGGGCGCGGTGATCGTTGGGGCGCGCAAATTTCTTATCGCCTGGAACGTAAATCTGGACAGCGCGGATTTGGCCGCGGCGAAAGCGATCGCCCGTTTTATCCGGGCTTCGACAGGCGGCTTGCCGCACGTCAAAGCGCTCGGTCTGGCGCTGGAATCGCGTGGCCAGGTGCAGGTTTCCATGAACCTGACCGACATTGAAGTCACACCGATGCACCTCGTGTTTGACAGGATTCGCACGAAGGCTCGTGAGATGGGAATCGCCATCGCAGGCACTGAGATTATCGGGCTGCTGCCGCGCGCGGTTCTGGAGCAGGCGGCCGCGGCATATTTCCAGTTTGAGAACTTCCGTCCCGAGGCCGTGCTGGAGCGGAGAGTCGAATCTGTGCTGGGGCTGTAAAATAGGGTGTAGTGCTTGTCTCGATAACTCCTCAGCCACTTGTAAAGCGACCCGTCTGGCTTCGGGCTCCGGCCCCTGTCGGCGAAAATTACCGCGAACTCAAACAGCTGGTCACCGATCTGCGGCTCCACACAGTGTGCGAAAGCGCGGCGTGTCCCAACGTGGGCGAGTGCTGGAATCGCCGCACTGCCACGTTCATGATCCTGGGCAACGTCTGCACCCGTCGCTGCGGCTTCTGCGCGGTGCAGAAGGGTGCCCCTCTGGAGATGGATTACGACGAGCCGCGGCGTGTTGCCGAGGCCTGTGAAAAGCTCGGGCTGCGCTACGCGGTAGTGACCAGTGTGAATCGCGACGACCAGAAAGACGGTGGCGCGGAGATTTTCGCAGCCACCATCAGGGCGATTCGCGAGCGTATCGCCGAGTGCCGGATTGAGGTGCTGGTCCCGGACTTTCAGGGCAAAGAATCCGCTCTGGAGATCGTGATGGATGCAGCGCCCGATGTGCTGAATCACAACATCGAGACCGTGCCTCGGCTGTACCGGCAGGTACGGCTGGGCGCGAAATATGAGCGGTCGCTGCGGCTGCTGCGCTATGCGAAACAGCTGAGGCCGCAAATTCCGACGAAGTCGGGTCTGATGATGGGGCTCGGCGAGACGAAGCAGGAAGTGCTGGGGGTGATGCGCGATCTGGTGGCGCACGGGGTCGACATTTTGACGCTGGGCCAGTACCTGCGCCCGTCGCCGAAGCATCTTCCGATTCTTCGCTACGTTCCCGTGGAGGAGTTTCAGGACCTGAAGCGCGAAGGCTGCGCAATGGGGTTCACCCACGTGGAAGCGGGGCCGCTGGTCCGCAGTTCTTACCACGCCGACGCTGCCGTTTGACCTGCGAATTCTTCCGTAAAGCTAGCCGCTTCCCGCGGGAGTTATGACAGATTAGTCCGCGATATCACGCCGAATGCGGCATGATATTTAGCAGGGAGTCGGCACGGTTTCAGATCGCGGCCGCAGAAAACGTGCTTCGTGGATCCGGTGGCCAGCATGCGCCGGGACTCGGCTTCACGGATTTCATACAGGAACTCCAGCAGCCGTGTGTTGGATCGCTTGACTGAAGTGAGCACAATCACTTCGTCGTCATAGTGGGCAGGGAAGTGAAAGCGGCAGGTGGCTTCTGCGACAGCAAGCAGCACGCCGTCCTTTTCCTCCATATCCCGGTAGCGAACGCCCCGTGCGCGGCACAACTCCACGCGGCCCATCTCCATCCAGACCAGGTAATTGGCATGGTAGACGACGCCCATCTGATCGGTCTCGGCGTAACGAACACGGACTCGTACCTCGGAAAGCTCCATCGAGGCCATCGTAACCCGGTCCCATCCACGCCCGTCTGGTAGCATTCAGGTGTGTTTCTGAAAGTGCTATTTTTCGGGCAGTTACGCGATGTGGCCGGTGTGGCTGAGGATCGTCCGGAACTGCCGGACGGGGCGCTGCTGGAGGATGTTTTCCAGCACTATGCGGCCCGGTTCCCCCGGATGACCGAGCTTCGTCCGAGCATCGTTTTCGCCCGGAATCAGCAGTTTTCCGATCCTTCGGCGGCAGTGCAGGAGGGCGACGAGATCGCGTTTCTGCCGCCCGTGAGCGGCGGGTCGGACCGCAATTACTACGCTCTTACCCGCGACCCGATCGACACGCAGGCGCTCCGCGCACTCTTACTGGAAGGTACCGACGGTGCCATCGTCGATTTCCTTGGCGTGGTTCGCAACAACACCAAAGGTCGGCCGACGCGTTTTCTCGATTACGAATGCTACGAGCCGATGGCGCTGAAGATCATGGCCGAAATTGGCGAGTCGATTGCCGCGTCCCACGCGACAGGCCGGATTGCGATGGTTCACCGTCTGGGCCGGATGGAGATCGGCGAGGCCAGCGTGGCGATTGTGGTGACCGCACCGCACCGCCGCCCTGCCTTCGAGGCTGCCCTTGAAGGGATCAACCGTCTGAAGAAACTGGTGCCAATCTGGAAGAAAGAGCATTTCGAAGACGGCGAGGTGTGGGTGGAAGGCGAGTGGGACGATTCGGTGCTGAAGCCGTGAAACTGGTCGCCTTTGCTGCGTTGTTGTTCGCGCCCCTGAGCGCGCAGCAGGAGGAGACCTTCCGGGTGGACGTCAAACTGGTACGCGTCATCGCGACGGTCAAAAACGTGAAGGGCGAACCCGTCGGCGACCTTAAGAAGACAGATCTTAAGCTGACCGACAACGGCGCTCTCCAGGAGATCGCCCTGTTTGAGCGGCAGACGGCGCAACCGCTTTCCGTCGCGGTGCTGCTGGACATCAGCGGTTCAACTGCAAAGGATATGAAGATCCAGACTGCCGCGGTCAGCCGCTTTATATCGGCGCTGTTCAAAGAAGGAAATCCTGACGACAAGGCGGCGCTCTGGGCCTTCAACTGGCAAATCAGTGAGGAAGTGCACTGGACCCGGAACGCGTCGCGTTTTCCGGCCGCGATGAAGCGGTTGAAGGCGGAGGCCGGAACGGCGTTGTACGACGCGATTTACGTGGCTGCCAACGACCTGGACGACCGGGATGGGCGGCACGTGATCGTAGTGGTCAGCGACGGCGGCAATACCTTCAGCAACAAGGATTTCCATGCGGCTCGCGAGGCGGCACACAAGGCGGACGCGGTAATCTATCCGGTGATTACGACGCCCATTACCAATGAGGTTGGGCGAAACACGGGCGGAGAGCACGCGCTCACGACGTTCGCTGGCGAGACCGGAGGCAAGGTGTTTGCGCCCGGAGCCGAGGGACTCGACCAGGCCTTCGCTGACATATTGAAGGATCTGCGGACGCAGTACCTGATCGGCTATTATCCGCGTAAAGTGCCGCTAACGAAAAACCGATTTCATACGCTCGAACTTCGCACCGTGAACCCCGATTTGCACGTGGTGTCCCGCACTGGCTACTATGGGGATGCTGAGCCGTCCTCAAGTTCACCTCGCAAATAATGGCATCTTCCAAGACTAAAGCGCCTGAGCAGACGTTTGAAGAGGTGAAGCTTCTTCGCCGCCTCGTGGACAACAAAGTTCCCGTTCGCATCCGGCTGACCTCTGATGAAGACGTGGCAGGCACCATCGAATTTTTCGACGAGTCGTTTCTGCGTCTGACCCGTGTGGGTGAGCCTAACCTGTTCGTCTACAAACACGAAGTGAAATACCTTTGGGAGGTTGAGTAGTCTGTCCCAGTATCTTGAGACGGCCATGGACATCGCCCGCGCCGCTGGGGTGGTGTTGACGCGATTTGCGGAGCAGGGAATCGGGTATGAACTGAAGGGTGAGTTCGACCTGGTAACCGAAGCCGACCGCACATCGGAAAAGCTGGTTGTGGAGCAGCTTACAGCCGCATTTCCAGATCACGACATCGTCGCTGAAGAAGGTGGGGGCCGGCTCACAGGCGCCGAGTACCGCTGGTACGTCGACCCGCTGGACGGCACCACCAACTTCGCCCACGGCTTCCCGGTGTACAACGTGACTCTGGGTCTGGAGCGCAATGGCGAAATGGTAGCCGGCGTCGTGTTCGATCCGACTCGCGGGGAAATGTTCGCGGCTGAGCGGGGAAGCGGTGCATTCCTGAATGGAAAGCGAATCCAGGTGTCGCCGTGTAAGTCTGTGGAAGACTCCCTGGTTGCGACGGGTTTTCCCAGCCGCCGCCGCCACCTGAGCGTCAACATCCACTTCTACTATCAGTTAGCGATGCTCAGCCACGGCGTCCGGAGGGCCGGATCGGCTGCCATCGACCTTGCGTATGTCGCCTGCGGCCGCCTCGACGCCTTCTGGGAATTCGGTCTCAAGCCATGGGACCAGGCTGCCGGAATCCTCCTGGTGGAGGAAGCCGGGGGGCGGACGTCGGGCATGCGCGGTGAGCCGACATCGGTATCCGGGCCCAATTTGCTGGCTGACAACGGTTTGTTACATGGCGAACTGATCACGGTGTTTGACCGTGTTTTCCGCAATGATGTGGAGTTTCGAATGGTTGAGCTGAGCGGAAACGAGTAAATCCGCAGTCGCATCCGCTTTACTTTCAAGTGCTTAAGATGGTACGCTGAGTTGCAATAATGCGTACTGTCGACCTCATCTATCGTAAGCGCGAAGGGGAAGAGCTTCGCGCCGAGGAAATCCAATATCTGGTAGAGGGTTACACCCGTGGAGAAATCCCGGATTACCAGATGTCGGCATTCCTTATGGCCGTTTTCTTCTCCGGCATGACGGAAGCCGAGGCGGACGCCCTCACCGACACGATGGTTCGTTCGGGCGACACGGTGGATCTCTCGGATATCCCCGGCCCTAAAGTTGACAAGCACTCCACGGGTGGTGTCGGCGACAAAACGAGCCTGATTGCCGCCCCGATCGCGGCTGCCGCGGGTGTCATCGTCCCCATGATTTCGGGGCGCGGTTTGGGCCACACGGGCGGTACGCTCGACAAACTGGAAGCCATTCCTGGGTTCCGCACCGATATTAGTCAGGAAGATTTCCGCCGCCAGCTGGCAACGCTCGGCCTCGCGTTCATCGGGCAGTCGGATACGATTGCTCCGGCGGACGGCAAACTCTACGCCCTTCGCGACACGACCGGGACCATTGAGTCGATTCCGCTGATCGCTTCGTCGATCATGTCGAAGAAGCTCGCTTCGGGCCTCGACGCGCTGGTGCTGGATGTCAAGGTAGGCAAGGGCGCGTTCATGAAGCGTCAGGTCGACGCACGCAGGCTGGCACAGCTGATGGTCGGCATTGGCCGCCGCCGCGACAAGCGCGTGGTAGCGCTGATCACCGACATGGATCAGCCGCTGGGTTTTGCCATCGGCAATGCGCTGGAAGTGATGGAAGTCGCGCAGACGCTCCAGAACCTCGGACCGGACGATCTTCGCGAGATCTCGCTGGAACTGGCTGCTCGCATGATTTACCTCGGCAAGCTGACGCCGACGCTCGACGAAGCTCGCCGGAAGGCCGAGAGCCTGCTCCTCAGTGGAGCGGGATACCAGAAGTTCAAGGAAGTAATCGCGGCGCAGGGCGGCAACCCGAAGGTGCTCGACCACTTCGAACTGCTCCCCAATGCCACCGATCTCCGTGAAGTGGCCTGTCCCCGTACCGGCTACATCAGCAGCATCGACGCAGAGCTGATCGGACGCGCCTCCACCATGATCGGTGCCGGACGCGACCGCAAAGAAGACGGCATCGACCACGCGGTCGGCATCATCCTCGAGGGCAAGATTGGCCAGCGCATGGAAGCTGGCTCGGTACTCTGCCGCTTCTACATCACCGGCAACACCGACATGGAACGTCTCGACCAGGCCTCGGAGCTGATTGAAGACGCGTTCCGCATCGCGCAGACTCCGCCTGAACCGCGCGCTGTGATTTTAGAAACCGTATCCCTCTAATGGACCGATTCACAGGGGTCCTGGGCATCCTTGTGATTATGGGCATCGCCTTCGCGACTTCCACGTCGCGTAAGGCGATACAGAAGCGCGTCGTCTTCTGGGGACTCGGACTGCAAATCGGCTTTGCATTCCTGGTCCTCAAGACTGACCTTGGGCGAGTCTTCCAGGTGGCGAGCCTCGCGGTAAACGCGCTGCTCGACTATGCCGAAAAGGGCAGCGAGTTTCTCTTCGGCCCACTCGGTACCAAGGCCGGACCGTTCGGAGTGGTGTTCGCGTTCCAGGTCCTGCCGATCGTCATCTTTATCGCCAGCGTCTTTGCCGTGCTGTATCAACTTGGCGTCATGCAGATTGTGGTTAAGGCGATGGCTGCGGTGATGCAGAAGGTGATGGGCGCCAGTGGTGCCGAATCCACCAGCGTCGCGGCCAGCATCTTCATGGGGCAGACCGAAGCCCCGCTTACCATTCGACCCTTCCTCGCCGGACTGACCACTTCTGAGCTGTTCACCATCATGACCAGTGGTATGGCGCACGTTTCCGGTGCCGTCATGGCCGCTTACGTCAAGATAGCGGGGGTCGAGATCACGCACCTGTTGACCGCGGTGATCATGACGGCTCCGGCCACCATCATGCTCGCCAAGATCATGATCCCGGAGACGGAGGAGCCTGCCACAATGGGCGGGATCAAGGTGGAAGTAGAAAAGCCTGGCGTCAACGTGATCGATGCGGCTGCCCGTGGTGCCGGCGACGGTCTGCAACTTGCGTTAAATATCGGCGGCATGCTGATCGCGTTCGTGGCGCTGATCGCGCTGGCAAACGGAATTCTCGGGTGGATCCACTCGCTGCCCGGGATGATGTGGCTTCCGCCGTCGATGCAGGGGATTCTCGCCCTGTTGTTCGCGCCTGTCGCGTGGCTGCTGGGTGTTGCGTGGAATGACTGCGCGACCGTCGGCAACCTGCTGGGTACGCGTCTGGTGCTGAATGAGTTCGTGGCGTTCCTGCAGCTTGGTCCGCTGAAGTCGCAGATGGATCCGCGGTCCTTTGCGATCGCGACCTACGCATTATGCGGCTTTGCGAATCTCAGTTCGATTGCCATTCAGATTGGCGGCATCGGTGCGCTGGCTCCGACGCGCAAATCCGATCTGGCCCGCCTCGGCCTGCGCGCGATGGCCGCCGGCACTATGGCCAATTTCATGTCGGCCTGCATCGCCGGTATGCTGCTCTAACGCTGGCTGCCTGTCCCAATACAGTTAAATCCAGAATCCTCCTCCGCCAAAGCGCGGTGAGCTGATTCCGCTGCACCACGATTTGCGCTAAAGTGGCTGAACCTTACTCTCGAGGAGAATGAAATGGGTACGAACCTGCGCAGAGCATTGCGACCGGGCGCCTCGACGGCTTTGATTTTCGCTTCGCTGATTCTGGTGTCCTGCGATGAAAAGCAAAAGGAAGACAAGGCCTCGATTGAAGCCTGCACCGAGGCTCTCCTGCACCTGCTGCCCCAGCGTCCGCAGGAAAGAGCTGACCGGTTTACCGGAAAAGTGGAACAATTTCGTGCACTCTGCCGGGGTGGACAACGTGCTGTAGCGGCCATGAACTCGCCATGGGTGGACTGGAGCAACTACTGGGGCACGGGCGACACGACATCCCTGGCTCCGGGCATCCTCTTCAGCAAGGGACCGCTCTCTCCGTCGGGGCGCGGGGTCACCGGCGCACTGCTCGACCTGGAACTGCAGCGGGTCGAGTTAATTCGGTTCAACTTGTTCGAAAACAGCGGGACATTCAAAGAATATATTCTCGGACGGAATAAGGTGGAAGGTCCGGTGCTCCGGTCGTGGACTCCGTTTGAACTCCCCAAAGACCACCCTGCTTATAAAGACATTCGCATTGTGGAAGGCGAGCAGCTTTGCCAGAACGACCTGATACGCGGCCGTACGCTGACGGGCATCTGTAACGACGTTCGCAATCCCCTGATGGGCGCAACGGGTCAGTTGTTCGCCCGCAATGTCGAGTTCGATACCACCTTCCCCGACCTCGGTGGGAAATGCGATGGTACGGGCGCGCCACGGCGACCGTATCGCGCTTCTGAAGCCGGATCCGCAGGTAATCAGCCGCCGGCTACTTACGCGGATCCAGTCGAAGCCTGAACTCTGTAATGGCGGTAAGGGACTGCCGGGTAACGATCCGTCGGCCGTATGCGAGTACTCCGAAGCGCCATGGTTCAACGTGCTGGCGGCTTTCTGGATCCAGTTCATGACGCACGACTGGTTCTCCCACATGAAGGAAGGCGTCAACGACACCTCGAAGTTCATGGCCGTCGGATGTACCGAAGCGGACGCCGCCAGGTATGGCTGCAGGCCTGGAGACCGCATCGACGCTGGTCTGGTGAAGCAGGACGGCCCGCCTGAAACCTTTAAAGACGGTAAAGGACGCGAGTATCTGACGCGGGCACCGAAAACCATGGCCAACAACAACACGGCCTGGTGGGACGGGTCGCAGATCTATGGTTACGACGAGACGTCGCTGCAACGTGTTCGGCGCGACCCGGCTGACAAAGCCCGGCTGCTTCTGGTCACCGACGGAGCCTCCGGAGAACGCTTCCTTCCGCAACTTCAGGCCAGCGATCCAATGCTTCCCGACTGGGCAAGTCAGGAATCCACGGGATTCCCCGATAACTACACCGTTGGCATCAGCTTCCTCACCAACGTGTTTGCGAGAGAGCACAACTCGTTCGTCGACGCCTTCCGCAAGCAGGCGGCTGCAACGCCGAACGCGGACTGCGGACTGCGAAATCCGAAGGCCCCGAAGGTCAAAGTCGCATACAAGGACGTTACCGACGATGAGTTGTTTGATATAGCCAGGTTGGTCGTGTCCGCGGAAATCGCCAAAATTCACACGACCGAATGGACCCCGCAGTTGCTGTACGACGAACCACTGTTTGTCGGCATGAACGGGAACTGGAACGGACTTGTGGGTGCTCAGTCCGTACTGCTGAAGCGCATATTGCGAGATATAGTCCTCCGTGAAGGCGGCAACCCGTCTGAAACGCGCGCGAATCAGTGGTACAGCGTATTCGCGTCGGGAGCCGGAATAACCGGGCTCGGATCGCAAAAGAAGTACGACCCGACGACAGCGGCGTCGTTAAATGCGGGTGTGAATCATTTCGGATCCGCCTTCAATTTTCCGGAAGAATTCATTACCGTTTACAGGCTGCATTCTTTGGTGCCGGACCTGCTGGAATTGCGCCGGCACTCGCAGCCCAATGTGGTCGCGCAGAAAGTTCCTGTAGTCGAGACGTTTCGTGCGAAATCCTTCAGGGCATTACGCGATAACGGCATGGCTGACTGGGGACTTACCCTCGGACGCCAGAGGCTGGGCGCGCTCGTACTCGGGAATACGCCGCAATTTCTGCAGAACTTGCCGTTGCAGAGGCTGCAGGAACCGGGATCCGGACAGATCGACATCGCTGCGCTCGACCTGATTCGGGATCGTGAGCACGGAGTGCCGCGCTTTAACGAATTCCGCCGTCAGTACGGGCTTAGATCGCTGACCAGCTTCGACGATTTCATCGCACCCTCGGCAACTGGCGACGTACTCGCGCGGCAACAGAAATTCGTGGCTGAGATGAGAGACATTTACGGCCAGCACAAATGTAGTGAAGCGCTGGAGATAAGCAGGGCTCAAAAGCGGAACGGCAAGTACATCACGGACTGCCTGGGCAAGCCGGACGGCGCGATGGTGGACAACGTGGAAGATCTGGACACGGTCATTGGCTGGCTGGCCGAGCCGGTGCGTCCCCACGGGTTTGCGATCTCCGAGACGCAGCTTGTCGTGTTCATCCTGAATGCGTCTCGGCGACTGTTTAGCGACCGATTCCTGACCTCGGGCTTCCGTAAAGAGTTCTACACCACCATGGGCGTGGACTGGGTAAACCACAACGGTCCGGGACCGGAGCAGATGGAACCCGTCGAGGTGAACGGCCACCGTGTCCCGGTCGCGCCGATGAAGCGCCTGTTGATGCGAAACGTTCCTGAACTGAGAGACGAACTCGCGCACGTGATCAATTCGTTCGACCCATGGGCGCGAGACCGCGGAAAGTACTACAGCCTGGAATGGTCGCCCAGACCGGACGCTACCGCAGATTCGGCATTTTCGCGCAAATAGTGATGATGTAACCGCGTCATGCTGATGCCGCTTCCTGCAATACTGAAAGCACATATATATGTATCAGCAGACGAAGCGGTACGTCGAAGACCGGCTGCCTGCCAAACCCCGGATCGCCGTGGTGCTCGGGAGCGGGCTCGGCGACTTCGCGCGGGAGCTGACCGACCCGGTCGAGATGCCCTACGCCGAGATTCCAGGCTGGCCGCGCTCTACCGCTGTGGGGCACGCCGGGAAGCTCATCTTCGGCTATCTGGACGGTATCCCGATGATCGCCCTGGCCGGCCGAGCCCATCTGTACGAGGGCTATTCCCCGGGGCGCGTCACCTACGCGATGCGCATCCTGCACCTGCTCGGCATACCGTCTGTGATCCTGACCAATGCCGCGGGAGGCATCAACCTGGCTTACGGCCAGGGAGCGCTGGTGATGATCTCCGATCACATCAATCTGCAGGGCGTGAACCCGCTGGCCGGAGCTAATGAAGACGACTTCGGGCCTCGATTCCCCGACATGTCCGACGCCTACAATGCCGGGTATCGTGCCGTTGCCACTGAGGTAGCCGCCGGGCTTGGGATCGAACTGCCAGAAGGCGTTTATGCAGCGATGCTCGGACCGAGTTATGAGACACCCGCCGAGATTCGTTTCCTGCGCACTGTCGGCGCGGATCTGGTCGGCATGTCGACGGTTGCTGAGACGATCGTCGCGAATCACATGGGAATGAAGGTGCTGGCCATCTCCTGCGTCACCAACATGGCTGCCGGAATTCTGCCTCAGAAGATCAATCACGAGGAAGTGCTCGAGACCGGGCGGCGCGTGCGTGACACGTTCGTCCGGCTGCTGCGGGGTCTGATCCCTCGCCTGGTGGAGGAGTAACGTGCAGCATCTGATTGACGCGGCGATAGCCGCACGCTTTAAAGCCTTTGCACCGTACTCGAAGTTCCTCGTTGGAGCAGCGCTCGAGACTCGTGGTGGCCACGTCTATACGGGATGCAACGTGGAGAATGCAACGTACGGACTGACGGTATGCGCGGAGCGTGTCGCCATTTTAAAGGCCATCTCGGAAGGCGAGCCGCTGCGGTCATTCCCGCGTATGGTGATCGTGGCTGACACTGAGGATCTCACGCCACCCTGCGGAGCCTGTCGCCAGATACTGTGGGAGTTCTGCGGCGACATGGATCTGATCCTGGTCAATCTGCACGGCAAGACGGAGAGTTACCGTGTCTCCGAACTTTTCCCGAGGGCCTTCGATGTTTCGTTCCTGCCTTAGCCTGCTGTTAGTGACGGCGATCCTGTCTCCGGCTGCCGAGAAGGTGGATTACATTCTTTCCGCGCGCCGTGTGGTGACGATGGACGCGCAGCGCCGCGTCATCGACAACGGAGCTGTTGCAGTGAAGGGCAACCGGATCGCGGCGGTCGGCGCGAAGGCTGAGATCAACCGGCAGTTCACGGCGGCGAAACGGATCGACATGCCCGAAGGCATCCTTATCCCCGGCCTGGTCAACACGCACACCCACGCCCCAATGTCTCTGCTGCGGGGAATCGCTGACGATCTGAAACTGCAGGAGTGGCTGGAGAAGTATATATTCCCGCTGGAAGCGAAGTTCGTGAGCCCGGAGTTTGTGCGCGACGGCACGCGCCTCGCCTGTATAGAGATGATGCTGTCCGGCACTACCACCTACACGGACATGTATTACTTCGAGGAGGTCATCGCAGAGGCCACCAAAGAGTGCGGCATGCGCGGCGTGCTCGGGCAAACCATAATTCAGTTCCCGGTGGCCGACGCCAAAACTCCTGTCGAAGGGCTTGCAAGGACGGAAGCGTTCCTGAAGAAGTACGCGAAGGATCCATTGATTGTCGCCGCCGTCGCCCCGCACGCGTTATATACGAACGATGAAGCGACTCTGAAGGCGGCCCGGGCTCTGGCCAATAAGTATGGAGCGCCACTAATAACCCATCTGTCGGAAACAAAGAAAGAAAACGACGATATGCGGGCGAAATACGGGGCTTCCCCGACCGCTGTGCTCGACCGCTGGGGCATTTTCAACGGGCGCACGCTGGTGGCCCATGGCGTCTGGGTGGATGCTGCGGATATTGCCATCCTCAAGAACCGCAACGTCGGTGTGGCGCACTGTCCGTCGAGCAACATGAAGCTGGCCAGCGGTGTGGCGCCGGTTACAGCCTACCTGGAAGCGGGGGTTGCGGTGGGCCTCGGACCAGACGGACCGGCGGGCAGTAATAATGATTTCAACCTCTTTGAAGAGATTGATCTTGCGACAAAATTGCAAAAAGTTTCCCGCATGGATCCCACCGCTTTGCCTGCTGAAAGCGCTTTCGCCATGGCCACCATCGGCGGTGCAAAGGCGCTGGGAATGGAAAAAGAAATCGGTTCGCTGGAGACCGGAAAGCGCGCTGATTTAGTTTTTGTTTCTACCTCTGAGCCTCACGCAACCCCCCTGTTTAACGTTTACTCCGCATTGGTGTACGCCCTTAAAGGCAGCGACGTCCAACACGTGCTAATCGACGGAAAACTCGTCGTTCGCTCACGTAAACTCCTTACTGTCAACCCATCAGTGGTGCTAAGCACCTCACAGAGGTGGCAGGAGCGGATTCGAGCCGCCCGATAGTTTGCATCGCTCAAGCGGAATGTGATAGATTTCTCCGACGTGCCGTTCATTGTCCTGATCGGCAGCCGTGGGAGAAAATTCATGTCAATCGCAGGCGCAACGTGTCGTGCGCTCTTGTTGTTCACTCTGTCCGTTTCGTTCGTTTTTGCTCAGTCTCAGCGCGGCACCATCACTGGTACAGTTCTTGACAGATCCGGAGCTTCCATTCCCGGCGGCAAGGTGGTTATCACCGCCGTTGCCACCAACACCACGTCCACTACCGACGCCGGCGATACGGGCAATTTCACCGTCCCCAACCTGGCCCCGGGTCTATACACCATCCGTGTCGACAGGGACGGCTTCAAACCTGCCATCCTGACCGGTATTGACGTCGATGCCGGTTCCACCATCCGAGCCGACGTAACCCTCGAAATCGGTACCTCCACAACGGCCATTGAGGTCTCGGCGGGTGCCATTCAGCTCTCCACGGAAAATGCCAAAGCGCAAACGGTCATCACCGACAAACTCATTCAGGACCTTCCGACAGTAGTCGGCGGCGGTCTGCGCAGCCCCTTCGATCTCGCGATCCTCGCGCCCGAATCGAAGAGCTTCGGCGATAACAACTTTCAAATGGGTGGCGGACAGGCCGCCAGCTACGGCGTCAACCTCGACGGCGTTTCGGCGAACACCACGCGCGCCCTGTCGCAATCGTGGGTGGCGGTGAACACCCCCTCACTCGACGCCATCACGGAGTTCTCTGTCGAAACCAACGGCTTCAAGGCTGAGTATGGCCAGGCCGGCGGCGGCATGATCAACTTCGTTTCCAAGTCGGGTACCAACGATATTCACGGCACTCTGTATGAGTACGCCCGCAACGAAGCGTTCGACGCGCGCAGCTTCTTCCAGCCCCGCAAGCAGATCTACAAGCAGCACGATTTCGGCGGCACAGTGGGCGGTCCGGTGTGGATACCGAAGATCTACAACGGCAAGAACAAGACGTTCGTCTTCTTCTCCTACGAAGCATTCCGAAACCGCAACGGCGCCAGCTCCGATTTCCGCACGGTTCCAAACGCGGAAATGTACAATGGCGATTTCCGTAACTGGGTAGACAACAACGGCCGTCAGATTCCGATTTACGATCCGTTCAGCCTGGCCAACGGCGAGCGCGCGCAGTTCCCGAATAACCAGATCCCGACAAGCCGGTTTGACCCTCAGAGCGTGAAGGCTCTGGCCACATACGGACAGATCAGGCCGAACGTTACTGCCGCTCCTGGAACGTTCGCTTACGCTCGAAGCAACTATCAGATTGTTGGCGGCAGCCGCACGCAGCCCGCCACCAAGTACAGCATCAAGGGCGACCAGTTCCTCAGGGAATCCGATCGAGTTTCGTTCTACTTCGGCAAGAACGGCATGTTTGAGCGCCCTGGTCCCCTCGGCATCAACACCCTGCCGGGCAACTTCAGCGACTTCAACGACCTCGACCGCCAGAGCCGCGTCTACCGCGCGACCTGGGATCACAACTTCAGCCCCACGCTGCTCAACCAGTTCCGCGGCGGTGGCAACGACTGGAAAGAGAACCACAATTCCATCCAGGAACTGCAGGGCAACTGGAAGGATAAGTTCTGCATCGGCAACGCCCCGGACTGCAACTACAACCTGGGCCGCATCCGCTTTGACGACGCCTACACAAGCTGGGGCGCCGATTCCAACAACGGGTCTGAGAACCTGATCTACTCCTTTGCCGACGATCTCACCTGGATTAAGGGCAAGCACAACATCAAGATTGGCGGCATGTACCAGAAGGGCTCGTACAACGGCTTTGGCCGCCAGTGCGTGGCCGGTTGCGCCAACTTCGGTTACCTCGGGACCGGTAAGGCAGGCGTAACGAACTTCAACGACGCTGGCGGCAACGCCTTCGCATCGTTCCTGCTCGGCTGGGCCACCAACGGCCAGATCGACACCGTCCGTTACATCGGCCAACAGTGGCCGTACTTCGCCGGATACATTCAGGACGACTGGAAGTTCAGCTCAAAGCTGACCTTTAACTTCGGGCTGCGCTGGGAAACCACGCTGCCGCCCGTCGAAGAGCAGGACCGCTGGAGCGACTTCTCGCCGACTCGTCCGAATCCCGGCGCCGATAATCGCCCGGGTGCTCTGATCTACGCCGGTACAGGCCCTGGCCGCGAAGGCTCGCGCTCACTGGCAGGCTCCTGGTTCAAGGGCTTCGGTCCACGCTTCGGTCTGGCGTACAGCCTCAACAGCAAGACCGTGATCCGATCCAACTTCGCGCGGTCGTTCTCCCAGGTGACCACCACCACGGGCTCGACGCACCAGAAGGGCTTCACGCAGACGTTCAGCTTCGGCACCAACCCGGCGGGTCTGGCGCCGACCTTCCTGCTGAAGGACGGTCTGCCGCCGTACCCTGTGCCTCCGTTCATCTCGCCGTCGTTCCAGAATGGCGCTGACATGCCCTGGTGGCAGGGTAACGAAGTCACCCGGTTGCCGGAACAGCTTTCCTGGAACCTCTCCATCCAGCGTCAGCTCTCCAATTCGATGGTGCTCGACGTTGCTTACAACGCAGTGGCTGGTACGCACCTTCAGGCGGGCCTGTTGAACTATAACCAGGTGCCGATCGATGTTGCCACGCGCTACACGCCGGCGCAGCTCGGCCTGAACTTTGGCAATCCGGCCCAGCGCGCCGAAGCCGAGGCTCTCGGGTTCCGCTTGCCCTACGCCAACTTCGTCACCAACTTCGGAAGCCGGGCGACTGTGGCTCAGTCGTTGCGCCCGTTCCCGCAGTACACCGAAATCAACACCTGGGACGGCAACGGCGACCACAGCGGCCACTCCTCCTATCACGCGGCCGTTATCAAGCTCGACAAACGCTACTCACAGGGCATGTCGTTCACGACGTCCTATGTGTTTTCGAAGATGTTCACCGACGCCGATTCCTACTGGATCACCGACAACCCTCGCGCGGCTGATCATTACAACCGCCGCCTCGAGAAGTCCATCGGCTCCTATGACGTGACGCACAACTTCAAGCTCGGCATTACCTACGAGCTTCCCTTCGGTCAGGGTAAGGCAATGGCGAGCAAGGGTGTCGCGGCATGGGTGCTCGGCGGTTGGCGCATTTCGTCCATTCACCTGTACTCCAGCGGCCGTCCGATCGGCGTCAGTGGTGGTACCGGCCTCAACGCCTTCAACGGCCGTGGCGCCGCGTTCATCACCACGTACGAAGGCTGGCGCGCTCCCCTCAAGGGTGACAAGTTCGATCCAGCCGTGGATCGTTTCTTCAACGCCTCCGTGTTCCCGAACCAAAACATTCGCGCCATCGGCAACAGCACCCGCCTGAACGCGAAGGTGCGTGAGTTCGCCAACCTCAATGAGAACGTCTCTCTTGCCAAGCTCTTCAAGTTCGGCAAGGAACGGCCCACCACCATCGAAATTCGCGGTGAAGCCTTCAACATCTTCAACCGTCATCGCTTCGGTACCGGTGGCACGGGTATCAACGATCCGGTCAATTTCGGCCGCGTGACCAACGTGATCAACGATCCTCGCCGCCTGCAGATCGGCGCGAAGATTTACTTCTAACTTCCGGCTGTTCTTCGAAAAAAAAGGGGTATTTCGCGAAAGCGGAGTGCCCCTTTTTGTATTTCGCGCGATAATATTGCAACGATGAAAACGTGCCAGAGCTGCGGTACCGTGTTGACTGCCGGTGCGGATACCTGTGGCCGATGCGGCATCCGCCCGGGCCAGCAGGTTTCCGACGAGACCATCCGTATGGAGACGGTGGCGATGGCCGTTCCCGCCCCACCGAGTGCGACACCTGCCTTTTCCCGCTCGCCGACCAGTTCCTCCGTGCTCCGCTTTCACACCAGCGCCACAGAGGACGAAGGCCGCTTCGTTCCCGGTACCCTGATCGCGGGCCGGTATCGCATGATCGAACTGCTGGGCAGGGGCGGTATGGGCGAGGTTTACCGGGCGACCGACCTTACGCTGGCCCAGTCCGTCGCACTCAAGTTCCTGCCCAACGCCGCGGACAACACGCGGCTGATTGAACGATTCCACAACGAAGTCCGAATTGCGCGCCAGGTCTCTCACCCCAATGTCTGCCGCGTGTACGACATCGGTGAGGCGGAAGGGATGCCCTTCCTGTCGATGGAGTACGTGGATGGCGAGGACCTCTCCTCACTGCTGCAGCGGATTGGCCGGCTGCCAAATGACAAGGCGCTCGACATCACGCGGCGTATCTGCGCCGGAGTCGCGGCTGCGCATGAGCGGGGCATCATTCACCGAGACCTGAAGCCGCAGAACATCATGCTGAACCGCCGGGGCGAAGTCGTCATCATGGACTTCGGCCTTGCAGCCATTGCCGATGAACTGCGCGGCGCCGAGGCTCGCAACGGCACCCCCGCCTACATGTCGCCCGAGCAGTTGCGCGGCGACAACGTCACGCCGAAGAGCGACATCTACGCGCTCGGACTGATTATCTATGAAGTGTTCACCGGGCGCAGAGCGTTCGAAGCCACCACGCTGGCGGACCTGATCCAGCAACAGGAAGCACGGTCCCCGGTCAGCCTCACGACGCTGGTGTCTGACGCCGACCCAGCCGTCGAGAAGATCGTGCTTCGGTGCCTCGACCCCGATCCCGCGCGTCGCCCCGCCAGCGCTCTGCAGGTAGCCGCAGCCCTGCCAGGTGGCGATCCGCTGGCCGCTGCGCTCGCTGCCGGTGAGATGCCCAGCCCGCAACTGGTGGCGGCCTCCGGCAAGGCCGAAGGCATACAGGTAAAGTATGCGGTCGCATGCCTCATCGTGGTTCTGGCAGGTCTGCTCGCTCAGCCCTTTCTGGCCCTGAGCAACGCGATGCCCTCCATCGCACCGCCGCCCCTGTCAGTTCCGGTGCTGCAGCAGAAGGCTTCAGAGCTGATTGCCGCTCTCGGCCATAAGCCAGCCGTCCGAGACCGAGACTCCGGGTTCTACACGGACTCTGGATTTCTCAACTACTTGCGCGACAGGGACCAGGGGAAGCCCAGGGACTGGCATAAGCTGCTGACCGCGGAAACACCGTACCGGCTGGATTACCGGCAGAGCCCGAACTCTCTGCTGGCGCCACCGGACGGCGAGGTGAGAATGGACAGGCCGTCTCTCAGCCTGCCAGGGATGGTGTCTCTTACGCTCGACGGAAGTGGACATCTGCGCATGCTGGAGGCTGTGGTTGGCGGTACGGAAAGCGCCTCGCCGCCAGTGGAACCCTCAGCTGTGTTTCAGGCAGCGGGATTCGACATCGCGAAGTTCACGCCGGTGGATCCGGTCTCGGCCCCGCCGCTCGCATTCGATCAACGTCTCGCATGGAAAGGCAAACACCCCGCGCTCCCCGACATCGACATCACCGTCGAGCTCGCCACCTGGAAAGGGTTGCCCGTCAGCTTCCAGATCTACTGGCCATGGTCACCGAAACCGGATACTGAGAAACCGGAGCAGGATATTCGTAGCCGAATCTTCTCGATGGTTTCTGTGGTGCTTCTGGCCGTCGGCCTATTCTGTGCGATTTACTTCGCGCGCTATAACCTGCGCCGGGGACGCGGGGACAAACAAGGCGCATTCGCCCTTGCCGGAACGCTTGGCCTGCTGATCGTGGCGCGCTTCTTTCTGCGTGTCCATTACGTTCCCGATTTCGCGATGATCGACTATATCTTCACCAACATTGGCTGGGCTCTGCTGAGCGCCACTTTGATGTGGCTCGGCTACATTGCTCTGGAGCCGATGGTGCGCGCCACCTGGCCACGGTCGCTGATTACCTGGAACCGTGTGCTGGTGGGTCATCTGGGTGATCCGCAGGTTGGTTCGCAGATCCTGATCGGTGCCACCGTCGGCATGCTGATGCACTTCGTATTCCTGTGGCGTCAGCAGTGGACTCTGATGCATGGAGCCTTGCCAGGCGGCATGGAAGAAGCCCTGTTCCGCGGGCCTGCCTACTTCATCGCGTTGTATGTCAATACGTTCCATAACGCCATCTGGACCAGTCTCATTATCTTTTTCGTGCTCTGCGGCGTGAAGGCACTGCTACGACTCGACTGGCTGGCGGCGCTGGCAGCGGCTCTCCTGATGACAACCCAGGAGGGCACCGTTCGCAATTCCAGCAACCTCGCGATGGACCTCGGGATTTATATTCTGATTTTTGGCGTATTCGCATTCATGCTGCTGCGAATGGGCATTGTCCCGTCCATCGCGGCGATTCTGTTCATCAACTCCACCGCGCGCATCTACACCGCGCCCGACTTCCTGCACTGGATCAATTCGGTCGCCGTGGTGCAGATATTGATGCTGGCATCGGTTGCTTTGTTTGCTTTCTGGCGTTCGCAGAGTTGCCCGGATCTGAGGACTTCGTGAACGACCGCAGGGTGGACAAGTCAACAGTAAGACCGCCAGGCAAAGGCGGTGGTATCTGCCGTCGCAGCGACTCGGCTTCGCGCCGTACTTCCCTGGCTTCTTTTTTCCGGCCGGCTGATTCCAGAATCGTCGCGTACAGATCCAGATACGCGGCTGTCAGAGGGTGAAACTGGCCGAGAGACGCGCGAGAGATCGTCAGGCCCTCCTGAACAGATGCCTCCGCCTCGCGCCACTTACGCTGCTTCATCTGCGCAACAGCGAGATTGCCCAGCACCTTCGTCAGGTTCGGGTGGGAGTCGCCTGAGGCGGCGCGCTGTGACTTCACGGCCATTTGAAGCCACCCCTCCGCTGACTCCCAGCGCTCTCTGCGCAAGTCAAGCGATCCTATATTGTTCAGCGTCGTGGACACCTGAAGTTCGCATTCCGGCCCGCCGTTTCGACGCAGAAACGCCAGATTTTCCTCGTAAGCGGCCTGAGCACGGGTCAGGTCGCCACGTCCCGCCGCCAGCGACGCCATCACCCCCAGCGCCTGGCTAATATCCGAGGTTTCGGTCAGCATCGACATCGGTGCCGCCATCCGTTGCCGCTCCGCCAGGTCGTATCGGCCCCATTCGATATACAGGGACGCCAGATTCATGTGCCCTCGTACCAGGTAGATGGGCGGAGCCCCGTCCCTTCCAGCACACGAATTGCACGCAGGTAGGTCCGTTCCGCTTCGTCAAACTGATTCCGGCTGTGCTGCGCCAAACCCAGCTCATTCAGGGCCAGACCCTCGGCCAGTGGCGACAGTCCGGGACGTGCCAGCAACTCCCTCATCAGCGCCGCGGCTCCTGGCAGCTTGCCTTCCGACTGTAGTTGCACGGAGCGGCCGATCAACTCCGACGCACTCTGCGGCGCCGCCGAAATCATACCGAAAAGTACGAAGAATAACGTGAATAATCGCGACATATCTTCCCTCAGCGCAAAAAAAAAGAGGCCGCCGGACAACAAACGCGCATTTGTGCGTTTGTTGTCCGGCGGCCTCCGGGGTATCCGGTCAGCGCCGTGGCGTCAGCCTGTGAACTTCACCTTCTGCTTCGTTCGCTCCGCAAGCACGGGAAGGCCGTCCTGAATCGTCAGGCGCTCGATTTCACCGTATCCCAGCTGCGAGCAATACTCGATAAATGTGCGCCACGCAGGATGCAAAGCGCTCCCGTTGCCGTCCCGGGCCTGGTCTCTCGTTTTCAGCGGCCTCGGATCGTTCATCCTTCGAAATCCTATACGGAGTCGGGCAGTGGAAAGTTAGCATAATTTTTCATAAATCTGGATTTGAGGATCAGCGTGCAACTGGCGCCGTGCGTAATAACGCCGCTCATCACCATCTGGACAGCCTCGTCGAGCGGTACCCGCAACAGCTCTATGATCTCGGCTTCTTCCCTCTCGTGGGGCACTTTGGTCAACCCTCGCGCCAGGAACAGAGAGGTGGGCGAAAGCAGCATGGAGGTGAACGGATCCACCACGCCCATGGCAATGTACTCCGCCGCTGCCAGGCCCGCTTCTTCGCGCAGTTCCCGCCGAGCCGCCTCCAGTGGTTCCTCACCCGGCTCGATTCCCCCAATGACGCACTCCACCGAGGGGCGGTCGACGGCGTACTTCCACTCCCGCACCAGATACACGTCGCCGTTGTCTTCCATCGCGAGAACGCACGCGCCGGGCTTGATCTGGATGAACTCGAATTCCGCCGGTGAGCCCTGCGGAAGAACTACATCGTCGACGCGCACTGTGACGAGCCTGCCCCGGTAAGCCTCACGCGACGACACGCGACGAATTGGATTCTGCATGAGCCCAGTATCGCCGGGTCAGCGGCCGGCGAATGTGACCGCGAGGTTGGTAATGGCCGAGTCCTTCACTTGCACCTCATGCGATTCGCGCTGCCCGTCGAGGGCCAACTCCACGCGCCACGCACCCGCGGGCAGGGTCAGCAGTGCCGGCGTGCGCTCATTCCGGATCTCGCCGTTGACGTAGATGGCAGCGCCGCGCGGCTCGGAACGCACCATCAACGTACCAGTGGCGCGATCCAGGTTCATGAACACTTCGTCGTCTTTCGGTGTCTCCAGAATGCGCAGCGTGCGCCGGTATCCCGCCATGTTCGCCGCAAGGGTGTGGCGCCCTCGCGTCAGCGGAATGGAACACGGCGACTGGCACGACAGCTCCGACGCTCCGTCAACGACCAGAAATGCTCCGGGCGGATTCGTCACCAGGCGAGTGCTGGTCGTACCCGCTGGAGCGGGGATGGCCTTTGCGGCAGCCGCTGGCTTCACGGGGTTTGGCTTCGGCGGCTCAACGGGCTCCGGAGTCGCCGCTTTGTCCAACTCTTCAGTGGGCCTCTCCGAAGGGGCTTCAGGCATCGCGCTCGGCTTCCTGACGATCGCGGTTTCGGGCGGTGCTTCTGGCGGCTTCGCATCCGATGCCGCCGCCTGTTGCGCAGCCCTCTCCTGTTCCAGGTATCGAAGCCCACCAACCAGGAGGGCCGCTACGAGAGCCCCGCCCAGCACTACCAGCGCCAGTAGCCGGACCAGTCGCAGGAATAAGGGCGGGCGTGCACGCTGCTCCTCCACCGTCTGGTCCGCCTCCGCGGTTGGCGCGAGCACAGGGACGGCGGACGCGGCTGGTTGTGCCGGAGCGGTCGATGGGCGCTTCGCCGGTGCCTTCTGTGCAGGGCCAGTCACCGTAACCGCTTCCTGCCCAGCACCCGGGGGCACAGGCTTCCATTTCCGACAAGCCCGGCAGGCATTTTCCAGCGCAAACGCAAAATCCGAACACGTCGGGTAGCGGTCGGCCGGCAGCTTAGCCAGCGCACGCTGGATCACCGTGTCGACGGGCCAGTCGAGCGTCGAGTTCAGCCGGTGAACCGGCGCAGGCTGCTCACGCACAATGCGGTATGCCAGCCCGGCGATCGATTCCGACGAGAACGGCTTGTCCCCGGCCAGCAACTCATACGCAATCACGGCAAGCGAAAACTGATCGGACCGTCCGTCTACCGGCTGACCCTGGATCTGCTCGGGCGACATGTAGTTCGGAGTGCCCACCATCGACCCCGTCTGCGTCATCTGGTGCGACTGCAGACGAGCCACGCCAAAGTCCGTGATCTTCGCCGTGCGCGCTTCATGAAGCATGATGTTGGCGGGCTTGATGTCGCGGTGCACAATGCCGCGCTTGTGCGCATAATCGAGCGCCGCCGCTGTTTGGCCGAGTATCGAAAGAACCAGCGCACCATCCGGCGGGTCGGTAGCCATCAGACGGTCCAGCGTGGGGCCTTCCACGCATTCCATCGCGATATACGCCAGATCTCCCTCATCGGAAACGTCGTAAATCGTCACAATTCCGGGATGCGAGAGACTACCCGCCGATTGCGCTTCCCGAAACAGACGGTCGTGCAGCCGCTGCCTTTCGCTGGCATCGGACAGTTCATTCAGCCGGATGGTTTTGATCGCGACATCGCGTCCAATGGTGGGATCCTGCGCGCGATACACGATGCCCATGGCTCCTCTGCCGAGCTCGCCAAGGATACGGTACCGGCCAATCGAACGCATATCTGCTGGTTTATTGTAACGTTCGAACCGGGAGTGAGGAGGGAATTTAGAAGCCGGGTCCGGCGGAGAGAGGGACCGGACCCGGGTTGAATGGCCGCCTGCTTAGTTCGAGGCCATGCTGTGTTTCAGGTTGCGGACCTCATTATGGGCCGCCTGGACGCCGCTATACTGCCGCTCCACAATCGACTTCAAGTCGCTGGGAATGTCCTTCGCCAACGCCTTCTGGTACTCCGCCACCGCGATGTCTTCGCCGCGTTCTGCTTCGTCTACGATGGCCTTGTCATTCCGGCCCGTCACTGCCGACTTCAGGTTGATCCAGCCGCGGTGCAGCGCACCCGAGGCACTGCCGCCAGTCTCCGGTGTGCCGCCGAGGCGGGAGATTTCCGACTGTAGTTCCCGCGCATATTCCGCGCGTTCCTGGGCGAATTTCTGGAACATCGTACGGGTCGAGCTGTTCGTGATTCCTTCAGCCGCCTCGCGGAAGCCTTTCTCGCCGTCCTTACAGGTCTCCACAAGGTCGTTCAGGGTCTCAGTGAATTGATCGGTGCTGACTGCCATGGTTATTACTCCTGCCTGTCGGAGGTTCGGCGACGCCCTCTTGTTTCCGTCTTCACTGTGGCGCCCCTGCTAAAATCGAGCCAGCACTCCGGTTTTGCACCCATGGCCATTCAGACTCTGTTCGGATCGGTTCCCGAGGAACCCTCACTATTAGACCGCCTGAAAGCGGGCATTGAGAAGACTCGTGCGGGCCTTACAGAACGTCTTGAGGACGCAGTCGGCGGTAAGAAACAGATCGATGCCGATTTGCTCGATGAACTGGAATACGCGTTGATCACCGCCGATATCGGCGTGCATACCTCTACTGAGATCCTCGAGCAGATTCGCCTGCGCGTCGACCGCAAACTGGTCAACGATCCCTCCGAGTTGAAGAACCTGATCCGGCAGCATTTGCTGGAAGTGCTGCAGGCCAGTGAGCGGCCCATGCCGCACGTGAAGGTGCCGCCCGCCGTCGTCATGGTTGTGGGTGTAAACGGAGCGGGGAAGACCACCACCATCGGCAAACTGGCCCACCGTTACAGGAACGAAGGTCGGAAAGTGGTGCTCGCAGCCGCCGACACGTTCCGCGCCGCGGCAGTCGAGCAGCTCGAGGTATGGGGCCAGCGCACCGGGTCGGACGTGATTCGCCAGCCGCACGGGGCGGACCCCAGTTCAGTGATCTTCGATTCGCTGCACGCCGCCAAAGCACGCGGGCTCGACTACGTGATCGTCGACACGGCCGGCCGCCTGCACACGAAAGACAACCTGATGGCGGAACTCGAAAAGATGAAGCGGACCGCACGCAAGGTGATCCCCGATGCGCCCCATGAAGTGCTGCTGGTGCTGGACGCCACTACGGGCCAGAACGGCCTCGAACAGGCACGCAAGTTCACAGAGTCCAGCGGCGTCACGGGCATCGTGCTTACCAAACTCGACGGCACGGCCAGGGGCGGTGTGGTAGTCGCGATCACCCGCGAACTCGGGCTGCCGATTCGTTTCATCGGCGTTGGCGAAAAGGTCGACGATCTGCTGCCGTTTGACGCGGAGGCGTTCGTAAACTCTCTGTTCCAGTGAAACCCATATCTCCGTTCATGGCCGAGGCGCTCGCTGAAGCGGCCAAAGGCAAGGGCCTCACAAGTCCCAATCCCGCGGTCGGCGCGGTCATCGTTCGCGACGGCGAGATTATCGCGCGAGGCCATCACATCTACGAGAATCGCAAGCATGCCGAGATCGTCGCGCTGGAACAGGCGGGCCCGGCGGCACGCGGCGCCGATCTTTATGTAACGCTGGAGCCGTGCTCGCATTTCGGGCGCACTGCTCCCTGCGCCGACGCTCTGATCGAGGCCGGCATTTGCCACGTTGTTTGTGCCATGCGGGATCCAAACCCGGTGGTCGCGGGCAATGGTTTCGCCCGCCTCCGCAACGCTGGTATAACGGTGGACATCGAGACAAATGCCATGGAGCCGGCTGAAAAGCTGAACGAAGAATTCGCGCATTTTATGCGCACTGGACTTCCGTTGGTGACGCTGAAAGCCGCACTGACGCTGGACGGCAAGATTGCCGCTCCGGAAGATAACGAAGGATGGATAACCAGCGAACAGGCCCGCAAGCACGTACAAACCCTCCGTCACGCCTCCGATGCGATTCTGACGGGCATTGGGACTGTTATCGCCGACGACTGCCTGCTGACGGACCGCAGTGGCCTTCCGCGAAGCCGTCCACTCATGCGGGTGGTGGTCGATTCGCTACTGCGGCTGCCGCCGGATTTCCGCATGGTTCGCGGTGTGCGGAATGACCTGACGGTGATCACCACGTCGGCGGCGCCCGATGAGCGGCGGCGGGTGCTGGAGAGCTGCGGAGTTCAGGTGGTGGTGCTGGACGGACCAGGCGGGCGGACCAGTTTCCCCGATACCGTGCGTTGGCTCGCCTCGCAGAAATACCAGTCCCTGATGATCGAAGCCGGCAGTAAGGTCAACTGGGCCGCGCTGGAATCCGGGATCGTGGACAAAATCTTCTTCTACTACGCCGCCAAGATCCTCGGCGGGATGCAGTCGTTGCCCGTTGCCGGTGGCTCAGGTCGGCGGCGCCGCGTGGATGCGATTCGTTTCCGCGATCTGAAGCTGCACAATATCGCCACCAATGAGTTCGCTGTGGAAGCCTGGCTGGAAAAATAACTTATGTTTACCGGAATTGTCGAAGAATTAGGGACTATTGAGTCCATAAAGGGCAATGCGGCGGGCGGTGCGAGCCTTCGTATTGCCTGCAACCTGGTGCTGTCGGACGCTTCCAGTGGCAGCAGCATCGCGGTGAATGGCGTCTGCCTCACTGCGCTCGATGTCACGGCGTCCACCTTTCGCGCCGACCTCGCTCCGGAGACGCTGCGCCGCACCAACCTTGGCGAACTCGCCGCGGGGTCGCTGGTGAACCTGGAGCGTCCTCTGCAGGCCGCGGGAAGGCTCAGCGGGCACGTGGTGCAGGGCCATGTCGATGGCACGGGTGAGTTTCTCGCGTTCGAATTGCTGGGCGACGATAACTGGTGGCTGCGTGTGCGAATTCCGCGGGAACTCGACCGCTACGTAGTCTACAAAGGTTCCATTTGCCTCGACGGCATCAGCCTCACCGTGGCGGCTGTGGAAGACTGCGTCGTGTCGGTCACCATCATCCCGCACACCTGGGATGTCACCTCGCTTCGGACCCATAAGCCCGGTGACAAGGTGAACATCGAGTGCGACGTTCTGGCCAAGTATGTCGAAAAGATGATGTTGGAAACCGCCGTAGCCGGCGCGCCGGCCCGTAATTAACTACTAAAGATCGGATCCGGTGTCTCCCGGAAGCATGATCCTGCGAATCAGACGGATCGGAATTCCGCCCTGTCTGACGAACTCCTCGTGGAATTTGCCGAGCGAGTAGGCTGCACCCTTCGCCTGTTTATAGTCTTCTCGCAACTTATAGATCTGCATCTTGCCGAGCGTGTAGTAAAGGTACGTTGGGTTGTACGTGCCCCGGCGAGCCTCTTCATACGCGTTGGCATGCTGCATAAAAGCCTTCTCTTCGAACAGCGCCGTTGCCTGATCCACGGTCCAGCCTTCGGTGTGCAGTTTGATACCCGCCACGTAGCGCGCATCGCGCACCAGAGCTTCTGAAAGCTGTGCCAGCCGCATCTTCGGATCGCCGCCGCCGAATCCCTCTTCCAGCATCATCTGCTCGGCGTAGTGAGCCCAGCCTTCCACATTGCTGCTGCAGTAGGTGAGCTTTCGCGTGCGCGTCGGGAACTGTTTTACGTACAGGAACTGGAGATAATGACCCGGATATGCCTCGTGAATCGTGATCATATCCATCACGGGACGGTTGAACAGTTTCAGGTGCTCCGTTTTATGGGCCGCGTCCCAGCCTGGTTCTGCCGGAGTGACGTAATAGAACGCTTCTTTCGCAGTCGTCTCAAAGGCCCCGGGGGTGTCCATTGAGGCGAATCCACCGGAGCGCGCATACGGAGGTGTCGGCTCTACTTTCGGGAGCAACTCCGAAGGCACCGGAACGATCTTCTTTTCCTGGACGAATTTCTTCACGTTCTCCAGTGTGTTTCGCGCAAACTCCATCAAACCCGCTTCGGTCGGATGGTTGGCCTCCAGTACAGCCATCGCGTCTTTTGGGCTCCTGCCGGGCGCAACCTGCTTTGCCACGTCCAGAAATGCCTGGTGATCCTGCGCCAGCCGCTGCTCGCCGATTGCCAGCAGTTTGTCGAGCGGCAGGTCCACCATCTCTTCATACTTCAGCTTCTGCAGGAATTTCTCGGCGCCTGTGGCATAGCTGCCAGTGCCCATCATCGAGACAGAGTCTTCCAGATGCCTCGCCATCACTTCGAGGGCCGCCACAGCCTTTCTGTTCACTGTCAGGAAATCCGTCAGCGCCTGCGGGTTATTACTGCCTGCCGCACTCCGGGCCCACACGGGCACCGAATCTCTGAAGAAGGACGCCGATCCGTGGAGTAACTTTATCGCCAGGTCGACGTGTTCCTTCGGTGGTTCCAGCGTGTTGTCACGCATGGCATCCATCAGCGCCGGAATCATTCGGATACGGGAAGTAACGCGCTCCAGCCGTACAACCGGGGTTTCAAACGCCCGCTTCATCAGCAAATCGACGGAATTGCCCGCGATTCCCGCGTAATGCAGCGGGCTCCGCCAGACCCGAATCGAATCGAGATCCAGCAGTTCAGCCTGAACGCGATTGTCCAGCAGCTCGGCGTCTATAGCGTCCTGGGGCTTGAGGGGCATCTTGCGAATAGCCGCGATCTCAGTAGCTTCGCCCTGGAGCTCGGCAATGCGCGCACGAATTCGGTTAACGTTGCGCTCCTCCAGCTGTTTGTCGTACTCGTGAAGACCGGCCGACGTCCCTTCTGAAGGATTAAACGTATAATACGCGTTGAAATATTTCTCTACGAATCCTGCCAGGTCGGATCCGCCGGCAGCGGTGGGGTCCGAATTCACTGACTTTCCGCAGGAGACCAGCCAGACAGTGGATGCAATCAACAAAGCCGGCAGAAAGTGTTTCATGAACTTAATTCCAGGGCTATCTCGGCCGCCGCTTTCCGGGCTTCCTCAATGGCGCCGATCCTGAAGCTGATCGCCCCAACCTTGGCATGCCCTCCGCCGCCGTAACGCTCGCAAATCGTTGCCAGGTTGTGGCGCAGCGGCGCCGGCGCCCACGGGTTCGATCCCACAGAGACTTTGGTGCGGAACGGGGAGGTGCTGACTGAGACCGTGTACAACGAATTCGGATGCAGGTAGTAC
>JAWXCM010000065.1:0-33218 GCA_034408745.1 Bryobacteraceae bacterium
AAGCGCTCACCCCACATCGACATCCTTGCGGCCATCCAGATCGTTAAGTGAAGAGTATTGGGCTTAACCCGGCCATTTGCAGCCCTTGTGGACAACGCAGGTGGGGCGTCAATTACGATATAACATCATGGTGCATACGTGTTTGATATCCGGGGGCATCCTCTCCGAGTCAAAGTTTCATATGGGTTGGCACGACACAAAACCGGTTCTCGGCTGGACGCTCCTGTCGCGTAAAGAGATGCGGCAGGTTGAGCGCTCACTCGCAAACAACGAGCAGGACACACGCGACGAGATAGGCTTCCTTCTCATTCATCAGGGCTTCGCCGATCGCTTTTTTCTCGGCACATCCGTGCTTCACACGAGGGTCCGGTACGCCCTGTTCGTTCCCTGGCTTGGCAGGGGCTAACTGGCCCTGCGATGCGAATGACATTCTCTTTCGTCATCTTTCTCGCAAACACCAGCTGCTTTTTATACACGACCAGACGCGGCAAGTTTTTCGAGTGGGAGCGAATTCTGGATCGCATTCATCTTCGCGGCGACGAACGGGTACTCGACATGGGTTGCGGTCGAGGCGCAGTTCTGACGGCGGTCGCCCGCAGGTTGACCACAAGCCAGGTGACAGGCATCGATATTTGGAGCACAAAGGATCAGTCGGGTAACGCCAAGAGCGTCAGCCTGCGCAACGCGTCGCTCGAAGGTGTGAGCGACCGTGTACAGATAGACACTGGGGATATGCGCGCTTCCGTATCCGGATGCGACCTTCGATCTCGTGGTCTCAAGCTTTGCTATTCACAACATCCGACGGAATACTGATCGCAAAGGCGCGATCGTCGAAGGCTTTCGCGTGCTTAAACCCGGAGGCCGGATAGTAATCGCGGACATCCGCGCCACTGCGATTTATGCAGATGCCTTGCGTACGCTCGGCGCGTTGCATGTGGAACGTCGCCGACTGGGATGGAGATTCTGGTGGGGCAACCCGTTCGCCAGTACGACCCTCCTCACCGCTTCGAAAGCGTCGGCCTGGAAACTGCTACAACGATCACATTCAGGCCCGAAGCCTCAGCTGTCGCCAAACTAACGGCGAAGGTTTACTATCCCGCCTGTGATGTCGCGTTCTCGGAAACTGCGCATTCCGGGAGAATCGTCGGCAACCCGTCACCTTTCCCGCGCCGGCAACCCATCATCGGGTCGGCTCCAGGCCAATGGTGTGATCGACGGCCGACCGTATCCACTGCTTGCAGCCGAGGTAGCTGGAGCGAGACGTGTTCGGGAAGAAAGGGAATTTGCTCCAGTTCCCCTCCAGTTGCGTGGCACAGCTTCGCGCAGAAGATCCAGCAGCACCGTCCCCGAGCCGTCCGATTTGGCTGCCTTGCTGCGCACCGCAGTATTTTGGTCGCCATCGACTTCTATACTGGACTATGGCTTTGAAGCAAGGAGAATGGCGATGAATCTGGCGAGAGTGGCTCTGCTTCTCCCCTTAGCGGGGGCGGCGGCCTGGTCCCAGGTCAATGTGGGCGAACAGAAACCGGAACCCGCCCTGCCCTTTAAAATGACCACGGTGGCCACCTTTGGTCTGCCCTGGCGACTGGCCTTCCTGCCGGATGGCCACATGCTGGTGACCGAAAAGATCGGGCCCGTCTGGCTGGTCTCCCCGCAGGGCGAGAAGATCGCGCCCTTGTCCGGTACGCCCCCTGTCTACTGGCAGGGCCAGAACGGCATGCTGGGCGTGTTCGTCTCACCCCGCTACGCCACCGATCAGAGCATCTATCTGACCTACATAGAGCCGGGTGACTATGGCGGGGGTCAGGTGTTGGCTCGCGCCAAACTGGTCACCGGACGCGTACCCAGACTGACAGAGTTCACTGTGCTGTGGCGTCAGATGCCCAGAGGCAAGGGTGGTCAGGCGGGAGGACAGATCGCTTTTTCTCCCGATGGCCAGTATCTGTTCATGACGGTGGGCGACCGCCAGCGAATGACCCCGGCCCAGGACCCGGACCAGCCCGTGGGCAAGATCCTGCGTCTGACGCTGGATGGCAAACCGGCCCCCGGCAATCCCGGCTTCGGCAAAACCGGTGCCGCCACTATTTCTCTGATCGATCCGCCCCGAGACACCGAAGTTGCCAAAACAGCGAAACCGGTGAGCACCTATACTTTTCCCGGTCCCAACCTGACGCCAGCGGAAACCTGGGCGAGTGGCTTCCGCGCACCCTATGGCCTTGCCTTTTCGCCGACCGGCGAATTATGGGAGGTGGAACATGGTCCTCGCGGCGGCGATGAATTGAATCTGATCGAGAAGGGCAAGAACTATGGATGGCCGCTGGTCTCCTATGGCATGAACTATAACGAGGTGCGCATTCCGAGCCACGACACTCGGACCGACCTGACGAAACCGGTGCTGTACTGGGTGCCGGTGATCGCGCCGGGAAACCTGATGTTCTACCGCGGCTCCAAAACGTTCCCGCAATGGGACGGCAGCGGCTTCATCAGCGGCCTTGCCAGCATGTCGCTCGTTCGCATCGTCTTCGATGGTAAAGGCGGAGCGAAGACCGCTGAGCGCTGGGAAGTCGGCAAGCGCATTCGGGATGTGGAACAGGGCCCCGATGGTTCGCTCTGGATGCTGGAAGACGCCAATCCCGGCGCTCTGATCCATGTAACCCCCAAGTGATGCCTTCGCGTTAAACCAACAAGTCACCGAGGGCCGGGAGCGATCCGGTCCTCGGTGAGCCCAATTCTGCAACAGGCCAAACACATGCTGCGCGCCAGTCTTGCCCTGATCCTGTTTGGAGTTGCGTTCGGCTACGTGGAAGCGGCTGTGGTGGTTTACCTCCGGCACATTTCCGAACCGCTCCGACTCGCGCTTTATCCCGGCCGTGCTTCGAGTGATTTGTTCCCTTTGATACCGATCGGGCAACTCTCACCTGCGCACGTGCGGCTTCTGATCGTTGAAATCGGACGGGAGGCCGCGACGCTGCTGATGCTTGCTGGAGCGGGTCTTCTTGCCGCACGGCAGCGCGGCCAGTGGATTGCAGGATTTGCGATTGCGTTCGGCGTGTGGGACATCAGTTTCTATCTGTTTCTAAAGCTATTCCTGGACTGGCCTGCGTCCCTCCTCACCTGGGATATTCTCTTCCTGATCCCCGTGCCGTGGGTGGGACCCGTGCTGGCTCCTGTGATCATTTCCGCCGCTTTGACCGTGTGCGGGTTCCTGGTCCTTACGCGCGACTGGGAGGGCCGGCAGATCGATGCGACTCTGGGGCACTGGGCTGGGTTGACCGGGGGCGCACTGCTGGTGATCGCTTCCTTCACATGGGACTACCGCGCGCTGACTGGAGGAGCGTCGCCGGAACATTTCAACTGGGCCTTGTTCCTGGCGGGCCTGTTCACTGGCATTGGCACATTTGTACACGCCTGGTGGAGACGATCCTGACTCGCGAGCCTAAATGCAGCCTAAATGGATCGATCACTGGGCCACTACGGATCCTGTTTGCGAGGTGTCATACCCGGCGAGCACCTCAAGCTTGCGGCGAAGCGTCGCCCGTTGCAGGACATCGAGGAATGCCTTCACTGCAGGGAGATCACCGGTTCGCTTCCGCATCACAAGGTCGTAGCGGGCGCTTTGAAGAGGTATGAAGTCAAGACCGAACGTCTGGGCTGCGGAGCGCGTCGCGATGCAAACATCTGCGGCTTTGGACAGGATCTGAAATGCGGCCGGCAGATGTCCGAGAGCGAAGCGGTCATAGCCGTGCACTCTCGTTTGAGACAATCCAGCCTCACTCAGGAGGCGATCCAGCAGTGCCCGACTGCCAGAACCCGCCTCGCGGTTGACAAGGCGAAGAGAAGAGCTGGCCGGAAAGCAGCGGTTACTGCGAGTCCATGCTTCGGCGAGACGTATCACGGATGTCCGAATTCGTCGGCGTGTGGAATCAGTCGAAAATAAACCGCATCGGAGACGTCGGTGTCCCAGTGTCCGGTGATCCGGGCGTAAGCATAGCTGCCCAGAAACAAAGCGACGACACCCGCGGCAACGGCCCACGCCGGAACCCGTTTTCGGGCTGGTGCGGAGAGGAACAGAGCGCCGTCGGCCGGGCAGGCAGCGACACACTGCATGCAGCCCAGGCATTCCGCCGAAGAGATCGTGATCAGTCGATCCACCGGCAGCATTGACGGACACGCCTTTGCACACTTCGCGCAATCGATACAAAGTTCTGCGTCGCGTCTGATGCGCAGCGGACTGGCAAGGGAGGCGAGTCCCATCATTGCGCCATACGGGCAAAGGTAACGGCACCAGAAGTTCTGGACAAAGACCGAGCCCACACCCAACAATGCGATCACTATGCCGCCTGCCATGCTCAGTTCCCGGAAGAAGTTGAGCATCTTTACGTCGGCCACCATGCCATAGGAGCTGTTGAGAAAGTGCCGAATCTCTGGCGCCGGCATGGATGCCACCGCATAGACAAAAAGACCCAGCAGAACATACTTCAGGCTGCGCAGTGGGATATCAAGGAATTTCGGCAGTTGAAAGTTGCGCCGAAAGAGCTTGCGTCCGAGAAGCGCGAGGTACTCCGATACCGTCCCCACGGGGCACAACCATCCACAAAAGCTCTTTCGGAAAATCCACGACGCCGCGAGGAATGCGAGCAGCAGGAACGTCCCCGCAGGATGGATGGCCGGCAATTCTCCCGTCAGCAGCAAGACCTTCAGATTCATCAGTGACGCGATGGGCAGCCAGCCTTCCACACCGGCAGGGCGCTCCACCCGAAGCGTTCGTCCGCCGTTTTCGTAGTAGCGGACGAACAGGAAGAATTGAATGCCGATCCACACATTTAGCAGTAAAAAGGCGAACTGCAAAGTCCGGCGCAGCTTCTGCGAATAGTCTTTCGGCGCGCGCTTTCCCAGCTTTTTGTGAGGTGCGTTATGACCGGGCCTGGCGTGCTCGTTCGAGTTCAGTCGCCCGGGGGAACAGGATGTTGTTTTCAAGGTGCACATGCTGGTGGAGGTCATGTTCGAAATCTTCGAGCCCGGAATAGAGGCCCACGAAGGTCGGGCACGCTCCTTCGGGCGGGGTGTAACCGTTCGAGAGTTCACGCAACTGGGCCAGAATGGCGCCGGCGTCGTCATGTTCAGCGGCCATGTTGGAAATGGGCCCAGCAACCGATCCGAAGAAAGCCACTGGTGCGGGAGCACCCGACTCCGCCGCTTTTTCAAGCCGTTCGATATGCGGGAACAAGACTTGTTCCTCTTTGAGGAGGTGCGTCGAAAGTTCCTGAGCCATAACCAGAAAAAGGCTTTGAATCTGCGGGATCTCGGGACGCGTGGGTCCGTGTTTTGCGCTAATTTTTGCCAGCATACCAACGAGCCGTTCCGTTTCCCGCCGGACGAACGCGTGGTGATGTTCCATGATGTGCGCGATGAGTTCGCTCAGTGGACGGGTGACCCATTCGCTGGTCTGGCCGGAACGACGGTCCAGTTCCGCCTGCTCCAGCAGCGCCAGAGTCTTGTCGATGTCGATCTCAGCAAGGGAACAGGCTTCGCTCAGGCTGCGTTTGCCGCCACAGCAATAGTCGATGCCCAGGGTCTCGAATACTCGTATGCTCGAGGGATTCTCGAGTGCGATTTCCCGGACCGTCTTTTCGATTGTCTGCATGTTACTCGCCTCTGATTTGAGGTTAGGCCGAGTAAGCGCAAAGGGCAGTGACTTTGGTCACCCTGCGAAAAGTCGGCTCAAATAACCGAGCCCAGGTCGGCTTCGAGCCCTTCTTTGTCGAGGATCGTAATCTGCTTCCCGTTCATCTCAATCAAGCTCTGTGCCTGAAGCCGGGTCAGGTTCCGGGAGACGAGCTCGCGTACCGTACCGATCTGCGCGGCCAGTTGCTGATGACTGTCATTCAACAGGAAGACCGTGCCACGCTCGGCAGGGCGGCCTTCCGTTTGCGCTTTGCGGAGAAGCCATGAGATCAGACGATGCCGCACCGTCGTAAACGACAGCTCTTCGATGATCCCCACCAGGCGTCTGAGGCGCGCACCGACCACCTGCAGCATCTTAAGAGAGACTTCGGGGTGCTCGAGGCAGATTGCCCGGAGATCGCCGCGTGAAACGAACAAGACGTCGGTCTTCTCGACCGCGGAGCAGGAGGCGGGATAGCTTCCTCCGTCGAAAACCGGCAATTCGGCAACGGAGGCGCCTGGTCCCTCCACGGCCAGTACCTGCTCGCGCCCGCTCACGGAGGTTTTAAAAATTCGAACGCGTCCGGACACCACAATATAAAGGCCCTTGCAGGGTTCGCGCTCCAGAAACAGCACCTCTCCAGCGGGATAAGCTCTGATCCCACACCGGGCCGCGAGCGAGCTGATCTCGGACTCGTCGAGCGCCGCGAACAGCGGAGTTGCTTTCAGTATCTGGCGGGCGGAGGGTGATTCCTGAGACATGTCTTTCCATTTTCACCGGTCTGGGTCCGGAAAACAGCACCAAGTGACAGAATCTGCGGCGCAGACGCGGCACAATTCCTCGCCGGGTACCTGGTTAATCCGGGAAACTGGCGTAAGTTGGGCGCAGCCGGGTTTTCTACAGCATGGTCAATCGAACCGACAGACTGGGCTTTTCAGGCCTCTTGCAGTTGTGCTGAGGTTCTCCAGTTCACTGGTCGTCGAGCGCTTGCGGCATGCGAGCTTCGATAATGCGAGACTTTGACACGCCAAACCGTGACCCGGCGCCAACGTTGACTGCATTCACAGCGTTGACACACGATCCAGACAGCCTTGGGTGGAGCGGGGGAACAGTGCCCTCAGTGGGCAGCTTTTCCATCGAATTCTCGCTCGATGTACCGGACGGACTGACGGCGATTCATCCGGGGCGTCAATTGGGGTGATCCTTCCACCAGAGTCAGGCTCGGTATTCGATTACCCGGGCAGACTGTTCCTGCGCGTCGACCTTAGTTCTCAGTGTTCGCGTAAAACCCGACACCTCACGTGATAATCTAGCGGTTTAACCGACAATCCTAAACACATGGGGCGTTCCCACGGGTCGATTGTTGCTGTTCGACTGGAAGAGGTCCCGAGAAAGTCCGCTAAGATGCCGTAAGACACATACCGTCGGTTGCGATCCGCAAATTATTGGGTTGCTCGAATGATTCAGCTGGGGCCGTGTCACATCGTCATCGCACTGTCATCGCGCAGTTGTGGCGAAGATGCACGAGTACTCAATTTAGGCGGAAATGGTGTCTTTCCGAATCTGGGAGCGGTTGTGGGTGTCCCCGAAGTCGGAAATCTGAACGGTGTGACGCTTCCCTGGTACTGGGATTTCTATCATCGCTACATCGGGCTTGGTTTGTTCGAGAGCCTTGGTGGTCCAGGAGACGGACTTATATTTACGAGGGAAATACTGTCGGTGGCCGCTGTGCGCTACGTGATTGTGGACCGCCGATTTGAAGAAGCGGTAAATCGTCTCAAGAGCATGAAGTTCACGGAGGTGGCCCGGGATGAACTCAGGCTCATTTTCGAAAATCCCCACCAGGCTTCCCGGGCATCGCTTGCAGAAGGGATCGTTCCCAGCGAGCATTTGCCACATGAACTGGGCTGTGCATTCCCGGACACTGCCACAACCACCAGTCTGGAGCTTGTTTCGGAAGCCCGGCGCATGGGCATCGGAACCAGTATGTGCGGACCTGGCCGGAAAACCCCGCCGGGCGCCGTCAGGGTAGTGAGCTACGACCACGGCAGTGTGCGGATGAAAGCGGTTCTAAGCCGACCGGCTCTGCTGGTCTTTGCCGATACATGGCATCCGGGCTGGAATGCGAAGATCAACGGGAACCCAGCCAGTATCCATCGCGTGAATGTCGCGTTCCGGGGAATTCCACTTCCGGCAGGCGATCACGAAATTACAATGCAGTACGCCCCGAGTTAAAGTTGCTGGTTTCGCACTGCGGAAAAGGAGCTTGACCCCTCAGGATGTATTTAGAGCCATAGTAACATCGGGCGTTACGAGCGACGCCCGCGGTGACGGCTGTTGGGAATTCTGAGTACGCACGTGCCGCACCATTGTGGCTGTTAGTCTGTCGGTATGGCTCGCCGGGTTGCATTCTGGTTGTGTCTCCTTAGCGCATTAGCAGGCGCACAAAGCAGCGAAGTCAAAGTCCTGGGCGGACCCTGTCAGGGCGAGACACCCGGAGCGGTCCCGGGCTGGCACGATCTGGTTAGGCGCCAGATGCAGGAACAGCGTCGCGGGAACGTGGACGCCGCGGTGAACCTCGCGAAACAGATCGTTCGGGGAGCATGTGCAAACGAGCACTGGTGGCTCAGGCTGGCCGAGTTGCTGGCAGAAACCGGACACCCTGAGGACTCCATTCTGGCGCTTGATGCGTTACACGGCCGAAGCAGTCACGCGGTCACCGAGCGCCTGCGTTCAAAGGATTCTCCGCTTCGCAAGCTCGCCGGGACCCGCAAGTTCCAGACGTCTGCTTTGGCGGCCGGTATCGAGGTGCAGGAGGGAGCTCGCCGAAAACGGGTGGCCGAAGCGCGGGCGCGACTTGAGAATGTGGCGGCTCCGCCCGGGAATTACGTCGCACGGCGTGCGTGTCCGTTTGAGTGCTGCAGGTTCGGCAAATGGAAGGTCACGGAAGACACAGCACTGTACGACAAAGCTGGCGGGACAGTGGTGGTCGGCAGGCTGACGAAAGGGCAGTCAGTGACTGCATTGACGGGCGAGGTGCACCTTCGTCCAGTCCCGGTTCGGGCACACGCAGGCACTGTGCCGGGTGGCGTGGTGTTGCATGAAGGGCAGATCGTCTTTCTGCTCGACCACCTCGGCGAAGGCTACCGGCACATTTGGATGGACGGCAAGATTGTGTCAGGATTCGACGGCGTGCGCCGGCTGTGCCCTGCTTTCTCGGTGGATTGCTGGGGCGAGTTCCTGGAAGACGAGAGTGACGTCGAATCGAGGCCTCCACACGTCTGGTGGGTCAGGATTCGGCTTGGGGCCGGGGCCGCCGGATGGACCCGTGAGACCGGCCATTTCAGCGGGGCTGATGGCTGCGGCTAAACCCCGGCGAACGGCATTCGCTTTCGTGTTACTTCGATATCAACCGGCTCCGGAGCAATTCGTAGAGCGATTCGCTGATCGCCCGACCCGATTCCCGGACAGTAATCTGGAGCTTTCCATCCGGCCCCCGAACGCGCTTCGTTGCGGTAATCGACTCGGGGGCGAACTCGTCCTCACCTTCGACGGTAGTTCCCTGATCCATCTTCACCGGGAAGGTCATTTGGCTCCGGCGGTCGACGCCTGGGACGCTGTCCATGAAACGTCCCGCTTCCGGCGTCGAGCGGAAACTGTTGACGCGACCCGTGGCTGCCTGATAAAGATATGCACACAACCTGGAGGTTTCCATGAAGACCGACCGCCGTCATTTTCTCTCCGCAGCCGCCGCTGGCACACTCGCCTCGAGCGCGCTCGGTGCCGAGACGGTTAACGACCGTTACCGCAAGCTCGACGCGATTCTGCAAAGCCCCGTACTGAAGAAGCAACTCTTCAGGACGCCCGTCATTATCGAGAGCGTGGAGCTGCTCCGGCTCAACAACGGCTACATCTGCCGGGTGCGTTCGAAAGACGGCGCCGAAGGCATGGCCGTCGCTCACACTGGCATGAGCACACTGTTTCCGATATTTCTGAAGAATATCCAGCCATTTTTTATCGGAAAGGATGCCCGCGAGCTCGACGTTATTCTGGAAAAGATCTATATTTACCAGTTCAATTTTCGCCTGAACGGCATGGCTTTGGGCCTGCCGCTGGCGACCGCCGAGTTCGCCATCCTCGACATGCTTGGGCGAATCGCGGCCAAACCGGTGGCCCAGTTGATCGGCGAGGTGCATAACCCCGAGGTCGGTCTGTACATGGCGACCGAGTGGCGTGAGAAGCCTGTTGACGAGTCGATTGCGCTGATCAGCAAGGCATTTCACTCGCACGAACTGCGGGCGCTGAAGATCAAGATCGGCGGCCTGATGTTCATGACGACGGATATGAACGCCGTCGGGCCTCCGGGACGGACGGAGAAGATGATCCCACTGGTGCGCAAGACGTTCGGCGACAAGGTGGCACTCTACGCGGACTCCAACAGCTTCTACCCGGTTGCCGAAGCGATCCGTGTTGGCAAGCTGCTGGAGGAGTACAAATTCCGCTACTTCGAAGAGCCCGTCATGTTCGACCGCGTGGAAGAGATCAAGCAGGTAGCGGACGCACTGACGATACCGATCGCAAACGGCGAACAGGATTATAACTACCATGGCTTCCGCTGGCTGCTCGCGCATGATGGTCTCGAAATCGTACAACCGGATAACTACTACTTTGGCGGTCTCATTCGGTCCATGAAGGTGGCTCGTATGGCGGCTGCCTGCGGGAAACAATGCGTGCCGCACATGTCCGGAGGCGGACTGGGGAACGTCTACAACGTCCAGTTTGTGTCTGCCCTGCCGAACGCCGGCGAGCACCACGAATTCAAGGAGATCGGCACGAACATACGGTTCGAATGCAAGACCTCGACTTTGAAGATTGCGAACGGGAAGATCAAGGTCCCGACCGGCCCCGGGTTCGGAGTGGATTTCGATCCCGACTGGGTCGCGAAGCATCAACCCGTAAAGCTCTGACGCATCTCTGTGGGGCGGTGGGCGATCAGGAATCTACTCTTTCCGGTTCCGACTGATCCTCCGCCTCGCGGTCGATCCGATCCTCGCGGTCCTTTGGCTTTTCCTGTTCGCGGCGCTTCTCGCGTTCTTCGCGTTCTTCCCGACCGTCGCTCATTGGCCCTCCTGTTCCGAGTGTATGCGTCATCGCAGGCCGTTGACCACTCCTGCCTTGCGCACTACACTGACAAGTAGTGCTGAATTGTTTCCGTTTGATGACACCTGGACTTCTGGTCTTTTCCCTTTTGCTTATTCCACTCCTCGCTACTGCCGGCGAATCGGCTGCGGAGGTGGATGCGCTGATTGAAGCCGGCCACTGGAAGCGGGTGCGCGGCATCGCCGAGGCGCAAGTCAAGTCCGATGCCAACAATGCGCAGGCGCACTTCTGGCTTGCCAAAGTTTTGCCGGGGTTCAACGACTTCGATAGCGCGCTCGCGCATGCTGAAAAGGCCGTTGCGCTTGCGGGGAACAACGCTGCGTATCACGGCCAGCTTGCCGAGGTGTGCGCTCTGATTGCGGACCGTTCGTCCGCCGTCAAGGGCTTTACGTTTGTGCGCCGCATGCGGAAGGAAATCGACGCGGCTCTCGCGATCAACGCACGACACACGGACACGCTGCTGGTGGACATGATGTTCAGCTTCAAGGCGCCGGGGATCGCAGGTGGCGACAGGAAGAAAGCGTTTCAAATTGCGGACCGCATTCAGAGCATTTCGCCGGAATGGGGATATCTGGCGCATGCCCGACTGCTGCAGGACGGCACGGACGACAAGACAACCGAGCAGATGCTGCTGAATGCCGTGAAGGCCTCGCCATCCTTCTACCGAGCACGTGCGTCGCTGGCTCGATTCTATTGCTGTACCGCGCAGCAGAAGCGGCCCGACCGGGCCGAAAGCGCGGCACTCCAGGCTGTGTCCGCCGATCCCGCGGCAACACCGGCTTATGAGGTGCTGGCGAGGATCTACGCGCAGCAGGAGCGCTGGGCGGAGCTCGACAAGCTGCTGCAGCGCGCCGAGCACGCGGTGCCCGACGATTTCGCTCCCTACTATGCCGCTGCGCAGGGTTGCTTCGATGTGGGTAAGGACTTCGAGCGAGGACGTAGCTACCTGACGCGTTATCTGGGACAGCCGGTGGAGGGCCGCCAGCCGACGCATGCGGAGGGCCGGTGGCTGCTTGCCCGCATGTATGAGAAAGAAGGGCGGCGTGCCGATGCGGTGCGAGAGCTCGAGATGGCAGTGCGCCAGGATCCGCTGCTGGACGGCGCAAAGAAAGATCTGAAGCGGCTTCGCCATGGCTGAATCGCGCTACGCCAGTTCCAGGCCTGTGAGTCGTCCGCTGCTGCTGCCGAAGGCGTCGGTTTCGATTCCCATGCGCTGCATCATGCTCACGAACAGGTTGCAGAGTGGGGCATTGTTGTCGCGGCGAAAAACAATGTGCTGGCCGTGCTTAAAGCCTCCACCGGCAAGCAGGATGGGCAGGTTAGTGTTGTCGTGGATGTTCGCGTCTCCCATACTGCTTCCATAGAACACCATGGTGCGGTCGAGCAGGCGGTCGCCATTCTCCTTCTTCGCCGCGAGGCTCGCAAGCGTCTTGGTTAGGAGTGCCATCTGGTTGCGGTCGATCTCCTGCAACTGCCGGACCTTGTCCTCCGCCTGGCCATGATGGCTGAGTCCGTGATAGCTCTCCGTCGAACTGGTTGTCTCACTGAGTCGGAGCGCCGGAGTGACGAAGGCGTCGGCCATCAGCGTCACGATGCGGGTGGAGTCCGATTCCAGCGCCAGTTGCGCCATTGCGAGCATCAGATCGAACTTTTCGAAGAACAGCTTCTTGTCCTGGATGTCGGCGGGAGGCGGCTGGGTGGCGGCTGGCTTTGGCTTCGTTTCCCAGGCTCGCGCGGTCTGCAGACGCTCCTCTACTTCGCGCACTGACGTCACATATTGGTCCAGCCGGGCCTTGTCGTCCGATCCCAGTCCACGGCTGAATCGTTTGGTTTCATCGAGCAGTGTGTCGAGGATGCTGCCGCGTTTTTCCAGCCTGTGAAGCTGGCGGGCCACGGCCTCCCTGTCGCCCTGCACAAACATTCGTTCATACAGCTTCGGCGCGCTGTCCTCTGCTGGCAGCAGCACGCCGTCGCGCGTCCAGGAGAGGCTGCGGTTGCCCTTGTCGATGTTGACCCCGAGATTCAGTGTGGGGAACCGCGTCACCTGTCCGAGCTTTTCGGCGGCGAACTGGTCGAAAGAAATCGAGTTACGGAAGCCGCTCTTGAAGGCTCCGCGGGCCGCTGTGAGCAGGCAGTTGTCGGCGCTGTGTCCGCCCGTGACGCCGGGGTGCGAGAGTCCGCTGAAGACGGTGAACTCGCTCCGCTGTTCGGCTAAGGCGGTGAGGTACGGCGACAGTTGGTAGTCCTTCCCCGCTCCGACCGGGAAGAAGTACTTCGGCAGCACGCCGAGATTATTGGAGATGATGAGCATCCGCCTCGGCGGCTCTGCCTTCGACTGCCCGAACAGCGGGGTCATGCAGTCGAGCATCGGCAGCGCGAGGGTTACCCCGGCGCCTCGCAAAAAGGAGCGGCGCGGGAGTGGACGGGCGGCGATATGGGGTGCTTTGTTGCTCACTTCAGTTCTCCCTGAAAGACTCTGCTGCGGACCAGGGCGTGGACCAGATCACGCGTGCGGTACCCGTCTGGGGCGCAGGCATCCAGCATCTTTTCGATCTCCGCGCGATCCGAGAATCGAACCGGCGTTCCAGTCGCATATACCGTAAATTGTCGCAGGACATTGCGCGCCAGCTGGCGGGGATTCGCGGCGAAGATCGCCTTCAGCTCGCCCACATCGCGGAAGGATCGGCCGTCGGCCAGAGTACCGCTGGCATCGACTGGGCCTGCGAGTGTGTAGGCGAAGTCGTGCCCCGTGTGGTCGATTCCGCTGACCCGCTTACCTTCCGCAGTGCCGCGGTAGTGCGTCCGCCAGTGGCCGGTGACGTCGAAGTTCTCCAGCGCCAGCCCGGGCGGATCGAATTTGGCGTGACAGGAGGCACAGGTGCTGGATTTGGTGTGCATCGCCAGCAGATCGCGAATGGTCTTGGCGCCGCGAATGTCGGGCTCCACCGCAGGGACTCCTGGCGGCGGAGGCGGGGGCGGTTCTCCGAGGATGCGGTCCGTGATCCATGCGCCACGAAGGACGGGGGACGTGGACGTGCCATGGGCCGTGACCTTCAGAATCGCTCCCTGCGTCAGGAGGCCGCCGAGAGGGCTGCCCTTCGGCACCGGGCTCCGGCGCATGGCTGCTCCGAACACCGGCTCAAAGTCATAGTGTTTCGCCAGCCGTTCGTTGACGTAGAGGAAGTCCGACTGGACCAGATTCCTGACGGGCAGATTCTCCCTCACCATGGCGGTGAGGAACAGCAGCGTCTCGCGTTCCATGGAATCGACCAGGTACTCATCCAGCTGGTATTCGGGATAGAGACGCTTGTCCGGATCTTCGCGGCGGAGGTGGCGGAGATCGAGCCAGTAGTCCGCGAAGTTCTTCACGAAGCGGTCGAAGGCGGGGCCGTCGATCAGGCGGTCGGTCTGGCTACGCAGTATGCCCGGATCGCGGAGGCGGCTCTCGATCAATTTGGCGTCAGGCCTGGAGTTCGTGAGGAAGTGTGAAAGCCGGTCGGCCACGGTGAAGTTGTCGTTCGGCTCGCGCAGATACAGGAAGAGGTCTGAACAGAGGAAGGCCTGATAGCCGGCCAGCATCGCTTCCGTAAAGGGCTCGTTGCGACCGAGGCCTGCGAACACCAGCTGCTCGAACTTCCGCGCCGCTTCTTCCGGCACCGGGCCGCGCGCGGCGGACTGCATGAATCGACGCAGCAGACGGCTGGCTTCGCGGCGGGGCTCAGAGGGCGCGGGTGAAACGCCGAGGCCGTCGAACAGGACGCGGTGGCTGGGCGGGGGCCACGTCGATGGCGGAATCGGCCCTTCAATCTCGATCCACTGGAACGCGACTCCGGGCTGTCCATCGGGCGGGAGTGGCGGATACCGGTACGAGCCGGTTCTTCCCTGCGCGTCGACCTGAGGCACTGGCAATCCGAGAAGGCCGTACTCGACGGTCTGGCCCGCGTTCAGGGGCACCGTGGTTTCGTAGACCTTCATCCCGGGCTGGATCTCGAGGATACCGCCGACCGACTTCACGTCCTCGGCGATATCGTGATTCGTCGGACGGCGGGAGCGGAACGTCATGGGCACAGCGTGCTTTGCATCGGACACGTGATAGTCCGCATGCTGGAGGACGGCGCGGGCGGAGAATCGAACGCGATACTCACCGGCGTGCTTCGCTGCGAAGCCGCGGGGAAACGCTCCGTACGGCCAGCCGGGCGAGCGGAACAGCCCCATCTCGACCGACTCGGAGAGTTCCTTCGAGATGGGTGTCCAACGCTCCTGCTGCACGTTGACGCCCTTGTTGTCCCTGATGAAGTACATGGAGCGTATGGTGCCGGTGCTGCGGAAGCCGGGGAACAGGTTGGTGCCGGAGGTACGGAATGTGGTGACGGGGGGCGGCGCCGCGGTGGAGGCGATGGCCTGGCGGAGTGCGGCTTCGGAAGCGTCGAGGTAAGCCGACAGCTGGACGCGCGACATATCGAGGGTTTCCGAGACCTTGTTGAAATGATGTGCCTCGCGATCTTCGGGGAGCATGTCGCGAATGTCGAGGTACGGAAGGCGCAGGATGTCCTTCAGGTCCTGTTCGTACTCGTCGCGATTCAGGCGGCGCATGGGTCCGCGACCGTTTTTCGCGACGTCGGCGAGGTCGGCTTTGGCGATTCGTGGTGCGAGTTGGCGCAGCATATCCGCGCGGTCGGCGGCAGAGAATTCGACGCCCTTTGGTGGCATCTCGCCCTTCTCGATGCGGTCGTGAATCCGCACCCAGCGGTCCCGTGTGGCTCGGGTGGTGAGATCGAACTGCAACGAGGTGAGGTCGAGTCCACCCTTCGCCGCAGTGCCGGAGTGACAGCCGAGGCACTTGCTGCCGATCGCCGTTTTGATCCCGGCAGGCATCTGTGCGGTGGCGGGAAGCAGAAGGCTCCAGGCTATGATGAGCGCTCTCAAGTTCCGTGCCTCCAACAAAGATCTTACTCTGAATTGGTTAGCATGATGCCTGGGGCGCGAATCCCGATATTCGACGGTGCGGAGGCAAGCGAGCAGCGGATGTGGCGCTTCTACGGTAAGCATGTTCACCTGCCGAGGCCTTTCGCAGGAGCAGGGTAGTGAAAGCCTCTGGATGCGAGCCGCGCCTGTTGCGGAGGCGTGGTGGGCGGCCGACTGGCGCTCCTCATCCGAGTGGTGGTACGGCGGCGGTCCTTGAGCCGCGCGTGGACTTCGGCGATGCGGGAGCAGTTCTGGCGGCTGATGGTGGATGTACGAACCGGGGGTCGGCGGCCGCGGCAACTGGGTTCGTTTCCGCATTTTTCTTTGGCTGGCCTGGCTCTTAACTGGGCGGCAGGCCGGAGTTGCTTACCAGTATTAAAGGGCGTGCTGATTTCTTTCCAGCAGTTTCCGCCACTTGCCTTGCCTGGTGCTGGCGCCGTGTCAGACCCAGCCGAGTCGGTGCTGGCGGGAGTCTGGTCGGCGCGGCGCCTTGCCTGCATGCGTTCGAGCTCTGTGGTGGCGCGTCCGATGATTCGCTGGAACCGGGCTTCCGCGCGTCCAGGAAAATCCATTTTCGCAATCGCTTTTTCGGCAATTCCGGTTAATGCGAGGCTGGTTCGCATGTCCTCGCCAAGAACCTCGAATTCGCCATCGACAGCAGCGCGCTCGCGTGCCATCTGCAATTCAATCGCTGCAGTTTCCATGCACATAATGCGTGACATGCGCCAGCGGGCCTGGATAATGTCCAGGACCAGGTCTCCTTCGCGTACGCCGACAGGAGACCATTCGGCCATGTATTCGTTCAGGAGGTGATGGTACAGGCCGGTCGATTCGTTGCTCAACACGATGTTTTTCGTGTAGATTCCGTGGGTGGTGGCGTTTTGAGAGGAAGCGGCCTTCCCCTCCTCTGTCACTGGACCTTTGGATTTCGCGCCATTGCGGCGGGCGATTTCGGCGCGCTCCTCTGGGGTGCGCTTTGTGGTCTTCTTCTGGCTCGACATACAGGCTGATTTGCCTCCTTTCCTCTGCGGGGAGGGTAGCATGAGGCGTGCAAATTGTCGGGGTGGGATGAGTGGCCGGGAGTCGGCTAAGTGACTGGACAACCGGGAAATAGAATTATTTGCAAAAAGTGCAACGCCACTGTTGTAGTGGCTCGCCAGCGTTGCCGGACTCCTGCATGATTAGTCAATTCGACTCCGGGGAGTGAAACGAGTCAGAAAGAGGCTTTCGCTTTCAGCACAGATCGACCACGAAAAATGGAGATTGGACCTAACAGGACGCTGAGCGTCGAGTTGGATTGCCGGGCCAACTGGGAGCATTCGATTTGGTCGCCGTTCAGGCCGCTTCGCCTGACCGATTATCGCGCCAGAGAGGCTCGGAGGTCCTTCATCAACATCATCACCTGCATGGGATCAACCGGCGAAGACTCAAAACCGTGGTGCTGGTAGAATTTCCGGGCAGCGTCGTCAATGGCGTGAACGCACGATCAAACTCCGACCACGTCCGCTGCCTGGGCCATTCTCCCAAGGGCGTCGCGGAGAAGAGCCTTTCCACCTGCTCCGTCTTGTCCACGGCCAACCTGGTCAAAAGAATCACTCCGACCGGGTGGTTGGCAGGTCCCTGAACAATTCGCTCGGGCGCTTCCTGTTTCAGAACCGATCCTGCCAAGAGGGCGTGGTAGCCAAGGACTCGTTCTCCGCGATGGGCGACGTAGGTTTTGGCTGTTTCTGCCCGCTGACTGGTCCACGCATAGCGCTTGAGCCAGGCGTCCAGCGTCCTGTTCGAGCAGTCAAATTCCGACAGGCTGTGACCCTGATTCAGCTTTTCGATGATGATCGTTGGCGCCGGTTCCGGCTGGTTCGATTCCGCGGACACTAACGGCTTTCAGCGACTGACGGCTCTGAGAAGAGTCTCTGGATTTGCGGGATCACTCGCGGCGGCGCATCGAGTGCTTTCATGAACAGAGCCCACTGTTCTTCGTTAATGACGAAGCGGGTTTGGTCGGCTAAAGCCTGCTCGGCCTTCTCACATGCGCTATCGAGGATAAAGTCCGTGAAATTGATGCCCTGGCGTTCAGCGGCCACTCGGATCAAGTGTTCCTGTTTTGGTGTCGCACGAAGGTTTAATCTCTTTGTTCTGGTTTGACTGTTGGCCGCGATGCCCATAATCGCTCCTCGTACTAGCGTATGCACATTGTGTACCAAAACTGTAACCTTCCGGCCACTTGAACATCTCGCGCAGAACCCTCAGCGCCAGTGTCGAGGACGACTCTCACCGGCCGCGTCGCACTTCGTCGATTAGGCGGGGACATCGGCCTCGGTCAGACCCATCCCGGCAGCCAGTCGCTGGCCCGCGTTCACTAAGCCTCGCCCGGCGAGACGAGAGTTCCGCCCGCCGCGCCGATTCCAGCAGCATCATCGCCGCTTTCTCCATCACGTGATCGATTCGTCATCCATGACGGCCAGCGCAGGCCGGGTTAAGCACTCACCGGTCGCCGATTCCACGCAATCCGAGTTAACAGCACACCCTCCGGGATTCGCAAACAATCGTGCGATTAAGGACCACGGGTGGCCAGCCCGGCGATGCCGCGCTTCTGACGCGCGTTTGCGAGCCTGCGGCGACGCCGGCGCCCGCTGGACAACAACGCGGGCGCGCCGATTTCACAGCTCGCCCTGTGTCCGTTTGTGGCCACTGGGCCATGCGTGGGCTCGCGTCGACCTCGCCAGCTCCCCGCCCCCCGCAGCGGCACGACCACCGGGAACGCGCTCGTCGACCGGCCCACCTCGTCGGCGACGCGCGGGCGGGTCGGTGGACCTCTCGCGGTCCTCCCCCTCGACCTACACGGAAAAGTAACCCTTTCTTCGGCAAGCGACGATGGAGTAGTAGTTGCAAGGCGACTCGGCGATAACCCTGCGGTCGACCCCAATGGAGAGTCCATGTCCAATCCGGCTCCTCCGATTCGTATTCTGCCTGACGACCGCGTTTGGCATTCCGAAAATGATCCTCTGACTAACTGGCAGGCGAAAGAGCGGTACCGACTGCTGGCAGCCGCCGTGAAAAATGCTGAGGAGAGTGTGCTGATCACTGACGCGGACCGTCCGCGCCCTGCTCGCTGTCGAGGAGTCGGACTTCCCACTCCCACAGGTCAATGGCTCCGCGGGTGTACAGGAATTTCTCCTGGGGGCGCAGTTGGAAATCCTGCAGTGTTTTGGAGGGCGCTCGCCGGCGGAAACAGTTGTAGTCCTGCCCGTGAACGCGGAAGATAAAGCCCAATCCTTCCCAGCCCGGAACGGTGCGGAAGGACTTCGTCGAACGTTGGGAGATCAAGGTAGTCAGGTACGGCCAGAACCCGGATCACCATCGGGTTCAGATTGCGGAGAACGGCCGGAAGATCAGTCGGTTGAAGGTTGTTGTTGCAGGCATCCCCTCAGCCGACGTTGCTTGTCAGACCCCCGGGTTGCTGCTGCACTCCAGCTTATGCCAGACGGCAATACCAGAAAGTCAGTGGCCTTCATTCACTTCGTTCCAGCCATCGACACGGATGTGCGGGACAATCTGGCGTAAGCCCGATGGCCAGTCGATTTCGAGAAGTTTCACTTCTTTGTCGGAGCCAAGGCCGAAATGCACGGCGGGGTGGCTGGAGCCGGAATAGCCAACCGAGGTGGTGACGCGATTCCACTGCTCGCCGGAAGCCGTGACCACGTGGACCCGGGCGCCGATGCCGTCGCGGTTGCTCTTCGTTCCCGTCAGGCGGAGGCCGATCCAGTGGCCGGCGGGTGCGGTCGTGTTCCACAACACTTCGGGTGGCTGGTTCAGGGCAGTGACCACCACGTCAATTCGGCCGTCGCGGTCGAAGTCGCCGAACGCGGCTCCGCGGTGGAGGGCTTCGCCTGGCAGCTGCTGCAACGCGAACGTGCCGCCTTTGCCGCGATTGAGGAACAGCAGGTTGGGTTGTTTCGACTGACGTCCGGAGGTGCGTTCCGCGTTGTCCATCACGTGGCCGCCGGAGACGAAGATATCCTTCGAACCATCGTTGTTGAAGTCGTAGAGACCGGTGCTCCAGCCCGTCCACGGCAGGCTGGCCGCCGCAATTCCCGTTACGCCCGCCGCGTCTGCGAATTCGCCGTTGCCGACATTGCGGAACAGCAGAAAGCGTTCATTACTGAGGTCGGTGATGAACAGATCTTCGCGGCCGTCGTTGTCGTAGTCGCGGAAGTCGACGCCCATGGATGAACGTGGGGCGCCGTCGCTGTTGAGCGCAACGCCCGCCGCGAGGGCAACCTCATCGAAGCCGCGGCCCTGAAGGTTGTGGAAAAGGAAGTTCGGAACACTGTCATTGGCCACAAACACGTCCGGCCATCCATCTCCGTCAAAGTCGCCGAACGCCACGCCCATGCCTTTCGCGCGATGAGCGGCAACGCCGGTCTCGACGGACACGTCGCGAAAGTTCCCATTCCCCTCATTGTGGTAAACAGCATTGGACAAGGCCTTATAGTGCTCGGGATGGCAGTAGGTGCGGTAGTTGGCTTTCCGATCGCCGCAAAACGGCTCGTGCCGCGGGACCCATTCGACGTAGCGAACTACGAAGAGATCCAGGCGGCCGTCGCGGTCGTAGTCGAACCACCCGGCCGCCACGGACCAGCGGCCATCGCCTCGCACGCCGGCTTTGTCGGTGACGTCGTCGAACTTGCCGTCCCCGCGGTTCCAATAGAGCTTGTTGGCACTGAGTCCGGCGACGAACAGATCGGTGCGGCCATCGTTGTCGAAGTCGGCGGCGGCCACGCCCATGGAATAGCCAGATCCGGCGAGACCCGAGGGTTCGGTGACGTCGGTAAACGTTCCGTCGCGATTGTTCCTGAAGAGGCGGTTGCTCCAACTCTTGTCCGGTCTGGTCTGCGAGGGCAACTCGGCGCCGTTGGCGACGAAGATGTCGGGCCATCCGTCCCCATCGAAGTCGAAAACGGCCACGCCTCCGAGCATGGTCTCGGGGAGGTGCTTCGCGCCAGTCGCACCATTTCTGACGATCATGGGCAACGGCATTGCGCGAAATGTCACTCCTGTGGTGGCGGGAGTTTGCTTCGCTACCGGCAAACTGCCTGCCGCCCGCACGGCTGCTTCCACGCGGGTCAGTTCGCCCTTCGCTCCGGCATCGCGCAGCAGAGGTATGGCTTCCACGGCTCGGCCATGATTGTAAAGGAACATACCGTATTCCACACGGGCGCGCCCTTCGCCCGCGCGGATCGCGTCGCGGTAGCTGCGCTCAGCCTCTGCGTCCTTGCCCAGCGCTTCTTGTGCAAGACCGAGCCCCCGAAGAATGCGGCCCCGTTCCGCCGGCTGCATGCGCTGAGCGACCCCGAAGGCCTTCTCGGCTTCGGCGTATCGCATCAGGCTGTACAACACGCGACCGAGGTAGTAACAAGCCTTGTCCTCTCTCGGGTTCAGGTCGCATGCTCGCCTCAGGGGTGCTTCGGCCGCCGCGTACTTTTCCTGCGCCGAGTATGTCAGGCCCAACAGCTTCCACCCGAGGGCAGACGGGTTTTTGGATACGGCCTGGCGAAGTGCGGCCTCCGCGGCCGGGAAATCCTGCTTTCGGAACGCTTCCGCGCCCCGCTGCAGGTCCGACTCCCAGGCGAGGCCCCCACCCACAATGGCTGCCGTGAAGACCGTGAGCCGGATTGCGCGCAAGGCCGTCTGGCTGGCCGGACCATGCCACAGGGCGAGTAACTCTCTCTGGCTACGTACTGCAAGGGGTTCACGCATGACCTACGCCTGTTCGAAGCATATCTCAGCTCGTAGCGGCGTTCTGGAGCGCTTGCGACGATCCCTTTCCCGCCACCGTTGACCACAGCAACGAATGATCCTGAGATGGATCAGGATGCGTTTTTGAGGCATGGCGGAATCTATCGGTCCGATGTGGCCGAATCCAGACCAACCCCCCGGGGCGGGACCGAGACGCCTCCCGCTGGTCGGCCCCGTGCCCGGGTAAGAGAACGCGTCAGGGAGGAACACGCCCTGCTCATCGTCCGCGATGAGTTCCGGCCGACTATTCCTGAACGGGTTGCTCTCGCCAGCAGTGCCCGTCTCCGCTTCGTCGGCACGGGCAGATTAACTTACTCCACGGGAGGGCCAGGCAAAAGGGAATATTTCTACTTTGCCTTGACACCACTTACTGAAAGCGGTTGACATTTTTCACCTTTGGGCGTAATTTCATTTCAGTTAGACATGTGCACGCAGATAGCCGCGTGTACGGGGTCCCCAGCTGAACTTCCGATTGGTTAGCTGGCTGTGCGTACGTTAGAATCCACGTCGATTCAGGGCACCGCTCTGGACGAACTTCGAGGTTAGAAGTGCAGAACAGAACCGTTAAACTTCTTTTCGTGCTACTGGTGGCTGCTGTTTTCGTATCCGGGCAGCAAGATCGCGGAACGATTACCGGCACGGTAACCGATGCGTCGGGTTCCGTCGCGCCCAACGTCAAAGTGACGGTGCGGCAGGTGGATACCGGCACGGTTTACAACTCTGTCAGTAACGCGGCTGGCCAGTACCGAGTCCCGAACCTCCCGATCGGAGCGTACCGGGTCACCTTTGAGTCGCAGGGCTTTAAATCGGTCAACCGGGAGGGCATTCAGCTGAGCGTCGCGCAGGTTGTCGCCGTCGACGCGCAGCTTCAGGTCGGAAACGTGGCCGAGACCATCGAAGTCACGGCTCAAACATCCCTGCTGAATACGGAAACTCCGGAGGTCGGAACCGTTCTTGAGAGCAGGACTGTAATCGATATGCCACTGGGCTTCTCTGGCGGTCGTTATGCCGAAAACTTCGCGTACAAGTTAACCCCGGGCGTCGGCGGTAATAACTGGGAGAGCCATATCAACGGCGCACCTTCGTTTTCGAAGGAAATCGTTCTTGACGGTGCATCCGCAACGATTTATATCAGCGGTCATATGGGCGAATCCAGCCCATCCATGGAAGCACTGGAAGAATTCAAAGTGCAAACCAGCGGCATGAGCGCCGAGTACACCCGCACCGCGGGAGGTGTTTTCAACTTCGTGATGAAGTCGGGAGCCAATAAGCACCACGGCAGCGGTCTGTACCAGTGGCACAACGAAAGCTTTGACGCCAACACGTTTGCGAACAACGCCTTCGGCCGTCCCCGCCGCCGCGATCGCCGGGACAACTGGGCGTTGAGCCTGGGCGGTCCAGTTGGCATCCCAAAACTGAAGACCTTCAAAGATCGTTGGTTCTGGTACAGCGCGTACGAAAAGTACAACGAAACGTTCGCCGGTGGTGGAAATCCGTCCGTGACAATGCCCCAAACCGACTGGTATACCGGCAATCTGAGCAGCTATCTGACGAACCAGGTGATCGGTCAGGATGCGATCGGGCGGGACATCTTGCGCGGGCAGATCTTCGATCCTTCGACCACCCGCACTGTCGACGGTAAGGTAGTGCGCGATCCGTTCCCAGGGAACATCATCCCGCAAAGCCGGATCTCTGCGGTTTCCCAGAATGTCACGAAGATTCTTGGCCAGTATTATAAGCCGCAGCTCGGCACGCTTCTGAACAATTCCTTCTTCCCTGTTTCAAACCAGGCGGGCTTCAACCAGACCCAGTTCTCGACGAAGTCGGACTTCAACATCACCACTAATCAGCGGTTGAGCGGCTCATTCGTGTTCGTTGATCGTCCGCGGACTCTGCTCGACCAGGGCGGTGCATGGAACTTCGACGATCCGAACGGCGGACCCTTTTCGCGTGCACGGCTGCAGTGGGTTTCGTCTCATTACGTGCGACTCGCGCATGATTACACGTTGTCGCCGACGATGATGAACCACGTCATGGTTGCGTATAACCGGCAGATCAATCCGAGCACCTCCAAGCATGTTGGCGAGAACGGCGCTGCCGCACTCGGCCTAAAAGGAATTGCGGGCTTCAACTACCCGCAGATCGGCGGACTCAGTGGCGATCGTGTGTCTTTTCCCATGCTTGGCTACAACGCGAACGACATTGGGGCGGCGACAGCGTACCAACTGGTGGATACGTTCAGCTGGATCCGCGGAAAGCATTCTTTCAAGTTTGGCTTTGATTACCGCTGGAATGGGTTGAACTGGCGAGTTGGCTCCGGACCGGCGCAGTTCAACTTTGGTGCGGACGTGACCGGTCTTCCGGGTTTCAACCAGACGGGACACGGCTTCGCCAGCATGCTGCTGGGTCAAGTCACCAGCGCCAGCGTTCCTACGGACAATCCGGTGGGCTCTCAGTTCCCAATGTATTCGGGCTTCGTCCAGGACGACTGGAAAGTGTCGCGCAGCCTGACCGTGAATCTCGGACTTCGTTACGACTTTCAGCCGCAGGGTACTGAAAAGTACGATCGGCTGCATAATTTCAACCCGAGTATTATCGATCCGAAGTACGGAATCCCGGGCGCGATCGAGTTTGCCGGAAACGGTCAAGGCCGCAACGGCAAGAGCACCTTTTACGACAATTGCATCAACTGCGGCTGGGCGCCGCGTATCGGCTTCGCATGGCAGCTTCCGCAGACGGGGTTGCTTCGCAACATGACGGCTCGCGGCGGATACGGAGTTTTCTATGGTGGCCGTATTCCGAACGGCTGGTCTGGTGTACCGTGGGGCAACAAGCTGGGCTTCACCATGGTGAACCAGGTTAATCAACCGTCGCCGAACAGCGCGGCATTCAATTGGGACAACGGGTACAGCGGCGTCTCGCAAACCGCGAAACTCGATCCTTCCGCAGCTCGCAACATTTGGGGTCCTGTGAGCTGGGATCCTGGCGGCGGACGCGTTGGATATACGCAGCAGTGGAACTTCAACATTCAGAAGGAGCTGCCCGGCAACATGGTTCTGGACCTTGGCTACATCGGCACGAAGAGCACGGGTCTGCAGGCTAATGAACTTCGCAAGATGAATCAGCTCCCGACCAAAGCACTCGCGCTCGGTGACTTGCTGGGGAACTGGGTGGGAAGCGACGGGGAAATTCCGGCGGCGGCAAAAGCCATGGGGGCGAGGTACCCTTACGGCAATGAAGGCGAATACATTCCGCTTTGGCAGACGCTGACTCCATACCCTACGGTGATCTACTGGAGCGATCTGTACAGTTGGAACTCCCCGCTCGGCTTCAGCAACTACCATGCGCTTCAGGTCCAGCTTAATAAGCGGTTGTCCCGAGGACTGCAGTTCTTGTCAAACTACTCGTTTTCAAAGAACATCGGAAACATCAGCTCGGCGTTTGGCGACACGTGGGGCATGAACTACTCGCGTCCGATGGACTACAACAATCTGAGCCTCGAGAAGTCCGTCATGGAATTCGACCAAACTCATGTGCTCAAGATCGGCGCCAGCTACGACACGCCATTCGGCCGTGGACGGAGCTTCGGAGGCGATATGCCTCGCGTCGCAAACTTCGCCTTTGGGGGATGGACACTTCAGTACATTGGCAACTATGCCAGCGGCACTCCGGTCGGCTTCGGCGCTACCGGGACTCCTAACAGCAACTTCGCAACGAACCGGCCGTTTATCAACAATCCGAATGGGGGATCGCTGCTCAATCCAAATTACAACGCGTCGACGTTCGACATGACCGATTTGTCTAACAGTCGACCTGACAAGAAGTACCTGAACACGAGCAAGATCATCGATCCGGTGACGGTCAACAGGTATGCGCGCGGCAATGCGCCTCGCCTGGTGTCCCAGCTTCGCAACTTTGCCACTTACTCGGAAGACGTATCTCTTCAGAAGAACTTCGTTCCTCGCGAAGGTATGCGTATCCAGTTCCGGGCGGAAGGTCTGAACGTGTTCAACCGTCACCGGTTCACAGGTTTCAACACTACTCCTTCGAGCCCGTTGTTCGGTCAGATCAGTGGGGTGTCGGACGATCGCCGTCAGCTTCAGTTCGGCATCCGTGCTGATTTCTAATCGGTCGGGCGAACCGATAGAACTGTAACGCGCGGTCGGCATTCCCAGGATGCCGACCGCGCTGTTTGTGCGGGAAGAAGTCGCGCGGGCTTTCTGGCGTTGGCCGGTCCTGTGGTTTGCGCGGTCGAATGTCGCAACGTCGGACTCTGCAACGCTATTGAAGACCGAACTCCAGATCCAAAAGGCTTTGTAGCGCCTTCCTTCAGCAGGGGGATTATGTTTCTATGAGCCGCATCGTTCTGCGCGCGCTGATCCTCGGCGCTGCGTGTTTCTTCGCCAGTGCCGAAACTTATTACGTCGATTGCCAGTCTGGCTCCGACGAGAGCCGCGGGACCAGCGCGGATGCCGCGTGGAAATCTACCGCCAAAGTATCAACTGTCACGCTCCGGGGCGGGGACGTCGTCTTGTTCAAACGAGGGACCCGCTGCTCCGGCGCCCTCGCTCCAAAAGGTTCGGGCACGGCAGCCCTTCCAATACAGATAGGCGCTTACGGGTTGGGGCCCCTTCCAGTCATCGAGGCGGACGCGAAGAGCGAAGCGGCTCTGCGTCTGGTCGATCAGCAGGGCTGGCACATTTCCAACATCGAAACCGTCGGCGGGAATCCGTACGGTATTCTGATCAGCGGCGCCAAAGGGACGCTGCGCCACTTCCGGCTGAAGGATCTCGTCGTCAGGGATGTAACCGGCACTCCGAAAACGAAGCGCACGGGCCTGGTCACGATCTGGGCTCCTGCCGGCCTCACGATTGAGGACATCGTCATTGACGGAGTAACGGCCTACAACACTACGCAATGGGCTGGCATCGTGGTCAGCGGCGGTTCGCGCGACAACCGAATTCGCGATGTGACGATCCGAAACTCCGTCGTCCATCACGTGGACGGCGATGGCATTGTGTTATTCAGCGTCGATGGTGGACTGATCGAACGTAGCGCCGCGTGGCTGACGGGACTTCAGTCGCGCCAGACTATAGGCACTCCGAATGGAATCTGGACGTGGACTTGCAACAAGTGCGTCGTCCGGCACACCGAAGGCTTTTGGGTTGACTCGCCTGGAGTTGATGGAGGTGTGTACGACATCGACTGGGGCAATGACGACAACGTTGTCGAGAATAATTACGGACACGATGCAATGGGCTATTGCGCCGCGGTTTTTGCAGCAGGCAAGCAGATCACGACGAACAGCATCATCCGTAACAACCTGTGTATTGACAATGGCCGAAGTCCGAGACTGGCACGCCGCCAGGGCGACTTGTACATCTCGACCTGGGATGGTGGAAAACTGGATGGCGTGGAGATTTACGGTAATACCTTCGTTTGGACCACTCCTGTCGATGCGCCGGTCCTTCAGATGGATAACGCCGATTTCACGGGCACACGCCCGAACATATTCAGAGATAACGCGATTGTCTCCACAACTCCCAGCATGGTTCACTCCAGCAGGGATCTGCATCTGGCCGGCAATACGTGGTGGCACACCGGTATGGGGAGGCCGACCTGGAACTATGGCGGCGAGGTTCTCGCCGTCCCGCCGGGGCGCGGACAAAAAGTCATTGACCCGCGAGTCGACCGATTGGTGGCCGCCTCCCCGCACCCCACCGAGACCGCGGCGCTGCCACCAGCGTTGCCGCATCGCGGTAATCACTGGCTTATCACCATGTTTGTGGAGCCCAACTCCCCGGAGGATCGAAGCAATGCGGTTTGGTTGCAGGCGGCATTGGCCCAGTACGGAGATCGGAATCTGGACGTCGCGATCCTTTGTGCGAAGCCTTGTGAGAACCTGCCTCACGACTGGCATCTCCCAGGCGTAAGAGTGCTCGAAGGAAAGGGTAGCGGCACGAGGCTGATCTCACCTCGCGGCGAAGTTGTTGCGAGGTGGGCTGGTTTCGTACCTCCCGCCGACTTCGGCCTCGCCGTACGGTGGCATGTGGGCGGGTGGCGTCCGCCGAAGCGCTGACCTGGCCGGCATTGACCGCTGCCTCAAACAACAGGGGAAGCGCTCCGCGTTCGACGACCAGCAGACGTCAGGAAGGTGTGTCTGACTGCCCGGGAACTGCGACAGGGTAAAGGAGCGGTGGCGCGAGCGCAATGCCGCGCCACCGCATCGCGGATCACCTTCTTCGACGGACGCCAGGGAGTTCCCGAGTGATTCTCAAAAAAATCCTAACCACGTTGCTGATTGTCTCGACGGTGAGCTCCGGCTTTTCGCAAACGCGGCCGGCATTCGCTCCGGACCGCATGGACACGATCTTATACGGAGTCGCGTATTACCCCGAGTACATGCCTTCCGACCGGCTCGAGAAAGATGTTGAATTGATGCAGAAGGCCGGCATCAACCTGGTGCGCGTGGGCGAGTCCACCTGGAGCAGTTGGGAGCCACGCCAAGGGCAATTCGAATTCGCCTGGATGAAGCGAGTTCTCGACCGGATGCACAAGGCAAATATCAGAGTGATCCTTGGCATGCCGACTTACTCTATCCCTACGTGGCTCTACAAGAAATATCCGGACATGGTGGTAACTCACAACGGAACTGCGCCACCACTTCAGTCTCCATATTCGCCCGCGTACCCGTCTTCCTCTCCGCCGGGGTATTACGGGCCACGTCAGAACTACGACTTCCTGCATCCGCAGTTCCGCCCGCACGCTGAGCGGGTGGTTCGCGAGATCCTCGGACAATTCAGGGACCATCCGGCTGTCATTGGATACCAGATCGACAATGAAACATTTCCGACCGGCGTGTCTACACCGTACACGGCTGCCGCATTCCTACAGCGCCTGAAACGGAAGTATGAGACCACCACGATGCTGAACAACATTTGGGGGCTGGTCTATTGGGGGCAACTCGTCGACCGGTGGGAGGATCTACCACCGATGAACGGCATTCTAAATCCAGGCTACAAGCTGGAATGGGAGAACTTCCAGCACGACATCGTCACCGACTACCTGGCGTGGCAGGCGAAGATCGTTGGGGAATACAGACGGCCCGGACAGTTCATCACCCACGATTTCAGCGGCGGAGTGCATACCAACCTCGATCAATGGGCCATTGCGCGGCACCTGGACGTAGTTGCCACAAATCCTTACTTCGAGACACAGGATCGACTGAACGCAAGAAGTATCTGGCTGTCTGGCGATGTCGCCCGGTCTTTGAAGTACACGAACTACCTTGTTGCGGAAACAAATGCTCAGACTATTGGCTGGGACTCGCGCACACAGTACCCGCCGTATCCGGGGCAGCTTCGGCAGGTGGTGTTCGCGCATCTTGCGGCTGGCGCGAACATGGTCGAGTACTGGCACTGGGCGTCGCTTCACTACGGTCAGGAAACGTATTGGAAGGGCGTGCTGTCGCATGATTTAGAGCCCAATCGCACGTACGCCGAAGTTACACGCGTTGCGGGGGAGCTAAAGCGGATCGGATCCCAGGTCGTCAACTATCGCAAGGACAATCAAGTCGCGATTCTGGTAAGCACCGATTCCGCCAACGCCCTAAGCTACATGCCGTTCAGCGACCGCGTCAGCTACATGTCGCTGCTGAACCAGATATACGGCGCGCTGTACGACTTAAATATAGAGCCCGATTTTGTGCAGGCGGGCGATCCGAGGATCGGCCGATATAAAGTAGTGCTGGTTCCGCCTCTTTACAGCGCCTCAGACGCCGTGCTCCAGCAACTGTCCGACTACGTGAAAGGTGGTGGACACGTTGTGATGTCGTTCAAAAGCGGCTTCACCAACGAGCATTCCACGGTTCGTGCTGTCATGGCGCCGGGGCCCCTTCGGGCTGCTACTGGGATTCATTACCAGGAGTTCACGAGCCTCGCTGAACCTGTACGGCTGACACCGGACCCGTTTCATCTGGGCAATGAGAACCGGGGTTCCGTTTGGCAGGAGTTTTTAATGGTGGATACGGCGGAGGTGCTTGCGAAGGTCGACTCGCAGTACTGGCCGTTCCCGGCTATCACCCGCAACAAATACGGCAGCGGCACTCTGACTTACGAGGCAACGGTTCTTACCGACGTGCTTCAGCGGGAAGTTGTACGAGACGTCCTGAAGCGTGCTGGCCTGACCGGACCGGATCAGAGTCTGCCGACCGCGGTCAAGGTGCGGCACGGCCGAAACGGCTCAGGCAAATCCCTGCATTATTATTTCAACTTCTCGGGGCAAACCCAGAAGGCGGCCTACACCTACGGAAAAGGAGTAGATCTTCTCACAGATGCGCCTGTCGCAATTGAGAGTGCAATTTCGCTGGGCCCCTGGGATGTGCTCATCGTCCTCGAGCAGTGAGGTCCGTGTTCAATTCGTCTTCGGCGCTTCTCAATATACGGCTCCTTGTTACGGTGTCCTTGTTACGGTGTCAACGCCAAATAGAAATGTCCTGTCCTTGTTACGGTTGACACCGCGATTGACCGAGGTATAGCATTTGGTCAGCCTTACGACGCTATCTTGTACGCGACGGTCACGCAAACAGGCGTGGGTAGATTTCCACGTCCTTCCATGCCACTCCGGTCACGCATTGATTTTTTCGACTTGTGAGTCGGGGAGTGTCCGAGGCGATGCTGGGACGGTGATGCGATGAAAGTATTTCAGGCGATCTTCCTTATCTGCGCTGCGCCGGCGGTGGCGCAGCTGCCGGCGATGTACGAGAATGTCGACCGGATGTTTTGGGTGGTTGACGAGCCTGCCGCAGCCATTGCGGGCTGGAGAACTGTTGGGGCGATCGATGGTCCAACTCTCAACGATGCGGACAGTCATTGGGTTACTGTGCCTTTCTCCGGGATCGTTATAGATTTCGTGAAGCCTGTCGCTAAAAATCCCAGGGTATTCTCGGACTTCCGCAAGCGCCATGGTCTGGGGATCATGGCGTTGCTGCATCATGCGCCTACCCTCGATGCAATTGACGCGCAAGTGACCCTCATGAAGTCTCGTGGTGTCTCTGTGCTGAACACCGGAGCTATCCCCAATCAAGCGGGCAGCAAGTATGTTCTTTTCGACACTGAGCCGCAAGGCAAGTACGTCCTCGGGATTGCGTACGTGCAGGCGAGTGCGGCCCGCAAAACCCCGGTGAGAAGGATCTCTCAATACGCGTTTGTCGCACGCGACCTAAGCTCGGTTTCCGACTACTGGGCGAAGCTCGGCTTTCCGAAGATGTCCTTCACCCATCCTCCGTTGTGGGATCTGAAGTATCACGACCAGCCGGGGCAGTTCGATGCGCTTCTCGGCTGGCAGAGGCACGGCAAGGTTGCTTACGAGTGGATACAACCTTTGACAGGCCCGACTACATACCTCGATCACATGCAGAAACATGGCGAGGGAGTACACCATATTGCGTTTCAGGTCGCGAATATTGAGGATGAATCCGCAGAGTGGACACGCAAAGGCTTTCCGTTTCAGCAAAGTGGCGCCTGGGGCGAACGCGATAAAAAGGGACATGGTCGTTTCACTTACCAGGACGCGCACAAGATAGGCGGTATCGATATCGAACTGCTTTGGAATTACCGATAGCTGCGAGATATCCCGGTACCACGCTCAAAATAAGAAGACGCGAGGGTGCTATAGTGGGATTCGAACGTACTGTCACTTCTGTGTCGCACACCCGTCGCGACCCAGCCAGCCGCTCTCTCCGTCGCGTTTCGAGTCATGGCACGTCTGAAACCACGATGCCAACGCGACGAATTGTCATGTGCGCGCTCTTAGCCGGCTGGTGTAGCCGGGCGGAATCGAGTTCGCGGCTGCGGGCACGGCCGGGAAAGGCTGGGTCGGCCGAGGGCGGGTTCCCGTCAGGGGCTTCGCCGCTGGACCTTCGGGCGGAGCGGGATAGTCTGCTCTATGTGCCGGCGGCGGCAGGCGGATCGTCCAAGGCAGTTCCGCTGGTGGTTTATCTGCATGGGGCGACTGGCAACGCACAGCAGGGAATCCGCCGCTTCAGCGCACTGGCAGATGAGTTTGGATTCCTTCTGCTCTCCCCTGCTTCCGAGGACGGTACCTGGGATGCGATCCGGTCCGGCTACGGGGGCGATGTGCGCTTTCTCGATCAGGCTCTGACGAAGGTGTTTGCACGGCACCGGGTGGACTCGAAGAGCATCGCGGTGTGTGGATTTTCCGATGGCGCTTCTTATGCGCTCGGGCTCGGGTTGTCCAATGGCGACCTGTTCCGGCATGTGATGGCGTTTTCACCAGGTTTCATTCCTGCCGGGGTCGAAAGAACCGGCATGCCCGGGATCTTCATCTCGCACGGCACGAAAGACCAGATCCTCGACATCGACCGGTGCAGCCGGCGGCTGGTTCCGCAACTCAAACGGGCCGGGTACCGGGTGCGTTTTGAGGAGTTCGACGGTCCGCACACGTTACCGCCCGACATCGCTCACGCGGGCATGGAGTGGGCGCTGTCGAAGTCAGGTTAGAATGTACTGTGCCTTACCCAGAACCTCTGATTGCCGCGATGCGCCAGGACCTCACCCAACATGGTGTCGAGGAGGCGCGAACCCCTGAAGATGTCGACCGCCTGCTGGGACCGGACAGCGGCAGCGTGTTGATGGTGGTGAACTCCGTTTGTGGCTGTGCGGCTGGACGGGCCAGACCCGCAGTCGGGATGGCGTTGCAGCACTCGATTCGTCCCGCGAAAGTGGCAACGGTATTTGCGGGCGGCGACGAAGCCGCTGTCGCTCACCTGCGCTCCAACAAGCTGGCGGCGTTCCCGCCATCCTCACCTTCCATGGCGTTGTTTCAGGATGGCAAGCCCGTTTACATGCTGCACCGCAGCGACATCGAACGGCGCGAAGCACCCGAAATTGCCAGCATCCTGACCGGGGTATTCGAAGCGTTCTGCACCCCTGCCAAACAGGGCTGAGAATCAGACCGCCGCGACGCGCCGAGCCCGTGATTTGAGGAGCTGTGGACCCCGGCGGATTACCGGAACGTTGGTATCCATGGCCGCCTCACCCCGCGGCTGCGCCCCGGACGGATCGTTGTCGGGGAAGCCGGCGAACTCCATCAGGCGCCCGGGGTTATTGAAGACGGACGGGCTGTCGAGCGCGGCGTTGGCGCCGGTGGGAAGTTCGTGCTCGATCCAGTTGGACAGCGGCATGTTGCGGTAGTAGAGACGCTCCTGCAGAAGCATCGCGGGACCGTCTCCGGCGTCCCGGATGTAGCGGCGCTCCTCGACACGGAAGCCTTGCATGAGCTGATCGAAGGCTCGGCGCTGGGACGCTTCGGTGACTGCCTTCAGACGCTCCGGCATCATCTCTTCCACCATCTCCAGCCTTGCTTCGATGTGGGCGCGCTCGGTGCGTTCCTTTTCCACTGCGACGTCCATGCGAGCCTGCATCAGGACGTAGCAGATCATGGCTGAACCGGTGGCCACGGCGGCGGGAAGCACGAAGAAGAGGATCGGGTCCATAGGCCTTGTCTGATTAGTACTATCGGCGGCTCGGGCCCAGAGCTTTACGGTGGCCGCGGGAGAGGCCTATTCCTGGTTGCCGTCGATTTTTGCGCCGGTCAGGATGCCCGTGAA
>JAWXCM010000066.1:0-28709 GCA_034408745.1 Bryobacteraceae bacterium
GCAGGGCGGTCGCCGGTGTTACGTGGTGAGAATGGGCGATCCTGTTCCACCGCTCGCTCCGCGATCTGTACGCCTCCCACAGCTTTCACGCCTGCTGCCGGGCTACCCTGCGCAGTTCTCGCCTTCCCCCGCCGATCGGTCCAGCTGGAGCGGCGCCGGGCATATTTTTGGCTTAAGCGACGTTTCCTTTCTGTGTCTTCCCGACCTGCCGGACGCGGTCGCCGCCGACCAGCCGCCTGTGGAGGTTCCGGCTGACCCGCCTCCGGCGCCGGAGCAATTTGTGGAATGCTCGACAGGAGAAATCGCTCCACCGCGCGACATCGCTTTGCGCGGCATACCGGAACCGCGCTGCGATGAACAAGGCTACGCGGACTGGGCTGTGGCAATACACCTTGTGGCCGACATGGTCTCGCGTCAGCGCCGGGAGGTGCAGTTTGTGGCGGCGATTCCGCTGCCTGCCGAAGGTTCCGATGCGGAACGCAATCTGTTCGGGTACCTGGTTGGAGGCAGCGCCCCTGGGCCTCTCGGCGCGGCGCTGAGTAACTCGCCGTCCGGTGTCGCAACCGCATTCGTTCAGTTCGTTTTCCCGTGGGTCAAGTCGCCAGGGTCGGCTGCGCTCCCGGGACAGACCGAGCCTGGCGATGGTGCTCTGACCGGGGTCCTGGCCCGTAATGCGCTGACCCGCGGTTCCTATCGCAGTGCGGCAAATCTCGATTTGAAGGATATTTTCGACTTTGTACCCGTGCTGGGACGCGAGGCATGGAACAGCAAGGCGGGCGAATATACATTCCCGGAGCGCGTAACTCTCCTGGGCCCGACGCCTTCCGGGTTAAGGGTGCTCTCAGACGTGACAACGAGTCTGAATGAGAGCTACCGTCCCGCCTCCATCAACCGCCTTGTGTCGGCAATAGTTCGCGCAGCTCGCCGCGCCGGTGAGGACAGCACATTCGAGGTCTCCGGCGAGGCATTGTGGGGACAACTGCGGGAAAGGCTCAACAGCCTGCTGCGAGGCCTCTTCACCGCCGGAGCGCTGCGGGGCGCAACGGCAGCCGAGGCATTCAACGTCCGTTGTGATCGCAGCACAATGAGCCAGCGGGATCTCGACACTGGAAGGGTGATTGCGGTGGTGCAGTTTGAAGCGACGGCACCAATCGACACTATCTCCGTGGTGCTGGCATTTCAGGCCGACCAGCAGGTGGCTGTTTTGAGCGAGGGAGCCTGACATGGCAGAGAACTCCGAAAACCTGCTGACACCTCTCCTGGTTTTCCGCTTCCACGTGGATTTCGCGGTGGACCCTCTGGTGTCCGGAGCATCCGGCAACGTGAACCTGTGCAGCGGTGCGTTCTCCGACTGCACGGGACTCGAGGCCACCATGGAGCCCAAAGTCATCAAAGAAGGCGGACGAAATCACGGGCCGCATCAGCGCGCCGGGCAGGTCACCTGGTCCACGGTAATCCTGAAGCGCGGCATGACCACCACACGTGACTTGTGGAAGTGGTTTGAGCTGGTGGGAGGAGGCAGTTATTCCTATCGCCTGGCGGCCACAATCACCATGTTCGATCCGCAGGGCGCTGCCGTTCTGGCGTGGAAGCTGGAAAAAGCAATGCCGATCAAATTCAAGGCGGCCGACTTAAACGCGAAAGGCACCGAGGTCGGTGTGGAGGAATTGCATCTGGCTCATGAAGGAATGTCGCTGCTCTCTGAAGCTGACATCAAGAGGAAGTTCCTGTAGGCGGTCTGGCTATGAATCTCAAGACTGAAGTAAAACACGGCACTCTGACCGCACAAACCGGGTCGGACAAAAAGCCCATCCCGGTGCAGTTCAACCCGGTGTCGCTTCAGTACGCCATCACCAACACGCTGAAAGAAGAGTCGAAGGGAAAGCAGAAGAAGCAGGTCATCAATCAGGCGTCCGCAAAGCTCACAATGGACCTGATTTTCGACAACACACACGACGGAAAGGATGTGCGTAACACAACCAACCGTATCGCTGCTCTGATGGACCCGGCCGAAGGCGGTGCGGATGCGAAGAAGAAGACGGCCAAGGTGGTCCTTTTCGAGTGGGGCGCGTTCAAGTTCCAGGGAATGATCGAGTCCTATAAGGAAACGCTCGACTACTTCTCTGGCGATGGCGTACCGTTGCGTTCCTCCGTGAACCTGAGTCTGGTACAGCAGGACAAGATCTTCGAGCCGGGCTCCAGCAAGGCCGATGAGACTTTGCCGCAGGGTGTGGACGTGCCCAATGGAGAGGCCAGCGACGCGACGTCAACCGCGTCCCGCGGCGGCGACCCGAATGCCGGGCGCGCAGTTGCCGCAGCGAACGGTCTGGAGAGCATGCGCTTCCCCAGCGGGGCTGTGATAAACGTTGGCGCCTCCGTGCAGTTGGGGGCGGCAGCAGCGTTTGCCACCGGAGGAGCAGGTATTTCCGCATCGGCCGGCTTTGGCATTAGCGGAGGTGCGGGCTTCGATATATCTGGCGGAGCAGGTTTTGGAATCAGCGCGGGCGCCGGGTTCGATATCTCCGGGGGAGCCGGACTGGACATCTCCGGCAGCGCGGGATTCGGCGTATCCGGTGGAGCTGGTTTTGGAGTATCTGGTGGCGCTGGTTTTGGGGTGTCAGGCGGCGCAGGAATCGGCATCTCAGGGTCGGCAGGCTTCGATGTATCGGGCGGACCTTCTTTCGGTTCCTCGGCATCGGCGGGTGTTTCGTTCGCCGAGGGCGCATTCGCTGGACTGCGGGTATCCGGCACACAGAGCTCATTCAGCCTCGATACCGATTCCTTTCTGGTTACCAGCGATTCCGTCTCGCTGGTGACCGACGGCAACGCTTCATTCGAGGTCGGCGGGGCGGCCAGCATTTCCGGCAGCGCTTCGTTGCGTGCCGATGTGGGCGCCAACGCCGACCTCAGGGCCAGCATTCAGTTCGACGAGTGACGGGAGGACAGACATGAGTGTTCATATCGACGAAGTCGAAGGCAAAGTGGAACCCGATCCGGCACCGCAGAGTGAATCCTCAGGCTCGGCACCGCCGGCAGGTGACACCGATCCTTACAAGCTGCGAATGGAGATAGTTCGTCTGGCGCATCGAAGCGCCCGGCTTCACGCGGATTAAATGATGTCGGAAAAGCCTCTCAGTCCCGAAGCAGTTTACTCGGCAAGGCCCACCGTGCGCGTAGATCAGCAGGAGTACCCCAAAGTCTCTGAGCTGATTCTCGCGATGGAGATGCGCGAGAGCGAAGGTGGCATGTCGGCGCTCGAACTGCGTGTCAGCAACTTTGCCAGCGACACGGCGGGGGGAGGCGATTTCGCGTTTGAGGACGACCGGATTTTGAAGCTTGGTGCAGAGATCGCGGTCTATGGCGGCGAGCAAAATACGCCGGTTGAAATCTTCCGTGGCAAGATCACCGGCCTCGAATCAGACTTTCCGGAGAACGGGCCTCCGGAGATAGTTGTGCTCGCCGAAGATGCATTTCAACGGTCTCGAATGACACGCAGGACAAAGGTATGGGACAACGTCAGCATCTTCGACGTTGCCAGCGAGGTGGCCTCGCAGGCGAGCCTGAAGCCGAAGATCACCGGACTCACTGAGAAGCTCGGTGTGCAGGTGCAGTTGAATGAAAGCGACCTCGCCTTCCTCCGCCGGCTGCTCGCGCGTTACGACGCCGACATGCAGGTAGTGGCGACGGAGATGCACGTGTCCCCACACAAGGATGTGTTGCGCGGCACCATCGATCTTGAACTCGGGAGCCAGCTTCGGAAGGCACGAGCTCTCGCGGATCTTTCCCATCAGGTGACCGAAGTGACTACCGCCGGATGGGACCCGGTACAGGGTAAGCCGGTCAGCGGAAAGAGCAGCGGAGCCAATCCGGGGCCGGGTTCGGGAGTGACCGGATCGTCAGCCCTGCAGACCGCTCTCGGGTCCCGGTCCGAACACACAGGCGCACTTGCTGTCAGCACCAGCGGCGAAGCCAAAGCTCTGGCTGACGCTATTTTCGACCGTCGTGCGCGCCGTTTCGTCACGCTGACTGCAACCGCGGAAGGAAATCCGGCGGTGCGCGTGGGAACGCAGGTGAATATTACCGGGCTCGGCAAGCGATTCAACAACAGCTATTACGTGGTGCGGGCCTGCCATCGATTCGATCTTGCGCACGGATATGAAACCGATTTCGACGCAGAATGCGCGTTTATGGGGAAGCAATAATGCACAGCATTCTCCAGGATATGACTGCCGGCCCGGCATTGCACGCCAGTTATCTCGCTAAAGTCACATCGGTGCAGGACCCCGACAAGCGGAACCGTGTGCAGATCAGGTTGCTGAGCTTCGACGGCGTGGGCGAGCAGAACGGTCCGGTGTGGGCCCGTGTCGCCGTTCCCTTCGCGGGGTCGAACCGTGGAGCCTTCCTGATTCCCGATGTTGGTGACGAAGTTGTGGTCACTTTTCTCAACGGAGATTCGCGCTTCCCGATCGTGGTTGGAGGTCTTTGGAACGGTAAGGATGCAGCGCCCGAGACTCTGGGAGGCGCGGGCGACGAGGTTGATCGCTGGTCCATCGTTGGCAAGAAAGGCACGCGCATCGCCATCGAAGAACAGGCTTCCGGTCAGCCGACGATCAGACTGACCACACCAGGGAATGTCAGCGCGGAGGTGACGGATTCCGGCGGCGGCAAAGTGGAGATCAAAGCAGGCGGCTGCACCATCACCATCGACCCCACCGGCATCTCCATCCAGACCGGAGCCAAAGTGCAGGTCAAGGCCAGTCAGATCGATATCACCGCGGGCCAGGTGAATGTGAATGCCGCCATGTCGAAGTTTTCCGGCATGGTGAAGTGCGATGTCCTGCAGGCCACAACCGTGATTGGCACCACTTACACGCCGGGGGTCGGGAACGTATGGTAACCCAACACCTGGATCTGCGCGGCGCCACACTCAGCGCGGCTGTGAACGGACCGTTGATCCTTGAACGGACCGACGCGGATTTCATCACCAACACGCTTGAGGATCTGAAGACACCGGAGGGGCGGACACAGCTGCTGGCAACCGCAGCCTCAACGGTCGACGGTAAAACCGGGCTGCTCAAGCTGTTTCAGCCTGTGCACAAGACATTCAACCTGGTACTGTTCGAAGCGGTGTGCCTAAGTTACGGGACGCCTCGTCTCGATCCGGCGCAGATTGAAAGCGCGGGAGTCGTGATCCGACGCCTCGCGGTGGACAGCAATGGGAATCGTAAGACTCCGGAAACCGCGGAGGGCTGGCGCAAGTTCGGCAAACGGCTGCGTGGATGGGTGCGGTTCGATAACGCCGCCGAAGAAGAGTACGATCCAGACCCGTCACGGCGCCCTCCTCCCCTTCAGGCAGGAAACGCCGAGTTGAATCGCAGGCTCGCGATGCTGTCGCCGTATCCCGAGCCGGCGACGGAGGATTTCACGCCACTGTTCGTGGCACCGCCGGATGTCTGTGCCGCTGCCGGCCGCACGATTCTGTATGGTGTGTTGTCGCTCACCAGCTCCGAGTTCAGCGAGATCGCCGATCCCCCGCCGACATGGGATCCAGGTATCCTGCAGACGCATCTGCCGACCTACGTGCGCGAGGGTGGACCTCGCTCCCTGCCACTCAAGGGTCAGACATTAAACTACGCCAGCGCCACGAACTCCAGTCTGAAGGACTTCATCGGAGCCCTGCGTCAGTTCGCCGCCGAGTTCGGAGCTCTGGAGACTCCCGACACGCCCTTCATGGCGGAGTTGAACAAGATCAACATGGCGAAGGCAGGCGAGCCCTTCCGCGGTGCAGGCGCCTTCGTGCGCGAAGCGATTGAAGCACTGGTGGTCCGCACGGGTATGAATGGCGGACCTGTGGCTCAGGTGGTGATGCCGGAAAACTGGCCCGCTATGTCCGCGGTGAGTGCCTCGGCAATCCTTAACGCAGCAGCTGCGACCCTGCGCGGACGGTTCTCTGCCATTGCGGGCTCTGAAGGGCGCTATGAAGACTTCCGCCGTCAGTATCGCCTCCAGGCATTCATGCGCGTCCGCCGTCCGGATAACTGCCCGCCGAAGCTGGTGTGGAGCAATCCCAGCGACGTGTTCCTGATAGCTCCCTGGTTCGACAACAGCAATACTCCGCCAGTCCGCATCGTGCTGCCAGACTTGTCGCCGGTGCGTCAGCTCAAACCCAACGTCACCTTTGGCGTGCCGGATTCACTGGCGGCCATACTCCAGAACAACGACCCGAAAGATATGGTCGACGGCAAGGGTTCCGCACAAGGTGGAATCGGCTTCGACTGGATCTGCAGCTTTAGTTTGCCATCCATCACAATTTGCGCGTTCATCGTGCTGAATATCTTCCTGTCGTTATTCGACATTATTTTTCAGTGGATGCTCTTCATAAAGATTTGCATTCCGATTCCAAAGAAGAAATAGATGCCTGCCACACTTCCTCCATATCTGACTGGCTGGCCGTTGCTGCCAACGCCCGACGAGAACGGGGAGATCAACTACCCGACTCCGGAGCAGAGCGTCCGACACTCAATTCAGATCATTCTGCGTACGCGCCCCGGGGAGCAGTTGATGCGGCCGCGCTTTGGAGCAGGACTGGAGAATTTTCTCCACGAACCCAGCAATATGACCACATGGCGGAGGATTCGCGATCTGGTTTTCGATTCGCTCACCACCTGGGAGCCGCGCATTATTCTCGATCACGTCGATGTGACCGAGGTCGTGGACCAGCCCACTCACCTGCGCGTGCGCATCGCCTACCGCATGCGGCGGACGGGCGCTCCGCAACAGCTCAGTCTGACGATGCAGGTTCAGGGATAACCCATGCCGATTCGTCCACCCGCTCTTGACGACCGGAATTTCGAGGACCTGGTTCAGGAACTGGTAGCGCGCATTCCAGCGCATACACCGGAGTGGACCAATCCGCGCCTCGGCGACCCCGGGCGGACTCTCATCGAGCTGTTTGCGTGGCTCACCGACACCCTGCTCTACCGCGTCAACCTGATCCCGGAACGTCAGCGCCTTGCGTTCCTGCGGCTGCTGGGTGCTCAGATGAAGCCGGCCGTCGCGGCGCGCGGACTCGTATCCGTCAAGCTAAATGAGCCCGATGCAACCGACGCACTGGTTCTCCGGTCACTGGCCACCATAAGCGCACCCGCTCCATTCGAAACTCTCACGGAACTCAGTGTCCTGCCAGTCACGTCGGAGGCTTACATAAAGCGGGCACCGACGGAGAAAGAGTCGGCAACTTTCGCGAACCTGGTTCAGGGGCTCGACCGTCTGTTTGGACTGAACGGCGCAGCCACTCCGTACGTGACCACTCCGGTATTTCCGGGCGGACTGGCCACGCCGGAGGGGCAGGACATCAGCAAACCTCGCAGCACCGTTGACGGGTGCCTTTGGCTGGCCCTGCTGGCGCCGAAGAAAGACCTCGACAAGATGGCCGCAGTTCGCGCCACGCTCGGTCAAAGCGCTACGGGTGGCCAGCAGCTGATCAGCATCGGCGTCATGCCTGCAATCGAAGTCCCTGATATGTTCGCTGACGCCGGGCAGAATTCCCGCATCGAGCACGTCTGGGAGATCTCCACCGGCCTGCCCGACGGCGCGGGCCCGTCGATGCTGCGGCTGACGCAGGTAAGCGACAGCACCAGCGGACTGACCAGGCGGGGAGTGGAACGGCTTGCTCTTCCGGCCAGCGAATTCATCGGCGCACCCAGCAACGACGTTCTGGATGCTCCGGATGCCGGCTTCGGCGACAAGCCTCCACGGCTCGACGATCCGGAGAAAGCATCGCGCCTGGTGGCGTGGCTGCGGCTGCGGCCTACAGTGGATCTGGAAAGCCTCGCTCTGAGCTGGGCTGGCGTCAACGCCGTCGAAATCGATCAGAGGCAGACCATTACCGGCCGGGTTGTGGGACAGAGCAACGGCAGCGCCGATCAGGTAATGCAGCTTCCGGCTGCGTCGGTCGAGAGTGCGACTTTCGTGCTTCAGGTGGAGGATCCCGGCCGCGGTTACGAAGTCTGGACGATGACGGATGACCTTGCGACAGCAGGGCGGGATTCGAAGGTGTATACGCTGGACTCCGAAGCCGGCACCGTTCAGTTCGGCGACGGTTTGCGCGGCATGATCCCGGAAAGTACGCGTCGTGTACGCGTGGCCGTGATGCGAGCCGGCGGAGGGAGCGCAGGGAACGTGCCTCCCGGAACGCTGACCGACATTAAGGCGAAGAACCTGCAGAATGCCGACATCACCCGCAACCTGAAAGTGATCCAGACGTTCGCCACCAATGGCGGTCAGGACGCCGAAACCCTGGTAGAAGCCGAGCGTCGCATACCGGCGCTGTTTCGCCACCGCGACCGCGCCGTAACCGCGGACGATTACAAGCGGCTGGCGCCCGAAGCTCCGGGCGTGCGGATGGGACGCGTCGAAGTGTTGCCCAGATTTCAGCCCCGGCAGCGTCGTTCAGAAGTTCCGGGTGTGGTGTCCGTGATGGTGCTGCCATTTCAGGCAGCTCGCCGGGCGCCGAACCCTCGCCCGGATCGCCCCTTCCTGGAGTCGGTGCATGCGCATCTGACCGATCGCCGGCCGCTTGCCACCGAACTGTACGTGATTGGCTGCGAGTACGTGCCTCTGGCGCTCAGCGCGGCCGTGACAATCCTCGACGGCTTCGGACAGGAGACTGTGCTCAACGCCGTTACGGAGGCCCTGCGTGCGTATCTCTGGCCCTTGACACCCGGCGGTACAGACGGAGCGGGCTGGCGTCTGGGCCGCTCCGTCCGTGACCGCGAACTGGACGTCGCGATCGCGCGCGTTCCCGGCATCGACACGGTGAACGAAGTGAATCTGTTCGACCGAACTTCGGACAACAAGTGGAAACGAATCCCCCCGCTGACCGGTACCGGGTCGGCGGAGAAGGCCCTCGAACTGTGGCAACTGCCCGAATTGCTCGCCGTGGTGGTCGTTGCCGGCAACTCTGCGCCGACCGACCTCGATCCACCTTCCGGCGATGGCGCGACAATCGGCGTGCCTGTGGTCCCGGAGGTCTGCAGTGGATGCTAACGGCCAGCGCTTCTGGATGCTGGGCGGGACCGCAACAGACTGGCGGCTGCAGGATGAGCCGCGCCTGCGCTACCAGGAGGATCGGCGCAGCCTGGTGCTCCGCAGCCAGCGGGATTTCCCTGAAATACCCGACGCCCCGGCGAATGCCGAAGCGCAGCTGGCCGCGGTTCCGCAATCCAACGATGCTTACGGTACGCGAGCTTTCTTCGATTCGATCAGCGGCGTAGTTCTGGCGACCGGAGCCGTGCCCGGCTCGACGCCGATCTTCCGAGTGCCGCCCGGCCAGACCCTCACGGATCTCGCCGATGGGTACGACGGCGTGCTGTATCTCGCGCTCGGCGGAAGCGTCACGCTGGTGGATTTGCGGCGTCGATGGAAACCGGTTGAGGTCACGGCTGCCGATTTCACAGCCTGGCGCATCGCAACGCATGTCGGCGGCGGAGCGTGGGTGCTGGACCGAACGCGCCGTCGCCTTGCGCGCCTGCGCGGCATGCCGATTCGTGAGGAGCGAGGTACGTACGCCCCAGGCACGTTCCGGCCCTCTCCGGAGAATCCGGATCCGCCCATACTGACGCCGCGGCCCGAACTGGATTTGCCGGCCGATGAGGATCCGGTGGCGCTGGCGACAAATGACGCCGGTGAACTCGCGGTGCTCACGTGGGTTGCAGGTGGCCTTGCGCGAGTCCGCGTGCTCAATGCGGGAGGCCGTTTCAGTGAGCCGGTCTCACTCGCCGGGGCCAGTCATCCGTTTAGCCTGACGTGGGCAGGACCTGATCGCATTGCCGTGCTCCTGGTGGGAGCAAGACGCGCGGCAGCGTACGACATCAGGGGCGCCCGCGGGACGGTAAAAGCTTCGGGCGACGTCTATCCGCTGCCAAAGCACGACGGCGGTCCATTCGTCCACGGCACAACGCTGCCTCGACACTTTCCCACCTTCACGGGAAGTTCGCCTCTGGTCCATCTGTCTGCTCCGGCCTTCGTCTCGGAAGGCTGGGTTCGAAACGAGCGGGCGGTAGACAGCGGAAACGCCAATACGGCGTGGCACCGGCTGTATGTGGAGGCCGACCTCCCACCGAAATGCGGTATTGCAATTCATCTGACCACCACGGACACGGCAGTCGCTCCGCCTGACTCGGCCACATGGCACGAGCACCGGTTTGGGTACCTTCAGGATGCTCCCGACCGTCCGGGTACGGCGCAGGGAGCGTGGCTGCCCCACGCTTCGGAACTGCCGTTCTACACGGGGCTCACGTCCTGTGATCCCTGTAAAGATCGCACGGGGCTGTTCACCGCACTCATCCAGCGGCCGGGGTTTCGGGTTCGAACGCTCCGCGGCCGCTATCTTTGGGCGCGTGTACGACTCTACGGAGACGGGCGCACTACTCCCGAACTTTTCGCACTTCGTGCGTGGGGATCTCGCTTTTCTTACCTGAACCGATACCTGCCGGAACTGTATCGCGAGACCGTCTTTGGAGAGGATGCCAACGAGGCTGGGGCGGCAACACGGCCCGACTTTCTGGAACGATTCCTGGACAACTTCGAAGGCATCCTCACGCCCATCGAAGACCGCGTGGCTTCCTCCTGGCTGGTCACCGACGCTCGCACCACTCCGGATGAAGCGCTGGACTGGCTGGCTGGCTGGATCGGTCTTGCGTTCGATTCGGCTTATCCTCAGGAACGGCGCCGTCGACTTCTCCAGGCGACTCCGGATATCTCCCGCCGGCACGGAACGCTGCAGGGTCTGGGGCTCGCGCTGGAAACAGCAACGGGTGGGGGAGTTTCGAGCGGGCGGGTCGTAATCCTCGAGGATTTTCGGCTGAGGCGGACATTTTCCACCATACTGGGTGCCGATTTATCGGACTCTAAAGACCCTCTCCTCGCTGGAGTTGGAGTTTCTGGAAATTCCTTTGTCGGGGACACGCTGTTCGTTGGCGAAGAGAATCAGAAAGAATTCCTGGCACTTTTCCGGGCAACGATGCCCACGTCGGGCGCCGAGGCAGCCGCTATCCAGGAATTCCTCGACCGCCTTGCCTTTCGCGTCACCATTCTGGTCCATCACGACACCTCCGCGGAGGAGCTCGGCCTCCTCCGCCGTGTGTGCGAACTGGAGGCGCCCGCGCATGTGGCGGTGCGGGTGGAGCGCGCCCAGGAGGCCTTCCTCGTGGGAATGGCAGCGCTCGTCGGAGTGGACAGTTATCTGGCGCCGAAGCCCCGGCCGAAGCCCGTGCAGGTAGATATCAGCGGACTGGGACTGCGTGACTTCATACAGCGCCCGCCCAGCCTCGACCCCCGCCTTGAAGGCGGAACTGTAGATGAGAACAGGCCCGCTGCGCAGGTTGCACTGGCGCCGGGAAGCGCAATTACCCTGGACGCGAGCGAGTCGTCTGCGTCTTCGGGTCGAACAATCGTCCGCTATTTCTGGACCAGACTGAATTAATCGAATCGCAAAGGAGCAAGTTAATGCCTGTATTTAGAGTTGGCGACACCCAAACCACCACCACCCCGACAATCACGGTCGAAGACCTCGAGGTCGGGCGGCATGTCTTTCAGCTCGTTGTGGAAGACGACTCCGGCAATAAGTCGCAGGAAGCCACCGTCGAGGTGATCGTCCGCGATACGAGACTGCCCACAGCAATCATCGAAGCGGTGCCACCTGTGGAGGCAGGTGCACGATTCAATCTGGACGGACGCCGCTCGTCCGACGTGGCCCCTGGACAAATCAGGAACTGGGTATGGACACGTCTGGCCGATGTCGGCGTGCGACCTCCCATTGATCGTGGGCCTTTGACGCCAATCGGCCCGGTCATCGAAAGGCCCAATACATAAGGACTGACGTATGGCGACCCTGAAAGTGAATGAAACCAGGACGACAACCACCGGCTTCCTCACCATTGACGCCGGACTTCCACCGGGGCGCTACCGGTATCAGCTTGTTGTGCAGGACGACCAGGGCAACCGAAGCGCACCGGTACAAATCGTCGTGATCATTCGGCCGACCACGAGAGGACCACGATGAGCGATACGGTGAAAGACCCGCTGGTGACGCGTTATCTGCCTGATCGCGTGTTTTACGCCACCGGTGCAATGCTCGGTGCCGAAGATTTCAGCGCCGAGCAGACCTACCATCGCGGGCGGCTCGCACGCGCTGCCAAGTACCTGCACGGCAGCGGCACGCTCGCGGGCCTCAACGTCGAGTACAAGCCGGCGGCCGGGACGGTTGAAGAGGAAATCGTGGTTCACCCCGGCATCGCCATCGACCGTCTCGGCAGGATGATTGAGGTTCCGTCCGATGCCTGCATCCGGCTCGGCCGCTGGTACCGCTCACAGCAAACCGGTGATTTGTTTCAGGGCTTCCATGCGGCCGACGGCGGCGTGCTTGTCGACTTGTTTGTGCGCTTCGTCCCGTGCGAACGCAGCAGGACACCAGCGTTCGCGTCCGGACCGTTCGACGCCCTTGATGCCGTGGTTCCGTCCCGCCTGCGTGACGCGTATCGTCTGGAGCTGGTGATTCGTAAGGAGCCCGGCGCGCCGCCTCTGCCCGTCAGTCGCTGGCCCGATCTGGCTGCGATTCCCGATCCCGCGGCACGCCGCACCGCTCTGCACGAAGCGATTCTCACCGCCTGGACCGACGGCACCGATTCGCGCGACGACGACGACAATCTGGAGCGAGCTGTGGAGCAGGTGGAAGGACAGGACACAACATCCCTGTTTCTGGCCCGCCTGACGCTGCCGGCCACGTCCGGTTCACCCCCTGCCCGCACCGCGGGGGCCAACGTTCCTGTAGACAACCTGGTAAGGCAATTCGTATACGCGACAGATGCGCTGCCGCGATGGCTCGGAGCATAGGAGGAGATCGCATGTTCAGCTCTGTTCGCGGTTCTGCAAGGGAGCGCATCGACGTTTCCGAGTTCGAGCGGCTGCGCGCCGCCGGGTCCGTCATCCTCGACCCTCGCCTGACGCGGCCCCGATATTTCGACGGGCGCTTCCTCACGGCGCGCGACCTGACGCGCGAGCAGACGTACTTCCTCACCCGGCAGGCGGACCTCGGGCGCGCCGGCGGCTCGGGCGTCGTCTCCGGGCTCGGGGTGGAACGGGGAGCCACGGCCAGTTCAGTTCAGATCCAGCCTGGCCACGGCATCACGCCTACAGGCGAGCTGGTGATGGTTCCGCAGTCGCTGACGCTGGAACTGTCCGACGTGGGCGAGATCCAGCGGCTGGATGCGGCCTTCGGTCTCAGCCGGATCCCACGCGCTCCGGCCCGCGGCCGTACCGGGCTGTTCGTGCTGGCACTGCGTCCCGTTGAGTTCACAGCCAATCCGGTCGCCTCCTACCCCACCGTGGTCGACGGCGCGCGAACCGTGGAGGACGGAGACATCATCGAAGCAGTCGCTGTTTCCGTAATTCCCTATCCCGACGATGGCGGTCGCAACGAAACGGAAGATATTCGCTCGCGAATTGCACGCCAAATCTTTGTCGAGGGCCAGACTCGCGGAATCGCTTCCGCAGTGCTTCCGATTGCCATGATCGCGCTCGACCGGGGCATTGTGCAGTGGCTCGACCCTTTTCTGGTGCGTCGCGAAGCAGGTGCGGAGCAGGGCAGCGTGCTGGGTCTCAACCTTGTTCCGAGAGCGCTGAGAGAAGCGCACCTGCTGCAATACGTCCGGCAGTTTAACGATGTGTTGGAACAGCGTTCCCGGGGCAGCCGCGGTCTGCGATTCGCGGCGTCGGAGCATTTCCTTACACTCCCGGCTGTTGGTCCAATGCCGTCGGCCGCCGTCAATCCCGCGGACTTTAGTCAGATCTACTTCCCCGCCCAGGTGGATGTCAATCTCTCAGTGATCCCTGAGGACGAGTTGGGTGCCCTCATCGAAGAGGGCCTGATGCTCAACCCCATCGATCTCACGGCTGCGCCGGAAGAACTGGAGTCGACGTCAGTCCTGGTGCTCGCCACCGCCCCCCGGGCTCAGATTGCGAGCCTTGCCGCGCAACTCGGTAACCTGACCGTGCCGCTGAGATCGGCGGCTCCAGCGCAGCTTTCGCAACGCCGTCCCATTGATGTCCTGCGTGGGCTGACGCTTTCGCGTCTGCTGCCGCCGACCCTCGACGTGTCCTCCGTGGCCGACAACGCATGGCGCCAGGTACTCTCGCAAAGCTCCTCGTTGTGGTATGTGCGCCGTCGAAACGAACTGGTCAAGAGCCAGGTTACAGGAACCATCACACTGGTCAATACCGGTGATGTCCAGAGGGAACTGACTCTCAACAATCAAATCGATGCACTCGGCGTCCGGGCACAGTTCGACACGTTAATGGGGCGGTCCAGCACGCTGGCCAGGGCGGAGATCGTCAAACGCCTCTCCGCGCAGGCTGTGGTGAACTCGCCAACGCTGCTGCAGGCCGCTCTCAGCGACCTGACAGCTTCTCCCACGCTCGACGCAACCTCCGCTCTGACCACACTGTCGCGGGTCGAAACAGCGGGTTTGGGCGAAGGGCTGAAGAGGATGGAAGCGGCTTCCACCGACCTCAGAACGCCGGCCATAGCGACGGTCCTCGCCAACTCGGGGGCAGCCATCGAGCTCGACCGGGCCAGCAGGACACTCGCGCCGGCTGTGCTCGCGACTCTGGCGAACGAGATCGCCACCGAGGCGGCAAGCGGAGCGGAAGATGCACCCGCAAGAGTCGCTGTTCTCATCCGTTCCAGGCTGGGAGGCATTGCCAATGCGACCCGCACGAATCGTTAATCCGGTTTCCGGCGAGCAGGTGGTCGGGGTCAGTCCGCCGCTCGAGCCACGAGTCGTCGACTGGAACCGAAGGCTGAACCTGTTCCCTGGCCGCGCCCTCAGCGACATCGGCCTCACCTCCGAACAGAATGGGCGCGCAGGAAGGCTGACCACGCGCGCACAAGTCCTCTCCAGCGGCGTCGTTTTCGGCCTCGAAGTCGGGCTGGACCGGGAGGCCGGCACTCCCGATGTGTACTTCGTGCAGCTCTCGGCCGGGCTCGGCCTGACGGCCAGCGGCGAGGAAGCCTTTGTGCCCCTTGGCGCCCGGGTAGCTGTCCGGGATCTGCCAGTCAGCGCACCCGCGACGTTGCTTGCGGGCCAGCCCGCCGGCGCAACCCTTGGCACGCTGATCGATGCAGGTATCGCCTTGCCGCAGGCTGGAATTCTGGTGCTGAAGCCCGTCACGGTCGAGATCGCCGGGGAGTTCGACCCCGACGACCAGTGCGTGCAGGATCCCGCGGACGACCCATATGACGACCAGCAGCTTGTCGATGCCGTCAGCCTGGTTTTCTACGCATGGCCGGAAGCCACGCTTGCCCTCCCCGCATTCGACGCGCAGTGGCGCAATCGACTTGCCTGGGCGATCTTCGAAAGCGAAGCCACCAGGTCCGCCGGCGAGGTCGCGCCATGGGAAGAACTGGGTCTGCCGGTCGCGCTGATGGGATTCGACGCTACATGGACACCGCTGTTCACAGACCGCGCAGCAGTCGCACGTCACGGCGGCAAGGCGCGGCGCCGCTCCATCCCGATCCCCGGCGGCACTGGGAACGCTCTGCTCGACCAGGCACGCATTGAGCAGCTCTCTGAACAGCTCACGGATCCCGCGTTGCAGGGTGCTCCCGTCAATGACGTCGCTGCGCAGTTCCGGTTCCTGCCGCCTGTGGGCCTGCTGCCTCGCACCGCCGTCACGTTCGCCAGTAGTGGTTTAAGCCGGGCCGCAAAGACGCCGTTTTTCCCGGGTTCGTACGTTGCGGACGTGGCGCCCGCTCCTCTGGAGCAGCTCGACGCGGTTGTGAAGGCAACGGCCTCCCTCGCGCCTTTCGATCTGCAGTCGACCGACAGAGTGCGCATACTGGTGCCCGTTCCGCAGATGTGGTTCGAGCCGAACCTGCTGCAGATTGAACAGGTGGATGCGGAGTTTCAGCAGACTATCGACCGGTTCGCGAATGCGCGAGGCATTTGGCTAAATCGACGCGCGGACCTTCGCGGCAAAGCCTCCGCGCTAAACCAGTCACTCGAAGGCAAGGCTCTGAATTTCGTGGTGCCCGACCCGGACGCACTGGAAGCGGATGAGGCCGTGGCGGACGGGCAGATCGACGAAGCCGATCCCCGCTTCCGGCTGCCAGAAGATGCGTACGGCGTGAGTGACGGGAACGTCACCTCCCTTCAGGAACTGCGGAACCAGCTGTCTGCCATGCCCGGTGTACGGGACGAACTGACTGCAGCAGGCGTCGATGTTCTCAGCAGCCTTGGCCTCAGGCGTTTCATCTCTGAAGTACTGGAGCCGAAGGTCAGACGCTCCGATGACCGCATCGACCTCGGATTCCTGCGGGTACAAACCGACATCTACCGCCACCGCCAGGTCATGCTCGGCAATTCGGCGGCGACTCGTCTGGCCACTTCGGAATCCATGGCCACGATCGCGCAGTCGGCCACAGCGGCGACGTTGAAGGAAGATCTGAGCGCCTTTCTTGCCGCATCCAAAACGAAACCGGAAACCGTACTCTCGGCGGCCGATGTCACGCGTGTGAGTCGAGCCGTGCCCACCGCACCCGATACGTCCCTGCCTACCAGGTTCCCCTCGCAACTTTCGGAACTGGCCCTGCGCGACAACGCGATTTTCAACGCCCGGGTCACCACTCCACGCACAGGTCTCAGCTTCAACGCACGGGAGCTGCCGTCGATTCGTTTCGCCGGGGCGGCAGGAGTGGAGATTCCGTCGGCTGCTTTTTTTTCAAACGCAATCGCGGATACCGCCCTCGCGAGCCAGGCCACAAATCTGATCTTCGCGGATTCGACACCGGTGAGAGCCGCTCTCTTCAATACCTCGAACATCACACAGCAGTCGCCGGCGATCGGAGCTTCGGAAGATTTTCGCACCGTCACGATCGCGGAACGGCTGAAGCCCGCTCCATCTATGGAGGCCAGGGCGTTCACGGTGGCCAGCAAGGCCGACGTGATCTCTTCTTTCCTCGACAAGGACACCGTCAGCATCGGCGATCTGCCCGTCCCTGGTCTGAGGGGACCCAACCAGGAGGCACTTACCTTTTCGAGGATCGATCAGGCAACAGTCGGCAGGATTCTTGCCGGCGAATTCGACCGGGTTCCGGACAATTCCGACGAAGCGGCGTTCTTCGCCACGGGCGTCCGAACCATGGACACTGTCATTCAGTTGCTGCGGTTGATGGAAGGCCGGGTGCAAACCTACCGCCGGGCGGTCACGCTGTGCAACGCAACCATCGCAGCTGTCTATGATCTGCAGAACAAGGCACTGACCCGCCTGCAGGTTGTAGCGAACGGACTCGCTGAGGCTCGCCACGATGTTTCTGTCGCGCGCGCGCTGCTGGCAGAGGAAACCAGCCGCGTCGACGGAATCAATGCCAGGCGTAATCAGATCATCAACGAACAGGTGAAGTTTGTCTTCTACTTCCGCCCGCGCACGGCGGACAACGCAAGGAGCTTTCCGTATCGTGCCATTGACCCGGCAGTTTCGGAGGCCACTGTCCCGGCCTGCCTGCGGCAGGAACTGAACGCTCCGCCGGAACTGCGGGCCATGGTGAACGTACTGCGCGAATCGCCGGTGGGCTGGTTCCGCCATGTCTCGCCGATCTTCAGACGGTTCGACCGTCTCGACCAGGTGCTTGGAGTCCTGCAGCTTTCCAAACGGCGCGCTTCGTTTGCGGACCTGCAGCTCGCTGCGCCGCTCGCGATGTCGCAATCCGGCCCGCTGGCCTCTGCAATTGCGCGGACCTTCACCGCGCAGCAGGACGTTATCGCACAGCGACGCCTGTTCACCACGCAAGTGGACCTGAGCCCGTATGCCTCGCTGAGCTGGCAGAACATCCACCAAAGCGCGATCGCCATCGTTTCACTAGGCGATCTGATTGACGCAGGCCACGTGCGCGCCGACGCCTCACGCCAGGCGGCACAGGAGCTCGAGAACATCTATCGGGTCGCCGCCTGCCTCTACGTCCACTTCAGCGCCGTTCTGCCCGCCATCCGGCTGAACTGGGCCGAGCGCGCCAGCCAGTACGACGGCCCTCTCGACTTCCGCGATCTCAACTCATTGCCTCGATGGGGCTCCATCGACGTCCTGGACCGCAAGGAGATGCAGATCACCGTGGAGTGGCTGTTCGGACGCATCGATACCAACCAGCCGCAGGCCGTTACCCTGATGAATGACTTGGTCCGCGTAGCCCTGCTCCTTGCCAGCCACGCACCGGTCAATCAAATCGTGGCGGGAGCGATACCCAAACGAACCACGGTGAAAGTGGGCGGAATTTTCCAGATTGCTGTGAATGTCAGTCAGGTGCGAGTGGGCATGCACGCTCTGGTCTACGCCAATAACCAGGTTGCGGCGCGTGCCGTGGTCGAGGACCTGGGCGGGGGCATGGCATCGGCGCGGGTAATCCAGTCCTCGGCCTCAACGGTCAATTTCGAGCAGGGCGCAGTAGCGCACTTCGCCGAAGCTGCCACCTTTGATGCGCGCGCAGGGATGCTGTTGCGATGACGCCCACGGCCGAGCGTCGGGTTCGGGTTCTTCGGCTGAGCGCGCCCAGTGACGCGCTTGTCCGCCGAGGCGCCACGCTGGTGGAAGATGCACTGCGGGTAGCGAGCATTCCGGAGGCCGACAGCGCTGCCGTGCTCTTTATCCGACGTCTTTCTCTCGGCCGCATCCGTCCCAGGGATACGTCTGCAACACTGGCGTTGCGGATTGAAGATCAGATGCGCCTGGCGGGCAGGACGGCAGTTCATGCAAGTCGGCCAGGCGCTGAAATGAGTGCCGCCGTCTATTTCCGCGACGCGCTTGAGCCGTACGTCATACTGGCCCTCGAGATCGCCCTGGGCCGCGCGCCCACTGCCTGGTTCTGGGCTCGTGCGGTGCCTGCGTGGCGACCGGACATGCCGAGTTCGGCCGGACTGCGCACCGTGCTTGGAGCCCTGCTTGTCAAAGCCCGTGCGGAGTCGGGCGCCGTGGGAGCGCGTCTGGCCATGGCTGAAGTGACTGCCGCCCTGATCTCCGCCGGCCGAATGGACCAACTGGCCGAGATGCTCGCCGAACCAGACGGTTCTGCGCTGCTGGCGTCATCCGGATGGAGCCGCAAAGACGCCGCGACGCATCCAGGTGTCCCCGCCATCGCAGGGAAAACACCAACGGAAGCAGTGGCATTGCCCACTGCCTGGACGGTGGTGCTGCGGCGCTGGGCCGCGCAATGGGGACCCACGGACGACCGTACGCTCTGGCTTGCCGCCGTGCTGCTTGTAGCGGCCCGGCCAGGTTTGGCGTCGAATACGCGAACCATGATCCTGGCGGCAAATTTCATCGAAGGAACCGCACCGGCGCGGCCACTCGAAGCCCGGCGACCTGAGGCGAAACTGCCTCCTCCTCCTCCACTGCCACCTGCGACCGCCCGGGAACAGGCCCCTGAGGCAGAGGCAGAGGGCATCACGTCCCCGCTTTCCGCAGTCGACCATGAGCCGCGGCTCCCGCCCGCACCTGACGTTACGCCTGCTCCGGCCAACACTGTGGGGCCGGAGCGGGATCCAGGGCTGGCCGCGGCCTCAGACGTGGCGCTGCCCACCACATGCGCAGGCCTCTACTTCCTGCTTCCCGTGCTGATGCGAACCCATTTCCCCGAGTGGCTCGCCGAGCAGCCCGACCTGATTGCGGCTGAGATCACCGCCGCTCTCCTGCTGGACGTGGCGCGACGAACCGGAACGCCCGCACGAGACCCCGCCGTCCTTGCGCTCAACACCTTGCTGAGCAACGGTGTCACAGGGCACGTGCCCGATCCGCCTCCCGGACTGCTTCGCGACTGGGTTCGCACTCTGCGCCGCTGGTCGAGGTTGCAGGCCGGACTGGGGCTCTACAACCTCGTCCGTCGGCCCGGACGCATCACTGCCACCCGCACACACATCGACGTCCTGTTCCGTCTGGAACACGCTGACATTCGCGTGCGAAAGGCCGGACTGGATATCGACCCAGGCTGGCTGCCCTGGCTCGGTAAAGTGATCCGCTTCCACTACTTGTCGGAGTAGAGCTATGGAGTTCGACGCCCTGCAATTTCGTCCGCGAACCAAGTCCGGCGAGGCGGCCGGAAAGCAACCGGCTTTGAGCGGCGCCGGAGTTGGCGTGCCCGCTTTCATTGGGCCCGCACGCACGGGCCTCCTGGTGGAAAACGCGGCAATACAACCCGGTCCCGGTCAGTTGACCAGGTCAGAATTCCTGACGAGGCTTCGCCACAGCGTGAACAGCAGGCTCGACAAAGCGCTCACCCGCACCCCCTGGTCGGCGACCGCTCGCGCCCATCTCGACAATTGGATTACGCGCCACATGGGTCTGCCCGCCGATCAGTTAGAGCAAGCCGTTCTTCTCCTGACGCTGCAGACAGCCAGTCCCGGCACCGCCGACGCCCTGATCGCGGCTGCGTCGCCTGGCCTGGAGCAGATTATCCTCACAAGCCTCACACCTGAAATCGTAGCCGACCTCTGCGCTTCCAGAGGTGCCATTCAGCGGGGTCTCGCAACATTGCGAAACACGCTTCCACGCGGCCTCGCGCAAATGGTCGTTCACGGGTTGAAGAGCCATATAGACGGATCGCCTGATCTCACACCGATCGAACGCGAGTCCCTGGCTTCGGAAATCAAGGCCGTCTTCGGGTACCTCGCATGAGCCCGGAAATAAGTGCCCGAATCCCAGGGATGTCGCTCTCGCTCCAGTCGTTTGCCCTGGCCGCCGCAGCCCGGCTCTGCTCCGGCGACGCCTGGGCGCAACGTCCGGAGATCGCGTTCCTGTCGCGGCACACTGATGCGTTGCCGCACAATGCGGGACCTCAGGCACTCGCCGCATACCTCGCCGCTCCCGCGCCGGTCGACCAGCCACTGGTGAGTCTCGGCCGACAGATCGGGCTCACTCCGGCGGAGATGCTGGCCGTGGAAACCGCAGTCGCGGTGGAAGACGGCCTCATGGCTGGGCGAGCCATTGCAATGCTTCAGGCACCGCTGGGTGGGTCGCGCCCAACCATCGGACTTTTGTCGGCCATGCTGTCCGAACTTGCAGGGCATGATGCCTCGGTGGACGCACTGGGCGGAGGCCAGGCGATTGAGAGCGGAGTCCTGCAGTTCGCTGGAGACCACTCGCCGCTCCCTGAGCGGTCGGTGGCGGTGCCTCGCCCGATCGCCCTTGCTCTGCGGGGACGCGACTCGTCCTGGCCGGGAGCTCTGATCGGCATGGGCGAAACTCCCCAGACGCCGCTGCCCGAATCCGTCGTCAAACTTTGCGCGCTCCATGGGCGTGCTTTGTCGTCTTCCTCCGAACGCCTGCTCGTCATCCGCTCCGGGTCTCGCGCCGAAGCGAAATCGACCGCGCAGGAGATTGCGAGAGGTATGGGCCGGCGCCCCCTTTTCATCGAGAGCGACAAAATCGCGGGCCTCGGACCCTGGCTCTTCCTTCGCGGGCTGCTTCCCGTTTACTGCATGGAGCTCGGTCCTTCCGAGCGCAGGCACGTCCCGTCGATCTCCTTCTACACCGGACCGGTGCTCGCCGTGTGCGGACCCGACGGGCATGTCGATAACGAGGCGGGCGCGGCGTGGAACTGGACCCTCCCGGTCCCGCCGCGTGAGGAGCGGCGTCAACTTTGGGCCAAAGCTCTCGGCAACGGGCAGCTGGCACGGGAACTCGCCGACCACTATCGACATGGCACTGGCCGCATCGCACATCTTGGCCGCCTGGCCCGCTACGGCGCTACGCTCAGAGGCCGCGGTAAACCTGCTCACGAAGATGTCAGAGCCGCGGCCTGGACCGGAGAGGGCGCAGGCCTGAGTTCGCTGGCGCAGCCGCTCCCCGACGAGATACATGACGAAGCGCTGGTGATCCCAGGCAGTGTCCGCGACGATCTCAATCGGCTGGTGCTGCGGTGCCGTTCCCGCGATGGCCTCACTGAGGGACTCGGCGCCTCTGCCTCCACACGCTACCGGCCCGGAGTCCGCGCGCTCTTTGTGGGACCTTCGGGCACCGGCAAGACTCTGGCTGCTGGCTGGCTGGCCACGCGGCTCGGGCTGCCGCTCTACCGTGTGGATCTCGCCTCAGTCACCAGCAAGTACATCGGCGAGACCGAGAAGAACCTGGCTCAACTGCTCGCCCGCGCAGAACAGGCGGAGGTGGTGCTGCTTTTCGACGAAGCGGATTCCCTGTTCGGTAAGCGAACCGACGTAAAGGAGGCCAATGACCGATTCGCCAACGCGCAAACCAACTACCTGCTGCAGCGCATCGAGTCCTTCGACGGCATCACAATCCTGACCAGCAACAGCCAGGGCCGATTCGATCCGGCCTTCTCGCGCCGCCTCGACGCGATCGTGGATTTCCCTCTGCCAGGGCCAGAGGAACGGCGCGGCCTGTGGCAGTCCCATTTGGGCGCCACGCATGAGATACCGGCCGCCGACCTCAACCGTGTCGCGGGAGTCGCGGATTTGTGCGGCGGCAACATACGCAACGTCGTGCTGCTGGCCGCGGTACTGGCCCGCAGCCAGAAGCGGCCTATCCGGTACGCCGATCTGGCCCAGGGACTCGAAGGCGAGTACCGCAAGCTGGGGCGGCAGATGCCGCTCGAGTTGAAGGCCACCGAATAATGCCCGGGCCAACCCAGACTACAGAGCTGAAAACCGAGGTGCCGAAGCCCGCTCCCGCGCCCGAAGAAGAACAGCTCCAGTCTGGCGCGGCATCGGGTGTTCCCGCATGGGCCGAGCGCCGAACCACCGCCGGGTCCCGCCTGCCTCTGTTTCTGAGCGGTGGAACACTGCCTGTCGACGAACCTGGAAGCGCGCTGGAGCAGGAAGCCGATCGCGTTGCGGATCGAGCCTCACCGGACGGCCGCGGCGCGCCTTCGGCAGGCAGCCCGTCCGACTCGGGTGACCCAGTCGACCCGCGCCTGCAGCGGGCCTTCGCGCCCGTCCTCGGAACCACTCTCGGCGGAGTGCGAGTTCACGCAGGGCCCGTATCAAGACAGTCGGCAGACAACCTGGGAGCCCGGGCGTTCACCCGCGGACAAGACATATTTCTCGGCAGCCATCAAAGTGCCGGCGACGCACGGCTGATTGCCCATGAAGCGGCGCACACCGTTCAGCAGTCCCGCGGCGGCTTCTATGGCATTCAAAGGCAACCGGTGGCGCAGTCGGCTCCGCAGGGCGCGCCAGTAGCGACAGCCGAGCTCACTCCGGAAGCCGTTGCGTTATTCACCCCGGACGCACTCACGCATGAGGAGGATAAACTCCTTACGGAACTCGCCACCGCAGCCGTCGGCAGCCGGGATACGCTCGAAAAGAAATTGGGTGTTGTCCAGAATGAGATGGCGAAGCGCACCATGCCAGTCAAGCCTTACTGGGGCATGCGGACGGCCGTCAAACCTGAAGACAAGGCCTCGGCGGGCCAGATCGCCGCCTTGCAGGCCCGCATGGATCTGCTCATCGTGCTGCTGCAGACGGCGTTCCCCGCTTCTGCATCGGAGGCGGTGACACGTCTGACAGGAGAGCGCACCAGGCTCGATTCGCTGCACAAGGACGACGTGCTGCGCGAAGGCGACAAGCTGGAAGCAGCTCAGGCGGCACTCGAAGCGATTGGGCGAATGAATCGGGGCCTTCCTGCCACGGCCCCCATCGGCCTTGAGACGCAGTACGGGGCTGTTCGCAAGGCGATCGTCGCCGCAGTCACCGATGTAGCCACGGTGCGTCAGAACGGACGTCTCGCCGCCGCTCAGGCCGCGGGTGAAAAGTATCTCGATGCCTTCTCTGGTTCCATGATCCAGAAGACGCGGGACATGAAGGCCCAGCTCAAGGGGTTGCCGGAAGGCTATAACGAGGCGAACGGCTTCATCAACGGCTACGCACGCAACAACCAAATCCTTGTTGGCGGGTCTTTTAACGAAGTAAGCACCTACAATTTCCGGCGCGAGTTTACACTGCGGGAGCTCGACAGTCTCGGCGACCTCGAGAAAATGCAGGCCGCTTCCTTCGCCGACCGTGTGAACTTCCTCGACAAGAATGGGGAAACCCTCACCAACGCGCTCCTGCGCGGGCAGGCTCTGTCGCTGATGAACGCTGGCTTCCAGGCCGGCATGGCCCTTATGGACGCAGTGACGAATGCGACCGAACAGGCAGTGGCGAGCGACGTTTTCGTCGCACAGCGCATCCGCCGCGGCGTGATCGTCCCGCTGGCCGCGGCCGTGGACGGCAAAGTCACGGACACTGTTCTCGCAAAGGCACAGTCGGTTCTCGTTCAGGAGGAAGCGAGCGTTCGCGCGCGCATCACCGATGTAAATGAGTACCTGCAGCGAGTGGGAACCTTCGTCCAGGTGGCTGCCATAGTCCTCAGCCTGTACGGCGGCATGGCTGCCATGGAAGCTGCGGGCGGCTCTGGCGTCACCATCAGCGCGACGGGCAGCACTCAGATCGCACTGGGCCAGTTCGTCCGCGGTTCGCTCGCCTTCACCATGGCCTCCAGCATGATCACCAGCGGGATCACCGGCCAGCCCATCACGCCGCAGGGTTTCGCATTGCAGGCGGGCATGGACATGGCCACTCTGGGCCTGATGCACATCGTGGGCGCCGGGTTCGCGGCGCATTACGGCGGACCTGCCAACATCCCGCTCGGACTGCAGGCCACCGCTCAATTCACGGCGCTGTGGGCGTGGTCGGCCGCCAACGCGTTCGTGGCGCAGCCTGGGCCGATCACCGCCGGCAGCGCGGCGAAGACCATAGCGGAAACCGGTCAACACACCGCGCTGGCAATGCTCGCGATGGGTGTGGCGCATCGTATGGCGACACTGCCTGCGCTTGCGAAGCCCCCAGCTACCGATCCCGCCATCGCGGCTCGTCAGAGTGCAGCGATCGCGGAATTCGAGCAGGTGCGCGCGCGGCCAGGCACTGGAGACGGAGTACAACCGCTGGACCGAATCCGGCCAGGCACCGACAGAACTGGAACGGTTGATGCGTTCCTCGGAGAACTGGTACGGGTCGTTTCGCAGCAAGCTCCGCGGCCTGACCGACGCCGGCATCATTGATGCGCAGCAGGCGGCTGCCATTGAGACGCAGGTCGGCCTGCACGTATCCGAGCTTCGCAACATCCGCGACATGGGCCGCCTCGGACTTCGCGAGACCGGCGAGTCCACGGTTGCTTTCAGCGGTGACGCCCGAAACCTCGATGCGTTCCTCGGCCGGCTGGTCCGTCAAAAAACCATTACCAGTTATGAACCTGTTGGGCGCGCCGGCATGTACAAGGTCGTCGATGCGAACGGCCGCGTTTCTTTCTACTACCCGGAAGGACCCGCTCCCGAGTCGGGTCGCGGCATGGACCTTTCTGCCGAAGCGCTGAAAGAGAACATGCCCGACTTATCGGCGGAAACTCGCGCAGCCGCGGCGTCTGCACTTCGTTCCCTGCCGGCAGGCGAAGCCACCAGAGCGGCGCTCGAGCTCAGAGGCCCCGGTGCGAAAGCAGCGCTGGAGTGGCTGGCCCAACTGAGTGCCGGGGGCCGCGTGACGTTCCTGAGCGGCGACCTGCTCACAATGCTGGCCAACAATCCCAGGTTGCTGGCCTCGCTCAGCGGCGAACGTCTGGCCGACCTGAACGCATGGAAGGCTGCCTTCGATCATGTGGGGAACCTTCCACGACTCTCCTTCATTCAGTTTCTGGGAGAAGTCCGGATGCGCCGCGGCACTCTGCAGGTGAGTGGCGCGGCCGAAGCCATCGCCACCGGCAAGGAAATCGCCGCTACGGACGTACCGTGGGAGATACGCAGTCAGGCCAGTGTCAGCGCACCGGGCAGCCCTCGCACTCTCGATGTCGCCGACTGGGTTCAGATTCAGCAGCGCCGCGGCTACGGTGGCGAGTTCAGGCGAGTTGACATCGACGGCCAGACCTGGATACTGCAAATCTCCGGCGGTTCGATTGTTCGTGCATGGACGTGGGGTAACGGCGATGTGACTGGAAGCGTGGATGTGGCTGCCAGGGTCAAAGTACTGCGCGAAGGTGTTGCCCTTGCAGACGGCACGCCCGATGCGGCCCGTAAGGCCGCTGTGCTGGATGCGCTGAAGCCCTCGGCCGAGCAGATCGAGTTCCTCCGCCGCATCCGGGGAATCGATCTCGGTGAGCCACTCCGGCTCATTGAGCGCGTGAAGCCGGCCGTGCGCCCAACCGTCGAGGTAGAAGCGCCGAAGACCGAGCCGACCCCAGAGCCCGAGCGCGTCCCCGTCACCACACGCGACACAATCATTGCGCGTCACCGCACGTTGATGGGCCGGGCCGTCCGCCAGGGTGCGCTCGAAGACCCCATCGTCAGCGTACTCGACCGCTGGAACCCGGCGTCGCGCAATCCGCAGAACGCTCCTTCCAACCCCCTCGCCACACTCGATCTCATTGAGCAGCGGTTGAATACGGCGCGTGATGCCGCCGTGAAGCAGTACGGCCGAAGGTTCGGGCGCGCGGCAATGGAAAAGCTGCAGAAGGAGGCGTTCGGCGGGCGTGAAGATTACGGCGATTTCCTTGCCGCTGCATCTGGCAAACGTGGCCTGACACTTGAGGCCCTGCGAGGTCTGGGCTACATGACCCAGGCGCCTCCCGAGGGCGAGCCCGCCATCTCGACGGCGAAGGTACTCGAAATGGCACGGACTCCTGCCGAGCGAACGATGGTGCTGGAGCAGTTCGCACGCATCCTCGAATCGCGTCCGGGCGGCATCAAGGGTGCTTTCAAACTGATCGCCGACATGACCACAAGCCGGACCAGCTGGCGTGGCGGTGCGTGGACACTTCGGGCTTTGGCCCGCAACACCCATCTCAAGCTCTCCGACGTTGCTTCCTTCGAACAGACCGAATCCATGCTCATGGATCCGTCCGATCCCAAATCGGCCGTCACCCGCCGCTACGATGTCGTGCTGAAATCCGGCGGGAAAATGGAGCTCAAGTCGTGGACTCGCTGGTTCCCGGACTCCATTCGGAGCCAGTTCCGACGGGACGTCATTCTCCAGACCGACATGCTCAACAACCTGTCCGGCCTGGACAATATGCAATGGTTGTTTGAAGGCACGCCGGGCATGACCGAGATGACGCCCGATGGTCCTCGATTCAAAGCCATGAGCGAAGGCACTGCCCGAACGGAAATCGGCAAACAGATGGAGCTTGGTCTGGAAGACGCTATGAACGAACTGGGAATTTCGGAAGCGCGCAGGACAGTGATTCGCGCGCGTTTCCGCGCCCGGGTGCGGGGGATGATCCTCATCGACGCCGCGGCCGAAGGGAACACGCAGTGATCCTGTCACTGGCGCCTGTCCATCTCGATCTCGCTCCGCGCAGTGATGCTGTCAGCCCTGCGCTGGCGGTCGGCTGGTCGATGCGTGTTCCACCCAATTCGTTCTTCCTGCGTTATGCGGAACACGTTCTGGTGACCGACCGCAAATCCATCGCCGTGCTCGGGGCGGCTGGCGAGGCCCTTGCGCCCCTCGACCTCAAACTGAAGGATTACTACCCGAGCGGTCTGGGTGATCCTGTGCTGCTGGACAGGAGCGGGAACGTTTTTCTTTGGCGGCCGCCAGAGGCGCCTCGTCTCTTTTTCCGCTTCCCGGAACCAGGGGAGTACGCGGCTGCATCCCTCGGCGGCACTCGCCTTCTCATCCTCCGATACCAGGACGGAGCCATGTCCGGCGCATCCGCCGTCGACGCCGCCGATGGGCGCGTATTGTGGAGTTCCGATGCGGAATTTCACCTCGTTGCCGTGACGCCCGAAGGCATCCTCGCCTCGACAGCCGCTGTCGATGGACTCGAGTGTCACGACCCTGAATCGGGGCAGCGGCGCTGGACAGTGCCATGGTCTGGCGCGGACTTGTTCGGCATCGTCGACGGCATCGCCTGGGGTCCAGGTCAAAACGAACTGCAACGAATCGACTGCGCCACCGGTAACAAGCTCACGCCGGTGCAAGTCGACAACGCCAAAAATCCGCGAGGCGTCGTCGACGAACGTGGCATTTTCCATTGCTGCCACGGCCTCAGCTATCAGACCTACGATCTCCGCAACAACGGGCAGCGTCTCAGCTACTCAGAGTTCCGTCTCACAGCGGCTGGCCCGAGTCTCGGAGCTGGTCCGTCCGGCACTCTCATCGCGACCGACGGCCGCCTCATCTTCTCCGATCAGCGAGGCGCCATCTGGGTAGTCCACCCCAACCAGCCGGATCAGCCCGAGTTGGTGTGGAGAGCCAGGGGTGTCATCAGCGGACTCGCCGTACGCGACAGTGCGGTGCTGGTGGCCGAGGCATCGGGCTCCATCACGGCGCTGGCAGGAGCGGCCGGGTAAAATATATGCCTGGACCGGCACACAGCGCGGAGGTGAAGAAGGCGCCGCCCAAAGCTGCGCCCGAAGCCGCTGTCGGCACGCAGGAAGACGTCGATACTGGCGCCGCTTCCGGCGTCCCGCTGTTCCTGCAGCGCCAGAGTACTGGACTGCAGCTCACGCCGCCGTTCCAGCCGCCGCCGAATCCGCTGCTGCCACGGACAGAGTGGCAGTTCCACCTCGACCCGCTGCTCGTCGCGCAGGCTCAGCTCTATGTTGACGAGATGTTGAACCCAGGCAGGGTAACAGCAGCGGCTGGCCAGGTAACGCTGGGTCCGCCCGCGGCTCCCCCTGC